>CAZCHU010000066.1:0-14053 GCA_964498215.1 uncultured Mycobacterium sp. | reverse complement strand
CGACGGCGCAACCGCAGCCGGTTCCGTCTCCTGCTGCACGATCGACGGGGCCACGACCACAGCGCTGTTAGCCGATTTATCGGCCGATTTATCGGACACCGCCTCTGGTGTCGGCTCCGGAGACGAAACGGCTACGGGTACGTCGTCGACTTGTTCGGCATCAGCACTCAGCTCGGCCATAGCCGGGCTCGACGAGTCGGCCGATACGGACGCTGTACCCCGGCCGCGGTCGGCATCGGCTTGGGGTGAGATCTGAAGTGCGTCGGCTTCAACCTCATCTTCATCAAGGTCGGATTCGTCAATTCCGGCGGAGCCGTTCGAATCCTCGGCGTCGGCTTGCGGGGAGGTGTCTGTATCGAGTTCTGCTTCGGCCTCTGCCTCGGGGTCTAATTCGGCGTCCGCCTCGAGCTCTGCTTCGGCTTCGGCTTCGGCCTCTGCTTCAAGCTGGGCGTCCTCGCTAGCGGCCGGTTCGGCATCATCGGCACTGCTGTCCAGCGCCGGCGTTGTTTCTGAGGTCGAATCGGCCGTCGTCGAGGCGGCGCTCTCGCTCGATTCGGCCGCCGAAGAATGCTCGTTGGAACCGCCGCCCGTTGAACTCGCATTGGTGTCGGATGAGTTGCTGTCCGTCGAATCTGCCATTGCGTCCACCGGCAAGGCGATCCCGATCCCCAACGCCACCGCCAAAGCACCTACCCGGCCCACAAACCGTCCGTAGCTCATCAGCAATGCACTCCTGTCCACTTCTTAGCGACCGCTCCCGGCGGCGACTCGACTGATCTCGATACGATCACGACACGACATTTCCCACGTGAAAATCTAATAAAACACGAGCCTTTGCCGAGCGTCAAGAGTCGACACTGTTTTGGGCTTAAGAAAATGCGGCCCGCCCATTCGCAGACATCTCCAGGAGATGCCAAGCGAAACCGTTGCGCATCCTCGGCGCGGCACCGTTCGTTGCAGAGAGCGCCTAATCTCTTGCGCTCACAGCAACTTCACAGCTAGGGCGTTGCTGGGGCGCCGACGCTCGCGGTGGAGCCTCCTGCGGCTTCCTGCGTACACGAATTTGTCGAAACTGCGAACAAACTAATAGGCAACGTCAACTTCGATTACATCGAATTAATGGCGTCGATCTGTTCTGAAGGAACTTTCGGATGGTTACTTCGACGGTATTTGGTGAATGTCCAAAGAATTGACACCGAAATGGAGATCGCGAGCGAATGGCGGCTCACCGTACCGTGCCGGTTGTGTCCGCTACGGTCCTGGCGCCCGGCCGCCTGCGGTCTATCCGCGTGTCAACTGTGACTTGTCGGTGTCGGTGTTAGGGTGAGATTCCGTGGGTCGGCAGGCCCCAAACCGGGCTCGATTCGACGATTCGACGAGGCGAGCCCACAACATCAAGCCCTGCCCGTCCGTCACGGAGGTCGCTCTTGCCAGCGCTACGCAAGCATCTGCAGGCCGCTACCAAACACATTTTCGTGACCGGTGGTGTGGTGTCGTCACTGGGCAAAGGTCTGACTGCCTCAAGCCTCGGCCAGCTGCTCACCGCGCGAGGACTGCAGGTGACGATGCAGAAACTTGACCCGTACCTCAACGTCGACCCCGGCACGATGAACCCATTCCAGCATGGCGAGGTCTTCGTCACCGAGGACGGCGCCGAGACCGATTTGGATGTCGGACACTACGAGCGGTTCCTCGACCGCAACCTGTCGGGCATCGCCAATGTCACCACCGGGCAGGTCTATTCGTCGGTGATCGCCAAGGAACGCCGGGGGGAGTACCTCGGCGACACGGTTCAGGTAATCCCGCACATCACCGACGAGATCAAGCTCCGGATATTGGCGATGGCCGCCGGAGATAATGGCCGCAACCGGCCTGACGTGGTGATTACCGAGATCGGTGGAACGGTAGGCGACATCGAATCGCTACCGTTCCTAGAGGCTGCCCGTCAGGTTCGTCACGAGGTGGGCCGGGAGAACTGCTTCTTCCTGCATTGCTCGCTGGTGCCCTATATGGCGCCCTCGGGTGAGCTCAAAACCAAGCCAACCCAACACTCGGTGGCGGCACTGCGCAGTATCGGCATCTCCCCGGACGCGTTGATCCTGCGCTGCGATCGTGACGTCCCGGAACCGCTGAAGGTCAAGATCGCCCTCATGTGTGACGTCGACATCGACGGCGTCATCTCCACTCCGGATGCGCCGTCCATCTATGACATCCCGAAGGTGCTACACCGCGAAGAACTCGATGCGTACGTGGTCAGGCGATTAAGTCTGTCGTTCCGCGATGTGGACTGGACCCAGTGGAACGATCTGTTGCGCCGGGTGCATGAACCGCGCGAAACCGTTCGTATCGCGCTGGTGGGTAAGTACATCGACCTCTCCGATGCCTACCTATCGGTCGCCGAGGCACTGCGGGCCGGCGGCTTCGCGCATCACGCGAAAGTGGAGATGCACTGGGTGGCCTCAGACGACTGCGCGACCGACAGCGGTGCGGCGGCCGCATTGGCCGATGTCGATGGTGTCCTGATCCCCGGGGGCTTCGGAATCCGCGGTATTGAAGGCAAGGTCGGAAGCATCCGGTACGCCCGCAAGCGCGGTCTGCCGCTGTTGGGCCTCTGCCTTGGTCTTCAGTGCATCGTGATCGAGGCGGCGCGATCGGTGGGTCTTACCGAGGCGAACTCGGCCGAGTTCGAACCGGCCACACCGGACCCGGTGATCTCCACGATGGCCGATCAGCGTGAGGTCGTCGCCGGCGAAGCCGACCTCGGCGGGACCATGCGGCTCGGCGCCTACCCGGCCGTGCTTGAGCCGGAATCCCTCGTGGCACAGGCGTACGGAGCCACCGCGGTCTCGGAGCGTCACCGGCACCGCTACGAGGTCAACAACTCCTATCGGGACACCATCGCCGAGAGCGGGCTGCGGTTCTCCGGCACCTCACCCGACGGTCATCTCGTCGAATTCGTCGAGTATCCCGTTGCCGTACACCCGTTCCTGGTGGGCACCCAGGCGCACCCGGAGCTCAAGAGCCGCCCCACCCGTCCGCATCCCCTGTTCGTTGCGTTCATCGGTGCGTCGCTCGACTACAAGAATGAGGAGCGGTTGCCGGTCGAAATACCTGAACGGGCCGACCCGAAGGCTAACGGCGCCGAGTACGCCCTCGAAGACATCCCGGCCCGTGGCTGACGGCGGTTCCGGTAATCACGATTTCTCCGTCGTCGCATCGGAAACCCTCTACGCCGGGCAGATACTTGCGCTTCGCGCCGACGAGGTGCGCATGCCCGGCGGCGGTACGGCGCGCCGAGAGATCGTCGAGCACTTCGGCGCGGTGGCCGTGGTGGCCATCGACGACGAGAACCGTATTGTTCTGGTCTTCCAGTACCGGCACGCCTTCGGCAGAAGGCTGTGGGAACTGCCCGCCGGGCTGCTCGACACCGGCGGAGAAAGTCCGCAGGTGTCGGCAGCGCGCGAGCTGGCGGAGGAAGCTGGCCTGGAGGCTAGGAGTTGGCGTACCTTGATCGATCTCGATACCGCGCCCGGTTTCAGCGACGAGAGCGTGCGGGTGTTCCTGGCGACCGGGCTAAGCGATGTCGAGCGACCCGAGGGACAAGACGAAGAAGCCGACCTGACGGTGCGGCGTTTCGACCTCGCCGACGCCGTTGCCCGGGTCTACTCGGGTGAAATCGTCAACTCGATATCGGTAGCGGGCATCCTGGCAGCACACGCGATGCCGGACTTCGGGTCGTTGAGGGCCGTTGACGCCCCCTGGACCGACCGTCCGTCAGCATTCGCGCAACGGACGGGGCGCCGGTGACCCACACTCCGCTGTCGCGCAGGTCAGCGCTCGACGACCAATTCCAGGGCTACCTAGACCACCTTGCGATCGAGCGCGGGGTCGCTACCAACACGCTCAGCTCGTATAGCCGGGATCTGCGGCGCTATGCGGAGCACCTGAACTCCCGCGGGGTCGACGATCTGGCCAGGGTGACCGAGGCAGACGTCAGCGAGTTCCTGGTCGCCCTGCGCCGTGGCAACCCCGACAACGGGGTGGTGCCGTTGTCGGCGGTCTCCGCGGCGAGGGCACTGATCGCGGTGCGTGGCCTGCACCGATTCGCGGCCGCGGAAGGCCTCGCCGCGCTCGATGTGGCCCGCGAGGTGAAACCTCCGACGCCGAGCCGCCGGCTGCCCAAGAGCCTTACCATCGACGAGGTGGTGGCGCTGCTCGACGGCGCGGGCGGTGACTGCGAGGCCGACGGGCCGTTGACGCTGCGCAACCGTGCCCTCTTGGAGCTGCTGTACTCGACGGGCGCGAGGATCTCGGAAGCTGTCGGCTTGGACGTTGACGATGTCGACACCCAGTCCCGCTCGGTCTTGCTCCGCGGCAAGGGTGGCAAACAGCGACTCATTCCAATCGGGCGCCCGGCGGTCAGTGCACTCGACGCCTATTTTGTTCGCGGGCGCCCCGATCTGGCGAGGCGCGGCAGGGGGACGCCCGCCATTTTTCTCAACGCACGCGGCGGGCGGCTATCACGGCAAAGCGCGTGGCAGGTACTGCAGGACTCCGCCGAGCGGGCCGGCATCACCGCGAAGGTATCCCCCCACGTGTTGCGACACTCATTCGCCACGCATCTGCTCGACGGGGGCGCTGACGTCAGAGTGGTGCAGGAACTGCTTGGGCATGCCTCGGTGACCACGACGCAGATCTACACGATGGTCACCGTCAATGCGCTTCGCGAAGTCTGGTCGGGGGCGCATCCGCGGGCACGGTAAGAGAGCCCCGCCCTCCGATCAGCCCAGGTACTCCGACTCGAGCACCAGGTCCGGCAGCAGGGACTGGTACTCGACGTGGGTCTTGTGCTCGATGGTGTCCCACCGGGTGCCCTGCTGCTCACGCATGTATGCGCGGTACTTCGGCGCTCCGGGTACCCGGACGTTGTCGGCGACCACAATCGATCCACGATGTAGCCATTTCCGGTCGAGAATGCTGCGTAGATCCGACAGGTAGGCACGCTTGTCGTGGTCGATGAACAGCAGGTCCACGCTGGCGGGTGCGAAACCATGCTCGTTCGCCAGCAGATCGAGCGTGCGCCCGCCGTCGCCGAGGGTGCCGACCACGCAGGTGACCCGGTCTGTGACGCCCGCGTGCGTCCAAATACGGCGGGCCACCTCGGCATTCGCAGCCGAGAATTCGACCGAGCAGATGCGCGCAGACGGTGCCGCGCGGGCGATCCGCAGGGCGCTGTA
The DNA here is from genome assembly GCA_964498215.1 of uncultured Mycobacterium sp. Taxonomy (GTDB): domain Bacteria; phylum Actinomycetota; class Actinomycetes; order Mycobacteriales; family Mycobacteriaceae; genus Mycobacterium. The sequence continues at coordinate 8,816 of CAZCHU010000066.1, read as the reverse complement.
GCCGCAGTAGGTGCCCAGTTCCAGTGCCAGGCTTGGGGCTGCACGGCGCACCGCTGCGTCGAGTAACGCACCCTTCTCGTCACCGACGTTGACCAGGATCGCCGTCTCGTAGGCGAACCTGTCGACGGCAGCGAGAACATCATCGATGTCTTCCTTGCGGGCGTTGGCCTCGACATATTCGGCGCAGGCGACCTCCCGTCCGTCGCCGATCTGACCCGTGCGCAGAAACCCCCGCATACCCAGCGCGAGGCGCCATGTCGACAACCGAAGGAAGGGCAACCGCTGTTTGAGGCTCATGGGGCCAGCCTAAATACCCCTTCGCGAATATCTTGTGGCTTCGTTGCCTGCGGGTCTTTCTCGCCGGGGCGCCGGTCCCCGTTAAACTTGCCCGGATGTCCGCCACGCCTGTGGGTTGCCACACCAGCCAAGATCTGGCATGACCGACGATCCGGGCAACGCCACGCCCACCCCCGGGTTGACGGGCCGATTGCCGCGGCCCATCCCGGAGCCCCGCCCCCGAAGCAAGCACGGTCCAGCCACGGTCGTGGCGATGTGCAATCAGAAGGGCGGCGTCGGCAAGACGACGTCGACGATCAACCTGGGTGCCAGCCTCGCCGAATACGGGCGGCGCGTGCTGCTGGTGGATCTCGACCCGCAAGGTGCCCTATCCGCGGGTCTGGGCGTGCCGCACTACGAACTCGACAACACCGTCTACAACCTGCTGGTCGAGCCACGGGTGTCCATCGACCAGGTACTGCTGAGCACCCGAGTACCCGGACTGGACCTCGTGCCGAGCAACATCGACCTTTCGGCCGCCGAGATCCAGTTGGTGAACGAAGTCGGGCGCGAACAATCACTGGCCCGGGCGCTGTACCCGGTGCTGGACCGCTACGACTACGTGCTGATCGATTGTCAGCCGTCCTTGGGCCTGCTCACCGTGAATGGACTGGCCTGTGCCGACGGAGTCATCATCCCGACCGAGTGTGAATACTTCTCGCTGCGTGGCCTGGCCCTGCTGACCGACACGGTCGAAAAGGTGCACGACCGGTTGAACCCGAAGCTGTCCATCAGCGGAATTCTGGTCACTCGGTATGACACCCGCACGGTGAACTCCCGCGAGGTGATGGCCCGAGTTGTGGAACGGTTTGGCGATCTGGTGTTCGACACCGTCATCAGCCGCACCGTGCGGTTCCCTGAGACCAGTGTGGCTGGTGAGCCGATCACCACGTGGGCGCCGAAATCTGCGGGGGCCGAAGGGTATCGGGCGCTAGCGCGTGAGGTTATCGACCGGTTCGGCGCGTGAGCGAGACGCCGTCCAGCAAAGAAGCCGAATCACCAGGGTCCAGCCAAACCGGCTTCCAGGTTCGGTTGAGTAATTTCGAGGGTCCGTTCGACCTGCTGCTTCAGCTGATCTTCGGCCATCGGCTCGACGTCACCGAGGTGGCGCTGCATCAGGTTACCGATGAATTCATCGCCTACACCAAGGCGATCGGGCCCCAACTCGGGCTGGAGGAGACCACGTCTTTCTTGGTGGTCGCGGCAACGCTGCTGGACCTCAAAGCCGCGCGTCTGCTGCCCGCCGGTGAGGTCCACGACGAGGAAGACCTCGCGCTGCTCGAGGTGCGCGACCTGCTGTTCGCGAGATTGCTGCAGTACCGGGCGTTCAAGCACGTCGCCGGGATGTTCGCCGAACTGGAGGCCGCGGCGCTGCGCAGCTACCCGAGGTCGGTGGCACTGGAGGACCGCTACCAGGATCTGCTGCCCGAGGTGATGCTCGGCGTGGACGCCGACAGCTTTGCGCAGATCGCGGCTGCCGTCTTTAGCCCGCGACCCGCGCCGACGGTAGACACCGATCACCTGCATCAGGTCTCGGTGTCAGTACCTGAACAGGCAGCCAACCTGATGTCCCTGCTCGAGGGTCGCGGCGTCGGCGCCTGGGCCTCGTTCTCCGACCTCGTGGCAGATTGTCGGCTGCCGATGGAGATCGTGGGGAGGTTCCTGGCTCTGCTCGAACTGTACCGAGCCAGGGCGGTAGCATTCGAGCAATCAGAACCGCTTGGTGTGCTCCAGATTTCGTGGACCGGAGAGCGACCGAGCAGCGATCAATTGGTGACCGCTGACGCGGAATAGAAAGACCGATGACCAACGAAACCTCAGACGACTCGACCGACACCGAGGCCTCGGCTCCGGACTCGGACGTTAGTGAACTGAACTCCGTGCTCGAGGCACTGCTACTCGTCGTCGATACCCCGGTAACCACCGATGCGCTGGCCGCCGCGACGGATCAGCCGTCCGTCCGGGTATCGGAGGTGTTGCACTCGATGGCCGACGAGCTAGCCGCCCGCGATAGCGGAATCGAACTGCGCGAAGCGGGGGGTGGCTGGCGGATGTACACCCGCGCAAAGTTCGCGCCCTACGTGGAGCGGCTGCTGCTCGACGGTGCACGCTCGAAGCTCACGCGGGCGGCGTTGGAGACGCTGGCTGTCGTCGCCTATCGGCAGCCGGTAACCCGGGCGCGGGTCAGCGCGGTGCGAGGTGTCAACGTCGACGCCGTGATGCGTACTCTGCTGGCCCGAGGCCTAATAGCCGAATCCGGAACCGATACCGATTCCGGCGCCGTCACCTTTGCGACCACCGAGCTGTTTCTGGAACGGCTCGGCTTGACTTCGCTGACCGACCTTCCCGACATCGCACCGCTGCTACCCGATGTCGACGTGATCGATGATCTCAGCGAAACTCTCGGTGAAGAACCACGTTTCATGAAGCTCAACGGTGCCCCCACCACCGAGTCGGCGGCATCCTTCGACGTAGACCGGGAGTGAGGATGACCGACGGCGCGGGTGTTCGGCTTCAGAAAGTCTTGTCGCAGGCAGGAATTGCGTCGCGGCGCGTCGCCGAGAAAATGATTCGAGATGGCAGGGTCGAAGTGGATGACGTGGTAGTCACCGAGATGGGCACCCGGGTCGACCCCGACGTGTCGGTAATCCGGGTCGACGGTGCCAGAATCACCCTCGATGACACGCTGGTGCACCTGGCCATCAACAAGCCGTTGGGTATGCAATCCACGATGTCCGACGACCGCGGCCGATCCTGTGTCGGTGACCTTATCGAGCATCGGGTTCGCGGGAACAAGAAGCTCTTCCATGTGGGACGCCTTGACGCCGACACAGAGGGCCTGCTGCTGTTGACCAATGACGGCGAACTCGCGCACCGGTTGATGCACCCATCGTTCGAAGTACCCAAAACCTACCTCGCCACTGTCGACGGAATGGTGCCCCGGGGCCTGGGACGCAAGCTGCGACAAGGCATCGAACTAGACGATGGTCCGGTACGCGTCGATGATTTCGCAGTGATGGATGCGGTTCCCGGGAAGTCACTGGTGCGGGTGACACTGCACGAGGGCCGCAAACGCATCGTGCGCCGGCTACTCGCCGAAGTCGGTTACCCGGTCCGGGAATTGGTCCGTACCGACATCGGCGAGGTTTCGCTCGGGGATCAGCGGCCAGGCAGTATTCGGGTGTTGACTCAGAAGGAGATCGGCGAACTGTACAAGGCGGTGGGCCTGTGAGCCCTGCATTTGTTATTGCGATCGACGGTCCGGCTGGCACCGGAAAGTCTTCGGTGGCAAGAGGTTTAGCGAAAAATCTGGGCGCGAGGTATCTGGATACCGGCGCCATGTATCGCATCGTCACCCTCGGCGTGCTGCGCAGTGGTGTAGATCTCGACGACGCGGCAGCGATCGGCAGGGTAGCCGACGATATCCAGCTCGCGGTCGGACATGAACCGGGTGAGGATCTCTGCTACCTGGCCGGCCAGGACGTATCGGCCGAGATCCGCGGCGACGCCGTGACCCAAACGGTGTCAGCGGTCTCGGCGGTACCCGCGGTGCGGAGCCGGCTGGTTGGCCTGCAACGGGCGCTTGCGCAGGGGCCGGGAACACTGGTGGTCGAGGGACGCGACATCGGCACCGTGGTGTTGCCTGACGCCGGACTCAAGATCTTCCTGACCGCGTCGGCCGAAGAGCGAGCGCGCCGGCGAAACGACCAGAACGTCGCGGCCGGGTCACCTGATGACTACGAACGGGTGCTGGCCGACGTCCAGCGCCGGGACCATCTGGACTCCACACGTACGGTATCGCCGCTTCAGGCGGCCGACGATGCGATCGTCGTCGACACGAGTGAGATGACCCAATCCGAGGTGATCGCCCACCTAGCCGGGCTGGTCGGGCAGCGGGCGGAGGTGCGCGGATGACTGAGTCGGACAGCACCTGGATCGATGAACGTGACTGGGAGATAGGACCCGAAGAGGTCGCCGACGCAGTCGAGGAAGTAGCCGCGCCGCCGCCCGTGGTGGCTGTGGTTGGCCGCCCTAACGTCGGTAAGTCCACGTTGGTCAACCGGATCCTAGGTCGGCGTGAAGCGGTCGTTCAGGACGTCCCCGGTGTAACCCGCGACCGGGTCTCCTACGATGCCCTGTGGTCAGGTCAGCGGTTCCTTGTGCAGGACACCGGCGGATGGGAGCCCGACGCCAAAGGCCTGCAACAGCTCGTCGCCGAACAAGCCTCGGTGGCGATGCGCACCGCGGACGCGATCATCTTCGTCGTGGACGCCATCGTGGGGGCCACCGCCGCCGACGAAGCCGCCGCCAAGCTCCTGCAACGCTCCGGAAAGCCGGTATTCCTGACGGCCAACAAGGTCGACACGGAGCGCAGCGAAGCCGATGCCGCAGCCTTGTGGTCGCTGGGGCTGGGACAGCCCCACTCGATCAGCGCGATGCACGGGCGCGGCGTCGCCGACCTGCTCGATGTCGTCGTCGAAGCGTTACCAACGGTTTCGGAGGTCAGCGGCGGGGGAGGGGGTCCCCGCCGCGTGGCTTTGGTGGGCAAGCCCAATGTCGGCAAGTCCTCGCTGCTCAACCGGCTCTCGGGGGATGAGCGATCCGTGGTGCACGACGTTGCCGGAACCACTGTCGACCCGGTCGATTCCCTGATCGAAATGGACGGTAAGCCTTGGCGATTCGTCGATACCGCGGGGCTGCGACGCAAGGTGGGACAGGCCAGCGGTCACGAGTTCTATGCGTCGGTGCGCACCCGTGGCGCAATCGACTCCGCCGAGGTGGTGATCGTGCTCATTGACGCCTCGCAACCGTTGACCGAGCAGGATCAGCGGATACTCTCGATGGTCACCGAGGCGGGGCGGGCATTGGTACTGGCATTCAACAAGTGGGATTTGGTTGACGAGGACCGCCGTTACCTGTTGGACCGCGAAATCGATCTGCAGCTCGCGCAGCTGCAATGGGCGCCGAGAGTGAACATCTCGGCCAAAACGGGCCGAGCGATCCAGAAGTTGGTGCCCTCGTTGGAAACCGCGCTGGCGTCGTGGGACACCCGGGTGTCGACGGGACGACTCAATAACTTCTTCAAGGAGATCGTGGCCGCGACGCCACCGCCGGTGCGCGGTGGCAAGCAGCCGCGGATCCTGTTCGCCACCCAGGCCACCGCGCGCCCACCGACCTTCGTACTGTTCACGACTGGTTTCCTTGAGGCCGGCTATCGGCGGTTCCTGGAACGCAGGCTGCGGGAGACGTTCGGCTTCGAGGGCAGCCCGGTCAGGATCAACGTCAGGGTCCGGGAAAAGAGAGGCACCCGCTCCCGTACCCGGTGAATCCAACGCCGGTTCGGACGCAGACCTGACAGAACACGGCGGGATTCACCTTCGATAGGTTGGCCGAGTGCCGGTCGTCGAGATGATCCTCATCGGGCTGGCAGGTGTAGCAGCCGGAGCCATCAACGCCGTCGTCGGATCCGGCACCCTGGTCACGTTCCCGACACTGGTGGCGCTGGGTTTCCCCCCGGTGACAGCTACCATGTCCAACGCCGTCGGACTGGTGGCCGGTAGCGTGTCAGGGACCTGGGGATACCGCCGTGAGCTGCGGGGACAGTGGGATCGGCTGGCGTGGCAAATCCCGGCCTCGTTCGTCGGGGCCGGCCTTGGCGCCTGGCTGCTCCTGCATCTTCCCGACAAGGTGTTCGCCGAGGTTGTGCCGGTTCTGCTGATCATTGCGCTGTCCCTGATGGTGGTGGGCCCGCGAATACAGGCCTGGGCACGCACTCGAGCCGAGGCCTCGGGGCGCTCGATCGATCACGTGTCGGCGAGCCGGATGACAGCACTGGTTGTGGCAACATTCGCTATCGGCGTCTACGGCGGGTACTTCACCGCCGCGCAGGGGATCATGCTGATCGCCGCCATGGGTGCGTTGCTGCCAGAGGACCTGCAGCGGATGAACGCCGCCAAGAACCTCCTGGCATTGGTGGTCAACGTGGTCGCCGCGCTGGCGTACACAGTCGGCGCGTTCGACCGGGTCAGCTGGACGGCGGCCGGACTGATTGCCGCGGGGTCCCTGCTGGGCGGCTTCCTCGGCGCGCACTACGGGCGACGCCTCTCACCCACCGCGCTACGGGCCGTGATCGTGATAGTGGGACTTATCGGGCTCTACCGGCTGTTGACCGTGTAGTCTGTCGAAGATTTGTAACGCCCACCAGTGAGGAACCGTCGATGGCTGTACGCGTGCTAGTCGCGCTGGCGCCGTCCGACGTGTGCGCGCTGGAGCCCTTCTGGCCCTCCCGGCGTCTGATGGCTTTCGACGAGTGGTGTTGTCTGCGTCCCTGACGCGCCCCCACCCGTCCATTGTGGTCACCACGCGGTGACCACGTTTCCTGAGAGCAGCCATGCGTTCGCTTCTGATCTTCACCCTTGTCGGCACCGGCGCGCAGCTCGTCGACGGCGCTTTGGGTATGGCCTTCGGTGTCACTGCAACGACGTTGCTGGTGCTTTCCGGCGTCGGGGCGGCCCAGGCCAGCGCCGCGGTACACCTAGCCGAGGTCGGGACCACCTTTGCCTCGGGGTTGTCGCATTGGAAGTTCAAGAACATCGACTGGGCTCTGGTCGCCAAGTTGGGCGCACCCGGAGCGGTTGGCGCGTTCGTCGGCGCAACCGTGTTGTCGTCGCTGACCACCGAGCATGCCGCACCGCTGATGGCCGCGATCCTGGTAGCTATCGGAAGCTATGTCCTGCTGAGGTTCTCGTTGCGAACCCCGCTAACCTTCGGAGCGCGGGGGACCAGCCACAGCACCAAGTTCCTCGCCCCGCTAGGTCTCTTCGGCGGGTTCATCGATGCCTCCGGGGGAGGCGGCTGGGGCCCCGTCACAACGAGCACGCTGTTGTCGAAGGGCAAGACGGCGCCCCGGACCGTCATCGGCTCGGTAAGCGCCTCGGAGTTCCTGGTGTCAGTGTCGGCATCGCTCGGCTTCCTGATCGGATTGCGTCAGGAATTTCTGCAGAACTGGCCGGTGGTAGTCGGCTTGATGACAGGCGGCGTGATCGCCGCGCCGTTCGCCGCCTGGCTGGTGAGCCGAGTCAGCCCGGCTCTGCTGGGCACCGCCGTGGGCGGGGTCATCGTGCTGACCAACAGCCAGAAGCTGGTGCACTTCTTCGACATTCAGTGGCCATGGTCGACTGGCATCTACTCCCTCATCATCGTGGCGTGGCTGTCACTGGTGATCTATGCATGGCGGGTGTCGCGGGCACCGCGATTTGCGCCGGAGTCCGCCGAAGTCGCCAATTCGGGCACCGACTCAGAACCCGTCCCGCGCTGATTTCTTGCCCGGGGGCATGCGCGTCAAGTTGGGAAGCGGTTGGGATGCGGATGCTGGCCTGAGGTAGGCTTTCGACCGCCTACCGGCGATCCCGGAGGCACCGCGGGCTGTGGCGCAGCTTGGTAGCGCACTTGACTGGGGGTCAAGTGGTCGCAGGTTCAAATCCTGTCAGCCCGACGCAGGTCAGAGGCCGTTTCCGAAGTTCGGGAGCGGCCTTCTTCATGCTCTGACCACAACAGGTGACCACAACCAGCCTACGTAACGACTGTGAACCGTCGATGGCCACTCGGTTCCGGCTCAGGAGCGCCGCCCGCGACTCTGGCGGCCACGGGGGAGAGGACGGCGACGAGGGCCAGGACCTCGCTCAGCTCCAAATCGTTCGGGGTGAACTGTTCCAGCAACGCCCGCAACTCCTGGCGCCGTTCTCGTAGCATTTCGCGCTCAGCGGCAGCGATGAATTCCTTTGTCATCATCGAACTAGTCCGGTCCTTCCGTCGTGTCTCTTTGCCGTCTTAGCAGTCACAGCCTGACCTCCCGGTATTCAAGGCCCGTAGGGTCGATGACGTACTCAGATTCACCACGGCCTGACTCGTCGTTTCGTACGCCGTCGTAGTACGCGAGCAGACGCGAGCCTTGCACCGTCGCGGTCCACAGCTTCCCGTCCGTCCAGCGGTCGCGGAACCATTCAGCGGTTGCCCGGCTAGCTGTCCAGGCCATGCGGTCCGGGTCAACACCGCCACGCCACAGGTCGACCTCTGCGGGCGGTTCAACCCGCTCCGTGTTGTGGCGGTATCCAAGTTCTCCGAACATCTCTAGCCATTGCCATCGGTCTAGGCAGCCCTCGGGAAATTCGGCCATGACCCACGACATCCGTACAGCCTCGGCGAGCTTCTCGATGGGCAAATCCACCCAGACCTCGGCCAAGATGCTCGGCAGGTCGTTTCGGCCGACGAAATCGGTGAGTGTTTCCCAGTCGGTCACCCCGTCCGAGATAGCTTCGATTGCGTCGTCGTAGGTGAGAATCACAGTCCCAACGCCTTCCCGAGGTTGTCGACCGCGGATCGCGCGGTGTCGTCGGACGTGTGCCCGTACAGGTCACCGGTGATGCTGATGGAGGAGTGCCCGAGCAGGTCGGCGGCCGCTTTGATATGCACACCAGACT
>CAZCHU010000065.1:0-16959 GCA_964498215.1 uncultured Mycobacterium sp. | reverse complement strand
TACCTGCGTCCGGAGACCGCGCAGGGCATCTTCGTCAACTTCGCCCATGTGGTCACCACGGCACGGAAGAAGCCGCCGTTCGGGATCGGCCAGATCGGCAAGAGCTTCCGGAATGAGATCACGCCGGGCAACTTCATCTTCCGCACCCGTGAGTTCGAGCAGATGGAGATGGAGTTCTTCGTCGAGCCGTCCACCGCAGCCGAATGGCACCAGTACTGGATCGACACCCGGTTGGGCTGGTATGTCAACCTCGGCATCGACCGTGAGAACCTTCGGCTCTACGAGCACCCGAAGGACAAGTTGTCGCACTACTCCGACCGTACGGTCGACATCGAATACAAATTCGGCTTCGCGGGTAACCCGTGGGGTGAGCTCGAAGGCGTTGCCAACCGTACCGACTTCGACCTGTCCACCCACAGCAAGCATTCCGGGGTCGACCTGTCGTTCTACGACCAGGCCGCCGACACTCGCTACACCCCCTACGTCATCGAGCCGGCCGCCGGCCTGACCCGCTCCTTCATGGCGTTCCTCGTCGACGCCTATCACGAAGACGAGGCGCCCAACGCCAAAGGTGGCGTCGATAAGCGCACCGTGCTGCGGCTGGATCCGCGGCTGGCGCCGGTCAAGGCGGCGGTGCTGCCGCTGTCGCGGCACGCCGACCTGTCACCGAAAGCGCGTGATCTGGCTGCCGAGTTGCGTACGTCCTGGAACATCGAATTCGATGATGCGGGCGCTATCGGCCGTCGCTACCGCCGCCAGGACGAGATCGGCACGCCCTACTGCGTCACTTTCGACTTCGACTCGCTCGAGGACCACGCGGTGACCGTTCGTGAGCGTGACGCGATGACTCAGGAACGGGTGGCGATCGACGCCGTCGCCGACTACCTGGCCGTCAGACTCAAGGGCTGTTAGCGGGCTGCGAGTTCGACGCGGCGTCAAAAACGCCCGCCGCCGCCACTCATTCCGCCGCCGCCTCCTCCGCCGCCGAACCCCCCGCCGAATCCGCCGCCGCCAAAACCGCCGAACCCGCCGCCGCCGAAGCCTCCGCGCATCGCGCCGGAGAGCACGTTGCCGAGCAGGATGCCGCCGATCACGGCACCCATCTGGCCGCCTCCGCCGCCGCGCGGTCCGTTGAAGCGGCGTTGGGCAGCGCTGACATCGGCGTTGGCCAGGGACTGGGCCTGGGCGGCCAGCATCGCGGCGCCGTTGGCGTGAGCGGTCGCCTCAGTCAGGTTGGTGGAGCGTTTGTCCCGCGCGGCCTGTAGTTGTCGGACCGCCTCCGACAGCCGGGTGCGCGCCTCGGGGCCGACGACACCACGGCGAGTGTCGATGTAGTCCGAGACCGAACGCACCCGGGACTGCGCATTGAACAGCGCCTGATCGTAGGTGCGGCTGAGGCGCTCGGTGGTTTCTCTCTCCTCGGCGACATCGGCCAACAGCCGGTCGAGCTCGGCGTCGGCTTGGGTCAGCCGGGTGAAGGCGCCCAGCGGATCGGAGTCGCCGGCGCTCTGCGCGTGCGACACCGCCTCAACCGCAGCGTCGCGAGCGGTGCTGAGCTCGGTGGCTATCGCGATGTTGCCCTGCGAAAGCTGCGCACCCGCCTGATTGATGCCGTTCTGGATGTCGGCGATCACCGCGGGCAGACCGGCCATCGCCCGGTTGATATCGGTGGCGGCGCTGTCCACCGCATCGAGCAGGGTGCGGGCCTGACCAAGCGCGGCCTCGGCATTGTGGATGGCGTCGACCAGGCCGATCTGGCGGTTGGTGGGCCGCGAGACGAGGTCGCGGCCGGTATCGATGTTCTGTTCGGCGAACGCCAGCCGCTCCTTGGCCTCGTCGATGTTGTCGGACACCGAAACCAATGCCGTCTCGGCGAATTGAGAACGTAGGCGACTCAACGTCTGCTCGGCTGGAGACAGCCGGGCCGTTGACTCGATCATCTGCTGGGTGAGGGAGTCCAGGCGGCTGGGTGCGTTGATCAGCAGATCCCGCAGCTGGGCGAAGGCCTCGCGCTGGGCTTCCAGTTCCTGGTCGGCTTTCGCGGCGGCCACGATCACCCGCGTCAGCAGATCGCGACGCTGCTGCGGGGTTTCGGGTACGGCGTCATCGAGAATATGCCGAACGTTGAGCGCCTGAGCCAGAGTGGTCTTGGCGTTGTCCACCGCGCGAGTGAACGCCTCGGTGTCGCGTTCCCCGAATTCCTGGACCGCCAGCGCCAATTCACTCTGGCTGGTTCGGACCTCGTTGTCCACGTCCACCACGATCTTCCTGGAGAGATCGTCAAGTGCGTCGATCGACACCGCCGCCAGCGCATTCGGGTCGGAGTGGTCGACTCGCTGGGCGGCGGCGAACTCGGCCTGCCGGCGCTTACGGCGTCGCCGATGCGTCCACAGCCACAGCGCGAGCACCGCGAGGGCCAGTATCGCCATCACTATGAGGAAGGCGGCCATAGAGAAGCCCTGCCCCGACTCGGCAGTCCCCGCGGCGCCCAGACCTTCGGCGGTAGCAACGGCGGCACCAGCCAGATCGCCGCGCCGCAGCGCAGGCTCGATCACATCGCGTTGCAAATCTTGGGCCTTGGACTGCGACATGATCGAGCGCGGCACCTGAAAGGCATAGGCACGTTCTTCGGTCGCCACCGCCAACAACGCGTCACGGTCACCGAAGTCGCTTAACTGCATCGTGGTTTTCGCCCAGGCCTGTGCCGACTGCCCGAAGCTGTCGACGTAGACGACCCAGAGGCGGATGCGTTCTTTGTCGTAGAGCGCCAACAGCGCGTTCTCGACGTCCACGCGCTCGGTCGAGGTCAACACGGCGGCCTGGTCGGTGACGTAGTCCGGGATGCGGAACGGCGGATCCGCGACAGCACTGGGCGCGCACAACAGCCCGGCGGTCAGGACGGCGAGCAGCAGGCTGAGCAGGCGGGGGACACGCATATTCGCCAATCTAGTGCCGTGGGGCCCGCGACTGGGATTACTCCGGCGTTCGGCCTGGCAGACTGTGCCCCGGTGTCCATCGATCTCACGCAACGTGACCCCTACAGCGAATTCGATCGCCAGCGCATGGTGCTCGAACAGCCGAAGGGTGCCGTGCTGCCGGGCAGCTCAAGCGAACACCGCACCGCCTTTGCCCGTGACCGTGCGCGCGTGTTGCACTGCGCGGCGTTGCGCCGGCTGGCTGACAAGACCCAGGTAGTCGGTCCGCGGCAGGGTGACACTCCGCGTACCCGGCTCACTCACTCGCTGGAGGTCGCCCAGATCGGTCGCGGAATGGCAGTCGGGTTGGGGGCCGACCCCGACCTCGTCGACTTGGCCGGGCTGGCCCACGACATCGGCCATCCGCCGTATGGGCACAATGGTGAACGCGCGCTCAATGAGCTCGCCAAGGCCTGCGGCGGGTTCGAGGGCAACGCGCAGAACTTCCGGATCCTCACCCGGCTTGAACCCAAAGTGCTTGATACGCAGGGAGATGAGCCGCGCAGCGCGGGACTGAACCTGACCCGTGCCGCGCTGGACGCGGTGACGAAGTATCCGTGGTATCGACCCTCGGAGGGTGGCAAGTTCGGCTTTTACGCCGACGACGCTGCCGCCGCGGCCTGGGTGCGCGGTGACGCGCCCGACCGTGCGCCGTGCCTGGAGGCGCAGATCATGGACTGGGCCGACGACGTCGCCTACTCGGTACATGATGTCGAAGACGGCGTGACCTCCGGTCGAATCGACCTGCGGGTCCTTTCCGACGATGACGCGGTCAGCGCACTGGGTCGGCTGGGGCAGTCGCACGGTATGGGTGGTGGCTTGGCGGCGGCGGACCTGGTCGAGGCGGCCGAACGGCTGTCGATGTTGCCCGCGGTTGCCGCCGTCGGAAAGTACGACGCCACGCTGTCGGCAGCGGTTGCATTGAAGACGATGACCAGCGAACTGGTGGGCCGATTCGCGTCGTCGGCCATCGCCGCCACCCGTAACGCCTCCGGTCCGGAGCGGTTGGTGCGCTATCGCACCAACCTTGAGGTGCCGGCCGTGGTGCGTGGGGAAGTGGCGGTGCTGAAAATTCTCGCGTTGCAGTTCATCATGTCCGACCCTCGGCATCTGGATCTGCAAGCCCGGCAGCGCGAACGAATCCACGCGGCGGTTGAGTTCATCCTGGCCGGTGCGCCCGCGACGCTGGATCCCCTGTTCGCCCCGCGATTCAACGCCGCCGCCGACGACCCGGCACGGCTGCGGGTGGTGATCGACCAGGTGGCATCGTTCACCGAAGGGCGCTTGGAGCGGATCGAACCCGCGTAGGTGCTGCCAGCTCGGGCTCTAGACTGGCTGGGTGGCGTTCGACGGGGCTCGGGGGCGGGGCAGGATTCCCGATCGTGACATCGCTGCCATCCGCGAGCAGGTGAACATCGAGGATCTCGTGGGTGAGTACGTTCAACTGCGGCGTGCGGGCGCGGATTCACTGAAGGGGCTGTGCCCGTTCCACGACGAGAAATCCCCCTCCTTCCATGTCCGGCCCAATCACGGACACTTCCACTGCTTCGGCTGCGGGGAGGGTGGGGACGCCTATGCGTTCCTGCAAAAGATCGAGCACGTCAGCTTCGTCGAGGCGGTCGAACTGCTCGCCGACCGCGTCGGTTACACCGTCACCTACAGCGGGGCGTCGACCACAAATGTGCAACGCGACCGGGGTAGCCGCAGCAGGCTGTTGGCCGCCAACGCCGCCGCTCAGGAGTTCTATGCCGCCGCGCTGCGATCCGACGAAGCTGCCCCAGCGCGGCAATACCTGACCGAGCGTCATTTCGACGCCGAGGCCGCCGCGCGGTTCGGTTGCGGTTTCGCGCCGTCCGGGTGGGATTCGTTGACAAAGCACTTGCTGCGCAAGGGGTTCGAGTTCAAGGAGCTTGAGACAGCCGGCTTGTCCCGAGAGGGTCGCCGCGGCCCCATGGACCGTTTCCACCGGCGATTGCTGTGGCCAATCAGAGGCAGCGGCGGTGAAGTCATCGGGTTCGGTGCAAGGCGCATCTTCGACGACGACCCGATGGAAGCCAAGTACGTCAACACCCCCGAGACGGTGTTGTACAAGAAGTCCGCCGTGTTGTTCGGACTCGATCTGGCCAGGCGTGACATCGCCAAGGCGCACCGGGCGGTCGTCGTCGAGGGCTACACCGACGTGATGGCCATGCACCTGGCCGGCGAGGTGACCGCCGTAGCGTCCTGCGGCACGGCCTTCGGCGACGGGCACCTGGCGCTGCTGCGGCGGCTCATGATGGACGACAACTGGTACCGCGGCGAACTGATCTTCGTGTTCGACGGTGACGCAGCGGGTCAGGCGGCTGCGCTGAAGGCGTTCGACGGCGATCAGCAGGTGGCCGGAAAGTCTTTCGTGGCGATCGCTTCCGACGGCATGGATCCGTGCGATCTACGGCTGAAGGCCGGTGACAGCGCACTCCGGGATCTGGTGGCGCGTCGGATTCCGATGTTCGAATTCGCGGTCCGCAGCCTGATCCCCGATGGGGATGTCTTGGACAACGATCCGCAGGCGCAGGTCGACGCGCTGCGACGATGCGTGCCGCTGGTCGCGAGAATCCGGGACTATGCGCTGCGCGACGAATACGCGCGCCGCCTCGCCGGGTGGACGGGCTGGCGCGACGAGGGTCAGGTGCTCTCCCGGGTGCGCGAGGAGGCGGGCAAGCGCGGCATGCCCGAACGGGCGCGCCGTCGAGGCGCTCAGGCAGACGCGGGCCCGCCGCGGCCCCGCGATGCTGCAACCCCCGCTGTAGACCGGCCCGATCCGGCCGACCCCACGTTGTGGCCGCAGCGCGAAGCCCTCAAATCGGCGTTGCAATATCCGGCGTTGGCCGGCCCGGTGTTCGACTCGCTGGCAGCGGAGACCTTCGCCCACCCCGGCTACGCGGCGGTTCGGGTGTCGATCGAAGCCGCCGGCGGAACATCTGCCGGGATGGCGGGGGCGCAATGGATCGAGGCTGTGCGCGAGCAGACTGACTCACCGCTGGCGGCCGGCCTGGTCAACGAACTGGGCGCCGAGGCCATCAACGCCGACGAGGAGAGCCTGCCCCGTTACATCGGGGGCGTGCTGGCACGACTCCAGGAAGTGTGGATCGGCCGGCAGATCGCCGAGGTGAAGTCGAAACTGCAGCGCATGTCCCCGGTCGAACAGGGCGACGAGTACCACGCCCTGTTTGGTGACCTCGTGGCGATGGAGGGTTACCGGCGTGGCCTGCTCGAACAGGCAAGCGGGAACGACCTTACTGCGTAACCAGGCCGCTCGGGTTATGCTATGCCCAGCGGTCGGGACGCTTCGTAATAACGTGAGAAGGCGAGTTGGCGATGTTTGTGCACACGATCCGGACCAATGGCGCTCGGCTGCTTGCCGGGGCCTTTGCGGTCGCCGCCGTGGCTGTTCCGGCCTACACGACTCTGACCAGCATCGACGCAGCGCCGGAAGTGACCGCCAACCCAGGAGGCTGTCTCGCCTGGTTCGGCAACAAAGATGACGGCAACTGCATGGGCCAATCCAATAACACCGGTTTCACCATCGGCACCCCCAACATAGGGCTGGGTGGGCCCTTCGGCATCGGTATCTACACCTCACCGCTGTTGCCGGGGACCACGATCACGCGCGATTTCGGCTAGCGGGTTCTCTGCACGATCTGTTCCGGCTCGAGGACCTCGGTGCCGGAGTCAATTGGTGTCAGCTTGACCAGAGTGGGGTCGGGCGACACCCGGTCAGCGATCTTGCGCCGTCCCGCGTCGATCACCGCCTTCGCGGCAGGGCTTCCCGTGACGGCCCGGTATGTCCCGGCGATCTGCTCGTAGCGTTTCTTGCCGGCTTTGGTGCCCAGCACGTAGCCGACGGCCAACACGGCGACATACCCGATCACAGGGCTCCTCCAGTTTCTCTTGTCAATCGCCTGACGGTTTCTTACTGATCCATCCTGCCTTACCCGGCCTGACCGCGCGTCCCGCGAGTCCGGTCGGGCGGCTATTGGCACCCCCCAGCAGGCGTAAGCTAAGGTGCTGTCTGGCCCGTGGCGTAACGACCGCGGGAGGGCAATCCCCTGTAGCTCAATTGGCAGAGCATTCGGCTGTTAACCGAAGGGTTGCTGGTTCGAGTCCAGCCGGGGGAGCCATCATCTCCACAGTGCGGATCCCGACGTGGGCTGACTGTGCACGTTTGGGCCGGCTGAGAAACGGCACGGTAAAGGCCTCACCTCGGGTCTATCGCGCAGCATTGCGGTAGCGTTGCGCCGCGCGATAGTGCCCACGATCGACGAGGAGGATTTTCCGTTGGACGATGCTGGCAGCCGAGTGAACAAGTCCCGGCGCTACCTCCTTGGTGCAATTCCGGTGGCTGCGCTGGCAGCCGCTGGATGCTCGTCGGACAAGTCCGACGATGGTGGTTACCAGGACAAGCCTGCAGCGCCGACGCCCTCTACTCCCCAAGAGGCGATTCAGGTGCTGATCGACGGCAACAAACGCTTCAAAGCGCGCGAACCCCAGGTTCGCAGCACCGCGCAGATCGATGCCATCTGGAGCGAGGTCACCGACGGCCAGGAGCCATTCGCGTCGGTCCTCGGGTGTGCCGACAGCCGGCTAGCGCCGGAGGTGATATTCGACCAGTTCGTGGGTGACGTTTTCGTTGTCCGCGAGGCGGGCAACATCGCTGCGTCGCCCACGAACATCGGCAGTCTCGAATTCGGTCAGGCGGTGCTGAAGTCGCAGGCAATTGTGGTACTTGGTCATTCGTCGTGTGGCGCGGTGAAAGCGGCGTTCGAGAACGCAACGCCGGGCGGCAACATTCAGGCGATCGTTGACGCGATCAAACCTGGAATCGTCGGCGCATCCGATCTCGACGATGCCATCGAGCGCAATGTGCTCGCAACGATCGATACCCTGCGCAGGGACAGCCCGTTGCTCAACGACGCCGAACAGTCGGGGGCGATCGAAATCGTCGGAGCTGTCTATGACATCAAGACGAGCACGGTGCGCCTGCTCTAGGCCTATCCTGCGTGCTCTTCGGTGTGCGGAATGTGCTCTGGGTGCAGCATCTCGGCGTAGCGAAGCTGCTCGGGGATGCCGAACCCGTCCACGAGTGTCTCGGCGTGGGGCCGCAGCCGCCTACAGCGGTCGTTGATGCCGCGGGTGACCGCCTTGGAGCGTTCGGTCGACAAAAAGCGGTGCTCGACGAACCACGCTTTGTCATCCTCGATCACCGACAGCGCGTAGAGGTCGCACACCATTTCGAGGATTTCGCGGGCTTCGCTGTCTTCGCAGCCGTCGATACCGGCGACGAACGCCTCCAGAATGATCCGGTCGATGTGCGCGGTGGCTGCATGCATCACATGATCCTGCACAGCGTTGAACGCGTCGAAGGCGCTCATCTCCTTGGATTTCCCCTGCAGTCGGCGGGCGACTGAGGCCAGTGAGTACTCCTCGCGATCCTCGAACATCTTCATCTGGGTGCCGCGGTTGAAGAGGCTGCCCTCCTCCTCGTTGTCCTGACGGGTGTCCAGGATTCGCTGCATGACGGTTTGCGCGGCTGTCCGCTTCAGGACTCGCTCGCCGGCGAAGTTGGCGGCGAACCGCACCCATTCGACCGGGCCCATGCCCTTGATGTCGTCGGCATAGTCGGTCAGCAGCTGCTTGGCGACCAATTGCGTCAGGACGTGGTTGTCACCCTCGAATGTGGTGAACACGTCGGTGTCGGCTTTGAGCGCGATCAACCGGTTCTCTGCGAGATAGCCTGCCCCGCCACACGCCTCGCGGGCCTCCTGAATGGCCCGCGTGGCATGCCATGTGTTCGCGGCCTTGAGGCCGGCCGCGCGCGATTCCAATTCCCGCTGTTCCTCGGCGTCCGGGCTGTCGGCCGTCTGCAGTTCATGGCACCTACTGACCAATTCGTTCTGGGCGAACTGCAGTGCATACGATTTCGCGATCAAGGGGAACAGCCGGCGTTGATGCATGAGGTAGTCCATGATCAGCACCTCCCGCTCGTCGTCCGGTGCTTCGAACTGCCTACGTTGCAAGGCGTATCGCGTCGCGATATCGAGCGCCACCCGGGCCGCCGCCGCGCCGCTGCCGCCCACCGTGACACGTCCGCGAACGAGCGTGCCCAGCATCGTGAAGAAGCGACGACCGACGTTCTCGATCGGTGAGCTGTAGGTTCCGTCAGGCGCGACGTCGGCGTACTTGTTGAGCAGGTTCTCCCGGGGCACCCGGACGTGATCGAACTGGATCCGGCCGTTGTCCACGCCGGGCAGCCCGCCCTTGTAGTGACAGTCCGACGTCGTCACTCCGGGCAGGTCCTTGCCCTTGTCGTCGCGGATCGGCACCACCAGGCAGTGGACGCCGTGATTCTCGCCATCGGGGGTGATCAGCTGTGCGAAAACAGCTGCAATGCGGGCGGTTTGGGCCGCACCGCCGATGTAGTCCTTGCGCGACGAGGGGGTCGGGGAGTGGATGACGAACTCTTCGGTGGCCGCGTCGTAGGTCGCGGTCGTCTCCAGCGCCTGAACGTCGCTGCCATGCCCGGTCTCGGTCATCGCGAAGCAGCCCAGCAGGTCGAGATCGATGATCCGCTGCACGTAGGCCTCATGGTGACGCTCGGTGCCGAGGTTTTCGATCGCGCCGCCGAAGAGACCCCACTGCACGCCCGCCTTGACCATCAGTGAAAGGTCGCTCATCGCAAGCATCTCGATGCGGGTCACCGCGGCACCGACGTCGCCGTTGCCGCCATGGCCTTTCATGAAGCCGTCCTCGGCGGCACCGTGGGCGGCCATGATCCGCAGCTGCTCGTCCACTTTTGCACGCGCGATGATGGTGTTGGGTGTGTAGTGCGGCCTGAAGATCTCGTTGGACAGTTTCTTGCGAACGTCGTTCTTCACGTCGCGAAAGCGGCCGTCGAGGGCATTGCGTAGATGCTCCGCAGTGGTGGTCATAACCTGACGGTAGCCCGATGGAAGCAGACGTAAACCGTGATGTGTCAAACCTAGGTGATCCTGACTTTTCCGACAGATCTGCATCGGGGTTCAATCGACACCATGACAGAACTTCCTGACCCGCCGCGGTCGCCGACGGGCATGCCGCACGTCGTCGGTCACCGGCACGCCGACGTGACCGGAGGGTGGCTGCGGGCCGCGACGTTCGGCGCGATGGACGGCTTGGTGAGTAACACCGCACTGATCGCCGGCGTCGCTGCCACCGCCTCTGCCCATACGGTCGTGATCAGCGGCATCGCCGGCTTGCTGGCGGGCGCGTTCTCGATGGCGTTGGGGGAGTACACCTCGGTGACGACGGCCAACGAGCAGATCGACTCCGAGGTGGTTGTTGAACGCAGGTCGTTCCGCAAGGATCCGGAGGGCGAGCGGGCGGAGTTGGTCGCGATGCTCACTGACATGGGGATGTCGGCGCAGACCGCCGCGACGGCGACCGATGAGATCCATCGGGACGAAACCCGTGCCCTGAACTTTCACCTGGTGCAGGAACTCGGGGTGGATCCCCGGGAGAAGCCGTCCCCGTGGGTGGCTGCGGGCTCGTCGTTCGTTCTCTTCGCGATCGGTGCCGTGATTCCGTTGATTCCGTACCTGCTGGGCTACGGGTCGCTATGGCTTGGTCTGGCGTTCGGCGGTGTCGGGCTGCTGTTCGTCGGCGGTGCCGCGGCGAGGATCACCCGGCGGCCGCTGGTGCTCGGATCGTTGCGGCAGTTGACCTTGGGCACAGTGGCGATCGGCACCACTTACCTTGTCGGGTATCTCGTCGGTGGGGCCGTCACCTGAGCAGATACCCGGAGCGCTAGTGCCCTCGTCGGATGGCGCGTCCTGAGGGTCAGGTGTGCGGGCCACCCCCGGCGTACAGGTTCGCGGGCCTGCGACTGGCAGAATCGTGAAATGACCTCGGCCGGCCCGCAGAGCACACCTTCACGGACTGGCTCGCTTCAACCGGTCGAACTCGCTCAAGCCGCCGTGATGGCGGCACTGTGCGCGGCTATCGCGATCATCGCCGTTGTGGTTCCGTTTGCGGCCGGGCTGTCCCTGTTGGGCACCGTCCCGATGGGCTTGCTCGCCTACCGCTATCGCCTCCGGGTGCTGATCGCCGCGACGTTCGCCGGTGGTCTGGTCGCCTTCCTCATCGCCGGCATGGGCGGGTTCATGACGGTGGTCAACTGCGCATACATCGGAGGGTTGACAGGCATCGTCAAACGACGCGGTCGCGGCACCCCGACGGTCATCGCTTCCGCGGTTGTGGCCGGCGCCCTGTTCGGCCTGGCCACCGTCGTAGCGCTGGCGGTCCTGAGCCGACTGCGCAACCTCATCTTCGAATCGGTTACCGCCAACGTCACCGGTACCGCGGCCATCCTCGCCCGAATCCCTGGGATGCAGGGTGCCGCCGAGCGGATGAAACAGGACTTTGCCAACGCGCTGACCTATTGGCCGTATCTCTTCTTTTTCGCCGGTGTCCTCAGCATCACCCTCGTCAGCCTGGTCGGTTGGTGGGCGTTGTCTCGAGTGCTGTCGCGTCTCGCCGGCGTACCCGACGTGCACAAACTGGAATCCTCAGCCGACTCCGGCCCGATAGCGCCGGTTCCGTTGTGGCTAAACGATGTTCGGTTCCGCTACCCGAGGTCGAATCACGACGCTCTCGGTCCGGTCTCGCTGACGGTGCAACCCGGCGAACACGTCGCGGTCACCGGTGCCAACGGATCGGGCAAGACGACGCTGATGCTCGTGCTGTCGGGTCGTGATCCCACCGGGGGAGAGGTAGTGCGGCCTGGCGCAGTGGGGTTGGGCCAACTCGGCGGCACCGCAGTGGTGATGCAGCACCCCGAAAGTCAGGTGTTGGGCACCCGGGTGGCCGACGACGTCGTTTGGGGTCTGCCGCCCGGCACCGCGACCGATGTCCAGCAATTACTGTCCGAGGTTGGCCTTGACGGGATGGCCGAGCGGGACACCGGCGGGCTCTCCGGTGGCGAGCTACAGCGGTTGGCGGTGGCCGCGGCGTTGGCTCGCGAGCCGGCGTTGCTGATCGCCGACGAAGTCACCAGCATGGTCGACCAGCAAGGGCGGGAAGCCCTGATGTCGGTGCTGTCAGGGTTGACCCGGCACCATCGGACGTCGCTGGTGCACATCACGCACTACAACGACGAGGCCGATGCCGCCGAGCGTGCGGTGAAACTGACCGGTCCTGGCTGGCCTGCCGCCGATGCCGGCGAAATGGTGGATACCGCGCAGGCGCCGGCGGCGACAGTGGTCGCCGACAGACCCCGCAGCGCGCCACTGCTCGAACTGACCGCTGTCTGCCACGAGTACGGCAGCGGAACACCGTGGGCCAAGACGGCCCTGCGCGAGATCGATTTCACGGTGCACGAGGGCGACGGCATGTTGATTCACGGGCTGAACGGGTCCGGAAAGTCGACCCTGGCGTGGATCATGGCCGGCCTTACGGTGCCTACCTCTGGCAGCTGTCTGCTCGACGGCGCACCGGTATCCGATCAGGTCGGAGCGGTTGCCATGTCGTTCCAGGCGGCACGGCTGCAATTGATGCGTAGCCACGTGGCGCTGGAGATCGCCTCGTCGGCCGGCTTCTCGATGTATGACCAATCGAGGGTGACCGATGCGCTGAACACCGTAGGTCTCGCCCCGACGCTTGCAGCCCGGCGGGTCGATGAGCTCAGCGGCGGACAGATGCGGCGAGTGGTATTGGCGGGTCTACTGGCTCGTTCGCCTCGGGCGCTCATCCTGGACGAGCCACTGGCCGGGCTGGACGCGGCCTCCCAGCGTGGCCTTTTGCGGCTGCTGATCGAACTTCGTCGCCGCAAAGGTCTCACCGTCGTGGTGATATCGCACGATTTCGGAGGGCTGGAGGAACTTTGTCCCCGAACGCTGCACCTGCGCGACGGGATGCTGGCCGCGGCGCCGACGGCTGCTGAGGATCTGTCATGACGGCGAGATCGGCCACCGGCAAGCAGCGTAGGCAGGTGGTGCTGCTGCGGCCGGTGCCCGGCCGCACCGTCATCCACGAACTCTGGGCCGGTTCGAAGCTGCTGATCGTCGGTGGAATCGGTGTGCTGCTCACGTTCTATCCAGGTTGGGTGCCCATCGGTGCGGTCGCACTGCTCGTCGTCGCGGCAGCCGCGGTGGCGCGCATCCCTCGGGGGGTGCTGCCGACGGTGCCGCGGTTGTTGTGGTGGTTGCTCGCTTTGGGCGCACTCACCGCCACCGCCGCCGGGGGCAGCCCGATCATCGCGGTCGGTGCGGTGGATATCGGGCTGGGCGGGCTCCTCAACTTCCTGCGCATCACCGCACTATCGATCGTGCTGCTCGGCCTCGGCGGGATGGTGTCTTGGACCACCAACGTCGCCGAGGTCGCGCCAGCGGTGGCGACGCTAGGCCGTCCGCTGCGCCCGTTGCGGATACCGGTCGACGACTGGGCGGTGACGCTTGCGTTGGCGCTGAGAGCATTTCCGATGCTCATCGATGAATTCCGGGTGCTCTACGCGGCCCGGCAGCTGCGACCCAAGGAAGCCGGTGCCAGCAGGCGGGTGCGGCGGCGGCGCTGGGCCTCTGAGCTGATCGACCTGTTGGTCGCAGCCATCACCGCGGCGTTGCGCCGTGCAGACGAGATGGGCGACGCGATCACAGCTCGAGGTGGTGCCGGACAGATTTCGGCGGCTCCGACGCGGCCTAAACGCCGGGATTGGGTGGTGTTCGCGGTCGTCGTGACGGTATGCGGAGCCGCCTTGGCGCTTGAATTGACCGTCCTGGGTACCAGCGGTATGCGCCGCTGAGCACCGTTCATGCTGCCCTCGTTACGGTGAACACGTGACGGGATTCCGACGAGTCGATGCTGACTTCCTCGCGCTACCGCGCAACGAGCTGGCCGATGCGGCGCTCGCGGCGGCGGTGCAGGCTGGAGCAAGCTACGCGGACCTGCGAATCCACCGGGTCGCGACCGAGACAATGCAGCTGCGTGACGGCGCACTGGAATCCGCGGTCGTCGACGATGAGATCGGACTGGCGGTGCGGGTCATCGTCGACGGCACCTGGGGCTTCGCGTCGCACCCCGCGCTTAGTGCTGCGACTGCCGTCGAGACCGCGCGGCGTGCGGTGAAGGTCGCGACCACTCTGTCCGCATTGAACGCTGAACCCATCGAACTGGCTCCCGAACCTGTCTACCGCGATGCGTCCTGGGTTTCGCACTACCGCATCGACCCGTCGGAGGTTGCCGCGGAGGACAAGGTCGCGGTGCTCGAGGACTATTCGGGCCGGCTGTTGTCATCCGACGGTGTCGACCACGTCTCGGCCTCGCTGCACACCGCGAAGGAACAGACGTTCTACGCCGACACCTTCGGATCGTCGATAACTCAACAGCGGGTGCGCGTGCTGCCCAAGCTCGAGGCGGTCACCGTCGATCCGGTGACAGGGACATTCGACACCATGAGCACTCTGGCGCCGCCCACCGCGCGGGGCTGGGAAGCGGTCGAGGGTGACGAGGTGTGGGACTGGACGGGTGAGCTGGACCGGCTGCCCTCGCTGCTGGCCGAAAAGGTCAAGGCGCCCACCGTGACCGCCGGGCCGACTGATCTTGTGATCGATCCGAGCAACCTGTGGCTGACGATTCACGAGTCGATAGGCCATGCCACCGAGTACGACCGGGCGATTGGGTACGAAGCTGCCTACGCCGGGACCTCCTTTGCCACACCAGACAAGCTGGACTCGATGCGATACGGCTCACCGGTGATGAACGTGACGGCGGACCGCACGCTCGAGTACGGCTTAGCCACGGTGGGTTTCGATGACGAAGGAGTCCGTGCACAGAGCTGGGATCTGATTCGCGACGGTGTTTTCGTCGGCTATCAGCTCGACCGGGTCTTCGCAGCACGGCTGGGGGTGTCCCGCTCCAACGGGTGCTCCTACGCCGACTCCGCCCGTCACGTACCCATCCAACGGATGGCCAATGTCTCGCTGCGAGCGGGACCCGATGACCTGAGCACCGACGACCTGATCGGGAGGGTGACCGACGGCATCTATATCGTCGGCGACAAGTCCTGGTCGATCGACATGCAACGCTACAACTTCCAATTCACGGGACAGCGCTTTTTCCGGATCCGCAACGGCAAGTTGGACGGCCAGGTTCGCGATGTCGCGTACCAGGCTACGACCACCGACTTCTGGGGCGCGCTGGATGCCGTTGGCGGACAGTCGACATGGCGATTGGGCGGAGCATTCAACTGCGGCAAGGCGCAGCCGGGTCAGATCGCCGCGGTGAGTCACGGCTGTCCCTCAGCGCTGTTCCGCGGCATCACCGTGCTCAACACACGTGAAGAGGGAGGGCGGCAGGCGTGATCGACGCACAGCAGGTGATCGACCTCGCGCTGGCCGAAGCCCGTCGGCTGGGCAGAGCAGACGAGACCATCGTGTTGGTTACCGACCGCGTCGATGCGACGCTTCGGTGGGCCAACAACACCATGACCACCAACGGTGAATCAACCAGCCGCACCACCACACTCATATCTATTGTGCGACAAGGCAGTAATGCGCATGTCGGTACAGTCCGATCTAGTTCGGTGGATCCGGAAGCCGTGGCCGGTCTGGTGGCGGCCTCCCAACAGGCTGCCGCAGCCGCCCCGCAGGCTAGAGACTCAGCGCCACCGCTTCCGGGTGCGGATGCCCCGCCCGACTGGGATGAGCCGATTCGCGGCACCGGAGCCGAGGTTTTCCTCGGCGTGGCCGACGAATTGGCGCACGGCTTCGGCCTTTCAGCGCGAGGCGGAGCCACCCTCTTCGGGTACGCGCGGCACGCGATCGAGACGACATTCGTCGCGACCTCGGACGGGCTCCGACGACGGTTCGCACAGCCCACCGGCAGCCTGGAGATCAATGCCAAACGTGATGGTGCCAGCGTCTGGGTGGGTCGCAGCGCACCTGATTTCGATTCTGTGCCAATAGATTCAATGCTTGAGGAAATCGACACGCGGTTGTCGTGGTCACAGCGCACCATCGAACTTCCCGCCGACCGCTACGAGACGATCATGCCGCCATCCACGGTGGCGGACATGATGATCTACCTGGCATGGACAATGAGCGGCCGTGGTGCGCAGGAAGGGCGTACCGCGTTGGCTGCGCCCGGTAGCGGGACTCGGGTGGGGGAGCGGCTGACGCCCTTGCCTCTGACGCTGTACTCCGATCCCTGGGCCAGCGGTCTGGAGTGTGCGCCGTTCATCGCGACGTCTAGTTCCTCGGAACGGGCGTCGGT
The DNA here is from genome assembly GCA_964498215.1 of uncultured Mycobacterium sp. Taxonomy (GTDB): domain Bacteria; phylum Actinomycetota; class Actinomycetes; order Mycobacteriales; family Mycobacteriaceae; genus Mycobacterium. The sequence goes on along the minus strand of CAZCHU010000065.1, from coordinate 703 downwards.
GTTCGACAACGGTATGAGCATCGATCGAGTGGACTGGATTCGCGAAGGCGTCATCAACGCACTGGCCTACCCGCGGGCGGCGGCTGCGGAATTCGATGCGCCGATGGCGGCGGGCGCTGACAACTTGCTGATGACCGGTGGCCTCGAGAACCCCGCGAGCTTGCAGAACATGATCGCCGAGACCGAACGGGGGCTGTTGCTGACGACGCTGTGGTACATCCGTGAGGTCGATCCGTCGGTATTGCTGCTCACCGGTTTGACCCGGGACGGGGTTTACCTCGTCGAAGACGGTGCAGTCACTGCCGCAGTGAACAACTTCCGGTTCAACGAGAGCCCGTTGGACCTGCTACGTCGCGCCACCGAAGTCGGCGTCAGCGAGATCACGCTGCCGCGGGAGTGGGGAGACTGGGCAACACGTGCGCAGATGCCCTCGCTGCGGATCCCCGACTTTCGTATGTCCTCGGTCAGTCAGGCGCAATGATCGAGGTCGACGTCGATCGGCACGAGGTCAGTTGGCGGGCCAGACTGTCTTCACTCGATGGCCGATATGCGACCATGGTGGCCGCGCAGGTCGCGCGTCGGGGCGGTAGCTCAGTCGGTTAGAGCCGTGGACTCATAATCCATTGGTCGCGGGTTCGAGCCCCGCCCGCCCCACCGTTCTGCTGCCGAGGATTCACCGGGCGGAGGGAAGGTATACGAACCC
>CAZCHU010000064.1:0-17124 GCA_964498215.1 uncultured Mycobacterium sp. | reverse complement strand
TCGACCACCAGCGCGGTCTGCATTCCATTGGCCCGCACTTCCGACATCACCGCGTCGCCGTCCAGCGTCGAAGGCACCTTGGCGACCTGCTGCGCGATCTCGGCCAGCCGAGTCGATGAACGCGTCGGGTGCGGCACCGCGAAGACCTGCTTGACGTGCACCACCCCGATCGTTTCGTCGAGGTCGCCAAGGATCACCGGGAAGCGTGAATGCCCGGTTCTGACCGCTGCCGCGCTGAGATCGGCCACTGTGTCGTCGGCTTCCAACGCGTCGATCTTCGACCGCGGCGTCATCAGTTCCTCAGCGGTGCGCTCGCCGAATTGTAGGGAACGGTCCACGAGGACGGCAGTGAGCGGATCCAGCGAGCCACTGCGCGCCGACGTGCGCACCAGCGACACCAGCTCCTGCGGTGAGCGTGCCGACCGCAGTTCCTCCGCCGGCTCTATGCCCAGAGCCCGCAGAATCCGGTTCGCAGTGCCGTTGGTCAGTTTGATCAGGGGTGTGAACACGAAGGAGAAGAACAGTTGCGGACCCGACGACCACCGGGCGGTCGGCACCGGCAGCGCGACCGCCAGATTCTTGGGGACCAACTCGCCGAAGACCATCGACAGGGACGTTGCGATCAAGATGGCCAGCGCCAAAGCCAGCCCGGTGGTGAAGCGCTCCGGTATCCGAATCGCGGTCAAGCCCGGTTCGATGAGCCGCGCGACGACCGGTTCGGCGAGAAATCCGGTGGCCAGCGTCGTGATCGAGATACCCACCTGAGCACCTGACAGCTGGGTGGAAAGTGTGCGGTGAGCCTGCTGCACCATCCGGTCACGACGATCACCGGTACGCACGTTGGCATCGACGGTGCTGCGTTCCAACGCGGTCAGGGAGAACTCCGCGGCGACGAAGACCGCTGTTCCCGCGGTAAGCAGAACTATCGCGATCACGGGCAACAACGACAGGACGACGTTCATCGAAGTGCTCCCGCGGCCATGGCACTCCGGCGTCGGCCGATCGAGTGACCGGAGAAGCCGGCCTGCGGCACCTGATCCCTTTCGTCTTCGTGCGACGACTTTTGACCGGCTGCAGCACCCGAAATCGTCTGTTGGTCAAAACATGTTAGCCGAATTAACGCACACCCCCCGCGGGGCGCCAAATAGTAAGGCTAACCTCACCAAATGGTAGGTTGAGCGCCAGATCGATCAGGCGGCACCCGGCCGAGGCCGGTTCGCCGAAAGGGGGTTCATCACGGTGTCCATCTCGATGCCCATCTCAGTGCCCATCTCGATGCCCATCTCGATGTCTCGTTTGGCCGGCGTAGTCGGGGTAGTCGCGACAATGCTGGCACTGAGCGCCTGCGGGTCAGGGACGCAAAGCGAGGCCGCAGACACGATTGTCGTGTACTCGGGCCGCAGCGAAGCCCTGGTGGGGCCACTGATCAAGCAGTTCACCGCCGACACCGGCATCGAGGTCGAGACTCGTTACGCCGGTTCGGGCGAGTTGGCGGCCCAGCTCATCACCGAGGGAGACAAGTCGCCCGCCGACGTGTTCCTCTCTCAGGACGCCGGCGCTCTGGGTGCGGTGTCGAAGGCTGGGCTGCTGGCGCCCGTCGACGCCGCGACGTTGCAGGCGATCCCCGGGGAATTCTCGGCGGCGGACGGCACCTGGGTCGGCGTATCCGGTCGCGCCCGCGTGCTGGTCTACAACCCGATACTGGCGCCCAATCCGCCCGACACGATCGACGGCCTACTGGCCCCCGAGTGGAAGAACAAGATTGGTTTCGCCCCCAGCAATGCCTCCTGGCAGGCCTTCGTGACCGGGTTGCGGGTCATCCGCGGACAGGACGGCGCAGAACAATGGTTGCGTGCCTTCAAGGCACAAGACCCGCAAGCCTTCGAGAACAATGTGGCGGTCCGCGATGCCGTGGACTCCGGCGAGGTCGCGCTCGGCCTGGTCAATCACTACTACCTCTACGAATTGATCCACACCAAAGGCGCCGACGCAGTGACTGCAAAGAACAAGTTCATGGCCCCGGGAGATCCCGGCGGACTGATCAACGTCGCGGGCGTCGGGGTACTGAAGTCGGCACCGAATCCCGAAGGGGCACAAGCATTTGCTGCGTACTTGGTCGGCGAAACCGCCCAGGAATACTTCGCCGAGGAGACGGCGGAATATCCACTGTTGGCTGGGATCGCCACGTCGCCCGAAATGCCGCCGCTGAGCGATCTGCAGCCGCCCGAGGTAGACCTCTCACAACTCGACGACATCGAGGCGACACAGGAGCTGCTCGTCGAGACCGGCTTGTTGACCAACTGACGGGGCGCCGGTGAGCACCGGCCGCAGCCGCCCGCCAGTACTGCTGCTGATACCAGCGGCGCTGGTGGCGGCGGGCACATTGATCCCGCTCGGCTATCTGGCAGGTCGAGCGCTGGAGCGCGGCTGGCCTTTCGTCGTCGAGGAACTGTTTCAAGCGCGAACCGCCGCCTTGGTAGGCCGATCGCTACTGCTGGTGGTAGCGGTAACCACAGCGTGTGTGGTGCTCGGCGTGGGCATGGCGGTACTCGTCACCCGCACCGACGTCACGGCCCGACGTGCACTGGCGGTGACACTCACTCTGCCGCTGGCGATGCCGAGCTACCTGTTGGCCTACCTCTGGGTGTCCTTCTACCCCTCAGTCACTGGATTCTGGGGCGCTTGCCTGGTGCTGACCCTGGTCAGCTATCCCTTGGTCATGCTGACAACCATGGCGGCGCTGGCCCGGGCCGATCCCGCACAGGAGGAGGTGGCACGCTCATTGGGTCTGGGCGGATTCGCCGTGCTGTTCCGGGTCACCCTGCGACAGGCGCGCGCCGCGATCGCGGCAGGCGCGTTGCTGGTCGCTTTGTATGTGCTCAGCGACTTCGGCGCGGTGGCCGCGATGCGATTCGAGGCATTCACCTGGGTGATCTATGGGGCCTACCGCTCGGGTTTCAATCCGGCGCGGGCAGCGGTGCTCTCACTGGTGCTGATGGTGTTCGCGGTGGTCCTGGTAATCGCCGAAGGCCGCGCCCGTGGTTTGGCAGCGTCGTCTCGGGTCGGCGGCGGCTCCCCGCGACCAGCACCGCTGAACCGTCTCGGGCGGTGGAACGGGGTCGCACTCCTGGTTCCGGCCGCCGTCCTGATCGCCGCGGTCGTGGTTCCCGGCGCAACGCTCGCGAACTGGCTACTGACCGCAGGGCCTCGGTGGAACCCCGCAGAATGGGTCGAGGCACTCGGCTCCACACTGTGGCTCTCGGCGGCCGCGGCGCTGGCTGCGACGGCGGCAGCATTGCCGCTCGGTGTGCTCGCCGCCCGTTACCGTGATCGCGGAACGCGAACCTTGGAGGGCGCAAGCTATGTGGCGCACGGACTTCCGCCAATCGTCATCGCGATCTCCATGGTGTCACTGGGCGTTCTGCTGCTGCGTCCGATCTACCAGCGCGAACCACTGCTGATCCTGGCCTATACGGTTCTGTTCGTGCCGTTGGCAATCGGTTCGGTCCGTACGGCGGTAGAGGCTGCGCCGATTCGCTTGGAGGAGGTCGCGCGGTCCCTGGGCCGCCCGCCGCTGCGGGCGTTCAGCGCGGTAACGGCGCGGGTGGCGCTGCCCGGGATCGCGGCCGGTGCGGCATTGGTGCTGTTGACCTGCATGAAGGAGTTGCCGGTGACTCTTCTGCTGCATCCCACCGGCACCGACACCCTGGCTACGCGTCTGTGGGGCTACAGCTCGGTAAGCGACTACGCGGCGGCAGCACCGTATGCGGCCGCATTGCTGGTATTCGCAGCCGTCCCGACAGCGCTGCTAGGCATGTGGAGTACGGGTGTCGTCGGGGCTCGGGATGGCTGACCGGGTCGCCGCGGCGATGGCCGCCCACGGGATCGCCAAGGCCTACGGCGACCGCCAGGTGCTCTCGGGTGTGGATCTCGACATGCCGGAAGGAACGATCACCGCGGTGCTCGGGCCATCGGGCTGCGGGAAAACCACGCTGCTTCGAATTCTGGCCGGGTTCGAGAATCCCGATGCCGGAACAGTTCACATCGCGGGGGAGCCGGTCGCGGGCGGAACGACATCGGTGCCGGTACACCGGCGCCGGGTCGGGCTGATGCCGCAGGAAGGCGCGCTGTTCCCGCATCTGAGCGTTGGCGATAACGTCGCATTCGGCATGGCCGGCGCTACCCGCCGAGAAACGCAGGCCCGGGTCAGCCACTGGCTGGCGGTGGTGGGATTGGATGGGCTGGCTGATGCCCGACCCCATGAGATCTCCGGCGGGCAGCAACAGCGGGTGGCATTAGCCCGCGCGCTGGCGGCACAGCCACGCGTGCTGCTGCTCGACGAACCATTCGCCGCCCTGGACGCGGGCCTGCGGGTTCGGGTTCGCGAGGACATCGCCGCGATCCTGCGCGATGCCGGCACCACCGCCCTGCTGGTCACACACGACCAGTCCGAAGCTCTGTCGCTTCCAGATTCGGTGGCGCTGCTGATCGATGGAACGATCGCCCAGCACGGAACCCCGACGGACCTGTATGCGCGGCCTGCCAGCCTGACCAATGCGCGATTCATCGGCACCACCGTCGAGCTGGAAGGAATCGCCAGCTCCGGGATGGTTCACACCGCGTTGGGCACCCTGCGGGCCCGCCTGACCATCGCCGACGGCCCAGCCCTGGTGGTGCTGCGGCCTGAGCAGCTGCGATTCGGGGCGAGCGCCTGCGCGGCCACCGCCCGGGTCACGGCATGCCGCTTTTACGGCGCGGACACCGTCATCCAGGTCGAGCTATCCGACGGCAGCACCGTCCAGGTGCGCAGCCCCGGGGAAACCAACCTGACCACCGGCTCCGTGGTCGGCGTCGAAGTCCTCGGCGGCACCGAAAACGGAGTATTGGCCTATCCGTCACCAACCGGTAGGCAGCGGGTGCCCCTCGGCGAATCCGGCGGCTGACTGCACACCGACCACAGCCCTGCTGTGGAGCTCGGCCAGTGTGGCCGCACCCACGTAGGTACAGGTGCTCCGCACCCCTGAGGTGATGTGGTCGAGCAGGTTCTCGACACCCCCGAACGCTGGGTCCAGGGTCATCTTCGAGGCGGAGATGCCCTCTTCGAAGAGTGCTTTGCGGGCGCGGTCAAACGAGCTGTCGGCGGCGGTGCGTGCGGCGACGGCCCGTTTCGAGGCCATACCGTAGCTTTCCTTGTACGGCTGGCCGTCGCGATCGCGCAGTAGGTCGCCGGGGGACTCGTAGGTTCCGGCAAACCAGGACCCGATCATCACGTTCGCCGCGCCCGCTGCCAACGCCAGCGCCACGTCGCGGGGATGCCGCACACCCCCGTCTGCCCACACGTGGCCGCCGAGCTCGGTTGCCGCGGTGGCACATTCGAGCACAGCAGAGAATTGCGGGCGGCCTACACCGGTCATCATCCGGGTGGTGCACATGGCGCCCGGGCCGACCCCGACCTTGACGATGGAAGCACCGGCGTTCAACAGATCGCGCACCCCTTCGGCGGACACCACATTGCCTGCTACCAGCGGGAGTCCGAGATCGAGCGAGGAGACTGCCTTGATCGCATCGGTCATTTTGGTCTGGTGACCATGCGCGGTGTCGATCACCAGGACATCCACGCCTGCCTCGGCGAGTGCGGTGGCCTTGGCCGCGACATCTCCGTTGATGCCGACGGCGGCGGCGATCCGCAACCGCCCGGCCGCGTCAACGGCGGGACTGTAGAGCCCGGCCCGAATGGCACCGGTGCGGGTCAGCACACCAGCCAACGTGCCGTCGGGTTCAGTCAGCACCGCCACCTCGGCCGGAGTGTGTTCGAGTAATTCGAACACCGTGCGCGGATCTGTTCCCACCGGTGCGGTGACGAGATCGGTGGCCGCGACTTCACGCACCCGGGCGAACCGATCCACACCGATGCAGGCCGCCTCGGTAACCAGCCCGATCGGCTTGTTCCCGGCGACCACTACCGCCGCACCGTGCGCCCGCTTGGGGATCAGTGCGGTGGCGTCGGACACCGAATCGTCCGGCGAGAGTGTCACCGGGGTGTCGACAACGAGGTCGCGACTCTTGACGAAGTCGACGGTTCCCTTGACGACCTGGACAGGCAGATCCTGCGGGAGCACCACGATGCCACCTCGACGGGCGACCGTTTCTGCCATCCGGCGTCCGGCGACGGCCGTCATGTTCGCCACAACGACCGGGATCGTCGTGCCGCTGCCATCAGATGTCGATAGGTCGACGTCGAACCGCGAGGCGACGTCGCTTCGACTCGGTACCACGAAGACATCGTTGTACGTCAGGTCGTAGGGCGGCTGGTGACCTTCGAGGAACTGCACACCTCCAGCCTAAGTGCCCAGGAAGCTACTCACCCGCAGCGGTCAGGCCCGCGGCAACTGCTATACCTCAATCTCGCTGCGGTCCCCGCTCCACAGCGTGTGGAATCGTTTGGCCGGATCGGCGTCGGTACGTCCATAGGTGTGCGCGCCGAAGAAGTCACGCAATCCCTGTGTCAGGGCAGCGGGCAACCTTTCGGTACGCAGCCCGTCGTAGTAGGACAGCGCGGAGCTGAATCCCGGGATCGGAATGCCCAGTTCGGTGGCCATGACCACGACTCGCCGCCAACTGTCGATGGCATTCTCGACGGCGCTGCGGAAATATGGCGCCACGATCAGCGAGGGCAGATCTGGGTCCTCATCGAAGGCGTCCTTGATGCGGTTGAGGAATTTCGCCCGGATGATGCAGCCGCCGCGCCAGATGGTCGCGAGGTCACCCGGGGTGATGCCCCAGCCGTATTCCGCCGATCCGGCCTGAATCTGGTTGAAGCCCTGGGCGTAGGCGATGATCTTGGATGCGTACAGCGCTTGGCGAACGTCCTCGGTGAACTGAGCCGACGCACTCTGGTCGGATAGCTGACTGCCGAGCGTGCCCGACGCCAGCCCGGTCGTCGCTTTGCGTTGCTCCACCGACCCCGACAGCGCTCGAGCGAAAACAGCTTCGGCGATACCGGTAACCGGAACACCCAGATCGAGCGCCGATTTCACCGTCCACCGGCCGGTGCCCTTCTGCTCGGCTTCGTCGAGGATGACATCGACCAGCGGTCTTCCGGTCTTGGCGTCGGTCTGCCGCAGCACGTCGGTGGTGATCTCCACCAGGAAGCTGTCCAGATCGCCGTTGTTCCATTCGTCGAACACATCGGCGATCTCCGGCGCGGACTTACCCAGCCCATCGCGCAACAGCTGATAGGCCTCGCCGATCAGCTGCATGTCGGAGTACTCGATGCCGTTGTGCACCATCTTGACGAAATGTCCCGCGCCGTCGGGCCCGATGTGGGTGCAGCACGGCACACCGTCGACGTGGGCGGAGATCTCCTCAAGCAGCGGCCCGAGGCTCTGGTAGGACTCGGCAGGCCCACCCGGCATGATCGACGGGCCGTTGAGCGCGCCTTCCTCACCCCCGGAGATGCCGGCACCGACGAAATGCAACCCCCGGTCCCGCATCGCCTTCTCACGCCGGATGGTGTCGGTGTAGAGCGCATTACCGCCGTCGATGATGATGTCGCCGGTCTCCATGGCCTCGGCGAGCTCCTCGATCACCGCATCGGTCGGGTCGCCGGCCTTCACCATGATCAGCACTCGCCGGGGCTTCTCCAGCGCCGCAAGGAATTCCGGAATTGTCTCGGCGCGTACGAAGTCGCCCTCAGATCCGTGCTCAGCCAGCAACGCATCCGTCTTGTTGATTGAACGGTTGTGCAGCGCGACCGTGTAGCCGTGCCTGGCGAAGTTGCGTGCGATGTTCGATCCCATCACAGCCAGGCCGGTGACGCCGATCTGGGCGGTGCCGGGGGAGGAGTGCGAGCTCATAGACGAATCCCTTTCGATCGCTTTGTTGCGGCACAGCTTCTCGTCATCCACACCAGTGCCGCCTCGCTGCTCAGGCAAAGAACAGGCGGTGGAGCTCAGCCAGCCATGGAACCGCCAACGCGACGGTGGGGATCACGAACACGGCAGCCGCGGCGAGGTAGGCAACCGCGGCAAGGACCAGACTATTCGGCCTGCCCCCCAGTCGGCGCACCCGCACCACCGTCGTGGGGCCGCCGGCTGCCAGGGCGCCCCTGGGGGCACGCCCGTGGGCACACGCGACCAGGGCGCGCGCCAGCGGCGTCCGGCCGGCGGTGCGCACCGCCGCATCGTCGGCGAGGAGTTCAATCAGCAGCCGCACGGCATCGAGTGCATTGGCGCTGCGAACAAAGCGGGGAAACGCGGCGTGTACCGCGGTGAACATCTCCAACACCAGATCGTGGCGAGCCCGCAGGTGGGCTTGCTCATGAGTGAGGATCGCGGCGATCTCGTTGCTCGACAAGTTGTTCAAAGCACCCTCGCTGAGGACGACGCGACTGCGGGCTCCGGGTAAGCAGTACGCCAGCGGCTCGGCGATATCGAGGATGCGCAGCTGCGGTGCGGTGGCGTGAGATGCGCCGACCAGATCGACCACCATCCGGTGGTGGGCGCGGCGACGCCGCGTGGCAATGGCGACGTTGAGAACCGATACGACCAGCCGAGCACCGATCAGCAGCGTGAGCGCGAGCGCGACTACGTAGGACGCCCATAGCGGCCACCCCAGGACGTCGGCCTCGGCGATCAACGTCGCGGTAGGCCGACCGTCTTCGCCGGGGATGAACAACCGACTGGCGATGGCGATTCCGGCAGAGAACGCAGAAAGGACCGCCGCCAGCGCGATGGACTGCCACAGCACGATCGCCGACCGGGGCGCGCGCAATGGCCAGGTGGCGCGCGCCAACATGGCGGGCACCGGCCCTGACAGCAGAAGAGCAACGACGGTGAAGGCCAGCGCGGACACGCGGTAAGTGTCTCTCAGCCGCCGCCGGTACCGCCAGCGGATGGCGTGTTCTTTTCTACGTTTTCAAGGTCAGCCAGCGCCCGGCGCAGGGCAGCCGTCTCATCGGAGCCAACCCGCTCGACAAAATGCACCAGGGCAGCTTCCCGGCTACCGGAATCGGCAGCCTGGTCCAGAGCGTCGACCATCAACCCGGCAACCAGTTCATCCCTGCCGTAGGCAGGGGCGTAGCGATGCGCCCGATCGTCACGGTGCTGGACGACCAGATTCTTTTTCGCCAACCGCTGCAGCACGGTCATGATCGTCGTGTAGGCGAGGTCGCGGTGCATCGAAAGGACTTCGTGCACCTGGCGGACGGTTTGCGGATCGTTCGCCGACCACAGATGATCCATGACGCATCGCTCCAACTCGCCGAGCCGCGTCACCTTGGCCATCTTCCGTCCATCTCCTGCCAGCTATGCCTCCAGCCTACTACGGCATTACTACCGTCCGTCGTATCGCGTTCCGCGCCCATCGATCTCAGGCCGCCACACCTGTCGGCATCATCGGTTTCACCGGCCTGTTCGCCGGAGCCTTGTGAGTCACGCTCCAAGGCGGCCGCCTCAACAACTACCCACTATAGTAAGCCTTACCTAATTCTAGCCTGGGGCGGGCCCCACCCGGAGCCTGTGCGCTTTCCCGCCCGGCACGCCGGACAACTTGTCGAGTTGCAAATTTAGGGCAGCCTTGCCTATTATTCCTATGGGTTTCCGAGGGCAGTGTTACTCAAACTCGGAGAACCGCCGGACCGTGCCGGAGTCCTGAGGGCTGCAGAGACCCCCGGTCCACAACCAGGACGGGCCCCACGCAGCGCGTGGGGCCCGTCCGATTTCTCCCAAGAGCACCCAGCACCGGCGACCCCTCGTCGAATACCCACACGCTGTGCGTGTAGACACGAGCGGTGACCTCTGAACTACCCGAAGGCCTAGGCGACGGATTCGACCGTGAGCTCGGTCTGACCTACCTCGAGATGACGCCCGACGGAGGGCGCGCGGAGCTGCGCATCACCGAAAAACTGCTTCAGCCGTACGGCATCGTGCACGGTGGCGTGTACTGCTCGATCGTCGAGAGCCTGGCCAGCGTCTCGGGGGCAGTGTGGCTAACAGCCAACGGTGGGGGCAAAGTCGTCGGGGTCAACAACAGCACCGACTTTCTGCGCGCGATCGGTTCCGGCATCGTGACCGCCGCATCTTCTCCGATCCACCGCGGACGCCGTCAGCAGCTCTGGCTGATCACCATCACCGACGCTGACGACCGACTCGTGGCGCGCGGTCAGGTCCGGCTGCAGAACCTGCCCAACGAGTAGCCGATTTCGCCTGCGCTGCTGATTCCCGCCAGCCGTGGCAGGATCGCCAACTATGCGTTTGACCCCGCATGAACAGGATCGGCTGCTGATTTCCTATGCCGCCGATCTCGCGCGCCGCCGTCAGGCACGCGGCCTGAAGCTCAACCATCCCGAGGCGGTCGCGATCATCACCGATCACATTCTCGAGGGTGCGCGCGACGGCCGGACCGTCGCCGAACTGATGGTCAGCGGCCGCGCGGTCCTCGACCGCGACGACGTCATGGAGGGAGTGCCCGAGATGCTCGACGATATCCAGGCAGAAGCCACGTTCCCGGACGGCACCAAGCTTGTCACCGTCCACCACCCCATCCCGTGAGGCAGGCCCGGTGAGCACCGAACCTCCCGATCGCCGCTATCTCACCCCGGGCGAAGTCCTGGTGGCCGAGGGCCACATTGAGATCAACGTGGGTGCACAGAGGCTTGAGCTGGAGATTCTCAACACCGGCGACCGGCCGGTCCAGGTCGGCAGCCACGTACACGTGCCCCAGGCCAACGGCGCGCTGCGGTTCGACCGGACCGCCGCGCACGGGCACCGATTCGACATCCCGGCCGGTACCGCGATCCGGTTTGAACCCGGTGTGGCACAGCGCGTCCGCCTCGTTCCGTTGGCAGGCACCCGGGAGGTGTACGGCCTGAGCCTGAGCCCTCCGGGCATGTTGGACCGCCCACCCGCGGACAGATTGGATAGAAACGAGTGAGTGAACTGACCCGCTCGCGCTACGCCGCCCTGTACGGCCCAACCACCGGTGACCGTATCCGATTGGCCGACACCGACCTGTTCATCGAAATCACCGAGGACCGCAGCGGCGGACCGGGCCGAGCTGGCGACGAGGCAGTCTTCGGCGGTGGAAAAGTCCTGCGCGAATCGATGGGACAGTCACGTACAACCCGCGCCGAAGGCGCGCCCGACACCGTCATCACCGGCGCGGTGATCCTCGACCACTGGGGAATCATCAAGGCCGACATCGGAATTCGTGACGGACGGATATCCGCAGTCGGCAAGGCAGGCAATCCCGACATCATGTCCGGCGTTCACCCCGACCTGGCGGTGGGACCGTCTACCGAGATCATCTCCGGCAATGGCCAGATCCTCACCGCCGGCGCCATCGACTGCCACGTCCACCTGATTTGTCCGCAACTCATGGAAGAGGCCGTCGGCAGCGGCATCACGACGATCGTCGGCGGCGGTACCGGCCCCGCCGAGGGGAGCAAGGCCACCACCGTCACGCCCGGGGCCTGGCATCTTGCCCGGATGCTCGAAGCGATGGACACCTGGCCGCTCAACATCGCACTCCTGGGCAAGGGCAACACGGTCAGCACCGAAGCAATGTGGGAGCAATTGCGCGGTGGTGCAGCGGGTTTCAAGCTACACGAGGACTGGGGAACCACACCCGCGGCGATCGATGCATGCCTCACCGTCAGCGATGCCGCGGGAGTACAGACCAACATCCACACCGACACGCTCAATGAGGCGGGATTCGTCGAGGGCACACTTGCTGCAATCAAGGGCCGGTCCATACACGCCTACCACACCGAGGGGGCCGGCGGCGGGCACGCGCCCGACATCATCACCGTGGCGGGCCAACCGAATGTGCTGCCCAGTTCGACCAATCCCACCCGACCGCACACCGTCAACACCCTTGATGAACACATGGACATGTTGATGGTGTGCCACCACCTCAACCCTAATGTGCCCGAAGATCTTTCGTTCGCCGAGAGCCGGATCCGGCCGTCGACCATGGCAGCCGAAGACTTGCTGCACGACATGGGAGCGATCTCGATGATCGGCAGCGACTCGCAGGCGATGGGGCGCATCGGCGAGGTGGTGATGCGGACCTGGCAGACGGCTCACGTGATGAAGCGCTGTCGCGGCGCGCTAGAAGGCGACGGTGCGGCAGACAACAACCGAGCACGCCGCTACATCGCGAAATACACGATTTGTCCGGCTGTGGCGCACGGGCTAGACCACGAGATCGGATCGGTCGAGGTCGGCAAGCTAGCCGACCTGGTGCTGTGGGATCCCGCATTCTTCGGTGTGCGCCCGCGCGCCGTCATCAAAGGGGGGATGATTGCGTGGGCCGCGATGGGCGACGCGAACGCCTCCATCCCGACCCCGCAGCCGGTGCTGCCCCGCCCCATGTTCGGCGCCACGCCGGCGACCGCCGCCGCTACGTCGGTCCACTTCGTCGCACCCCAGGCCATCGAGGACGGCCTAGCCGACCGGATCGCGGTGAACCGCAAGCTGGTTGCGGTCAGCAATGTGCGCGATGTCGGGAAGGCGCAGATGCCGCTCAATGACGCGACTCCGGACATAGCGGTGGATCCCGACACATTCACAGTGCGTATCGACGGCGATGTCTGGCAGGAACAGCCTGCCACCGAGCTGCCGATGGCGCAGCGATACTTCCTGTTCTGATGCCCACACCAACGGGCCTTGTCACTCTGCTCGCCTTATCCGATTCCCGGTTACCGACCGGAGGCCACGTGCACTCCGGCGGTATCGAGGAGGCGGTGGCCAGTTCGTTGGTGACCGACATCGGCACGCTGCGCGCGTTCCTGGGCCGCCGGATACGCAGCCATGGCCTAGTCACTGCCTCGCTGGCGGTGGCCGTGCACAGTGGGGCCCTATCGGCAACCGCCGGAGCTAGCGGCGATACTGAAACCGATGCCCGCACACCGGCTCCCGCCGCGCGCCGGGCGTCGAGGGCCCAGGGGCGCGGACTCGTACGGTTAGCCCGCCGGATCTGGCCAGAATTCCAGTGGGATTCGCTGGGCCCCACTCCGCATCTGGCGGTAGCAGCAGGTGCGGCAGGCGCCGCAGGCGGCCTTGCGCCCGAGCACACCGCGCTGTCGGTCGTCTACACGACCATGACGGGTTCGGCGACAGCGGCGCAGCGGCTGCTCGCACTGGATCCCGGGGATGTGGCGGCGGTGACGTTCGAGCTGTCCCAGCTGTGTGAACAAACCGCGCACCAGGCCACCGAGCGTCTCGCCGATCTGTCCGACCCGCTGCTGGACGTCCTCGCCCAGCGCCACCTGAAACGCGAACGCCCCCTTTTCGCTTCGTAGTTCTGCACGTCGTGGTTCATCCACAGAAAGGGCCTCCGATGCCGCCGCATTTTCTCTCGTCCGATCCGGCTGATCGGCCGCACGGCCACCACGATCGCCCGCGCCGGGCCCGCGGGCCGGGGGAGCCGCTACGCATTGGTGTCGGTGGTCCAGTCGGCTCCGGCAAGACAGCTCTGGTCGCCGCTCTGTGCCGGCAACTCCGGGATGAGTTGTCCCTGGCCGTGCTGACCAACGACATCTACACGACCGAGGACGCCGATTTCCTGCGCCGCAACGCCGTGCTACCTGATGACCGGATCGCCGCCGTGCAAACCGGCGGCTGCCCGCACACCGCGATCCGCGACGACATCACCGCAAACCTGGACGCGATCGACGACCTTGTTGCCGCACACGCTGGGACCGGCAATGGTCTCGACCTGATCCTGGTGGAGTCCGGTGGCGACAACCTCACCGCCACGTTTTCCTCCGGCCTGGTAGATGTGCAAATCTTCGTGGTCGACGTCGCGGGTGGGGACAAGGTGCCCCGCAAGGGGGGGCCCGGCGTAACGTATTCAGATCTGCTGGTGGTCAACAAGACCGACCTGGCACCGCTGGTGGGTGCCGACCTAGAGGTGATGCGCCGTGACTCGGCGACGGTGCGCGGCGAGCGGCCCACACTGCTGATCTCCTTGACCGACGACCCAGCCGCCACCGCCGTGCTGGGATGGGTGCGTGAGCAACTCACCCTCGCGCGGGCGGTTTAGGTGCAAACGGACGTCCTGATCGTCGCGCGACCGTACCGCCTACCCCACATCGAGTCCACCGGAGGGCTTGCTGCGCGCAGCACCGAACCTGACACGGTGCACCTGGTGTCGTCGGCCGCTACGCCGCTCGGCGGCGACTCGATTCACGTGCGGCTGGTGGTAGAACCCGGTGCGCGCCTGAAGCTGCGCACCGCCGCGGCAACCGTGGCGTTGCCGGGCGCGGCCAGCACCGAGTCTCACGCGACGTGGACGCTGGAGGTGGCAGGAGAGCTCGATCTCGATCCACAGCCGACCATTGTGGCCGCCGCATCGCGGCACTTCGCCACCACGGTCATGAACCTGACCGGCGATGCCAACCTCAGGCTGGTCGAGCGGGTTCAGATCGGCAGAACCGGTGAACGCCAAGGCTTCTGGTCCGGTTCACTGCATGCCGATGTAGACAATAGACCCTTGCTGAGACACCGTCTCGAACTCGGCAACGGCTCACTTGCCGAGGACGAGATCGCCACACCGCTGGCCAGTATCAGCGAGCTGCACTACCCGCGCAGCGACGTCGAGGCCGCCGGGGTGACTCTGGCGCTGGCCGGGGGAGGGTGCCTGACAAGCTGGCAAGGCGACCGGCTCTGACGCCTGGCCGATACCGCGGTGAACAGCCCTGCTGGCCGCTAGCTCGCTGCCTTCTCGGTGTCCTGGACAGCCGCGGCGATCTCCTCGAGTTCCTCGATACGGGTACGCGCGTAGGCCTGCTGCTCGGTGATGGTCAACTGTCCCCGGTTCCGTCCGAGGAACGTCACCGTCCACGACAGCAGGGTGGCCACCTTCGTTTTGAATCCGACCAGGTAGACCAGGTGTAGGAATAGCCAGGCCAGCCACGCGATGAAGCCACTGAACTCCAGCGGCCCGATCTTGGCCACCGCGTTGAACTTCGACACGGTAGCCATCGAGCCCTTGTCGAAATAGCTGAACGGCTCACGCTGCGCGGGATCGGCACCCTTGAGGCCGGAAACGATGGCCTTCGCTGCGTACTGGGCACCCTGCATTGCGCCCTGCGCCATGCCCGGGACGCCATCCACCGCCGCCATGTCGCCAACGACGAACACGTCGGGGTGGCCGGGGATCGACAGATCGGGTAGTACCTTGACCCGTCCGGCGCGGTCGAGCTCGACTCCCGCCTGGGCCGCCAGGTCACGGCCCAGCGGACTGGCGGAAACACCCGCCGACCAGACTTTGCATGCCGATTCGATGCGGCGCAGTGTGCCGTCGGGGTCCTTGACGGTGATTCCGTTGCGGTCGACGTCGGTGACCATGGCGTTGAGCTGGATGTCGACACCCATCTTCTCCAGGCGCGCCTGAGCCCTCTTGCCGAGCTTCTCACCCATGGGCGGCAGCACCGCCGGTGCCGCGTCGAGCAGGATCACCCGGGCCTTGGTCGAGTCGATATGGCGGAAGGCGCCCTTGAGCGTGTTGTCGGCCAGTTCGGCGATCTGGCCGGCCATCTCGACGCCCGTCGGACCCGCGCCGACGACCACAAACGTCAGCAGCTTCTCCCGACGGACCGGATCACTCGACCGTTCGGCCTGTTCGAATGCGCCGAGGATCCGGCCGCGTAGTTCCAACGCATCGTCGATGGACTTCATCCCCGGGGCGAACTCGGCGAAGTGGTCGTTGCCAAAGTAGGACTGGCCGGCCCCCGCCGCGACGATCAAGCTGTCGTACGGCGTGACGTAGACGTGGCCGAGCAACTCCGAGCGAACCGTTTTGGTCTTCAGATCGATGTGGCTGACGTCGCCCAGCAGGACCTGAACGTTCTTCTGGTTACGCACGATCACCCTGGTAGCCGGGGCGATCTCTCCCTCGGAGATGATGCCGGTCGCGACTTGATACAACAGGGGCTGGAACAGGTGGTGTGTGGTCCGGGCGATCAACTTGATGTCGACGTCGGCCCTCTTGAGGGCCTTCGCGGCGGTCAGTCCACCGAATCCCGACCCGACAATCACCACTTTGTGTCGATCGGCTGCCGCGCTTGCGGGCTGGCTCATCGCTACTCCTTGACCGATGTCGCTGGCGGATTACCTGTTCACTACCTCGAATACGTTAGCGGTAGCGCTTGCGGTGGGCGAGGCAGAACAGCCCAACTGGTGTGGCCGTCAACCCGCCGTCAGCGGCTTGAGCGCCTCACCCAGTGCCGAAATATGGCCCGGCTGATAGCCCTGAAGGCTGGTTGTCAGGTTCAGGATCACCGAATCGACGCCGACATCGAACACCTTCGCCTTGAGCTGTTCGGCGATGGAGTCGCCGCCGCCGACAACCATCCGTTGCCGCATCTCAGCCGGAACGAGATCCGCGGTGGCACGCTCGTCAACCATCGCCGTCACCAGCATGCTGGTCTCCAGCGTGGCCGGGTCTCGGCCGATGTCCTCGCACCTGGCCTGGACGACGTCGAGCTTTGCGGCGAGTTCGTCGAAGCCGACGACCAGGTTGAGGTGATCAAAATGCCGCACCGCCAACGGGATGGTCTTCTTCTCGCCGCTGCCACCGATCATCAACGGAATGTGGTCACGGAAGCGAGGATTGGCCATTGCTTGCTCGACCCGGTAGTGCTTGCCCGCGAACGTGGGGCGATCACCTTTGAGCATCGGCAGGATGATCTGCAGCGCCTCATCGAGCTTGTCGAACCGATCCGTGAAAGTTCCGAACTCGAAACCGAGCTGATCATGCTCGAGCTTGAACCAGCCGGTGCCGACACCGAGGAGCGCCCGGCCCTGGCTGATTACGTCGAGCGTGGTAACGGCTTTGGCCAACAGCGTCGGGTTGCGATATGTGTTGCCGGTGACCAGGGTGCCCAACTGAACCCGTTCGGTGGCGGTGGCCAGCGCGCCCAACGCGGTGTAGGCCTCCAGCATGGGCTGGTCAGGGCTGCCCAGCATGGGCAGTTGATAGAAGTGATCCATCACGAAGACGGAGTCGAAGCCAGCCGCCTCGGCCTCCTGCGCCTGCGCAATGACGGTGGGGAACAGCTCGGCGACGCCGGTGCCGTAGGAGAAGTTAGGAATCTGGAGGCCAAGTCGAATCGTCACT
>CAZCHU010000063.1:0-17235 GCA_964498215.1 uncultured Mycobacterium sp. | reverse complement strand
GTGAGTTTCTTGGAGGGGACGACGATGGCTACCGATTACGACGCCCCACGGCGCACCGAGACCGACGACGTTTCCGAGGATTCGCTTGAGGAACTGAAGGCGCGGCGCAATGAAGCCCAGTCAGCCGTCGTCGACGTCGACGAGTCCGAAACCGCGGAGTCCTTCGAACTCCCGGGCGCCGACCTGTCGGGCGAGGAGTTGTCGGTGCGGGTGATTCCGAAGCAAGCCGACGAGTTCACCTGCTCGAGCTGCTTTCTGGTCCATCATCGAAGCCGTCTCGCCAGCGAGAAAAAGGGCATGATGATCTGTACTGACTGCGGCGCCTGAGCGCTCGCAGAGTTTAGGTTGTCAGCGCTGCGAGTAGCTTGTCCGGCTTATTGGCACTGATCAGCCAGTACGGGGTGGGATCTTCGGGGTCGTTGAGAACCAGCAGGACCATTGGGCCGACCCACGGCCGATGTACGACATAGGCGGCTGGGTCAAGCTGGCGGCCCAGCGCCGCCGACTTCGCCGAACCGGGCACTGCGGCCCACCGTTCGATGACCGCTACGGGCAGGTGTGCGCTGCCGATCCACACCTCGGATTCACCGTCTCTGGTGGTGACCTGCAGCTCGGTTCTGCCCAGCCACAGCAGCACGATGGCTCCCACCGGGAGCAGCACCGCGAAAGGCAGCCAGTTCGGTAGCGTCTTGACACCCTGGTTGACCACGACCGCGATCAGGGCGGCCGCACCCAAGCCGGGGGGCCACCACCACCACGGGACTCGCAACCGTTCGCGATAGCGAACGATTTCTGTCGTGGCGCGCGTGTCGGACACGATGCCCAGAGTAATCTGTGACGTCGTGTCCACATCTCTGTCTGTCGTGCGACTGGATCCCGACTTGCCGCTGCCAGGTCGGGCGCATGAGGGCGACGCAGGAGTCGACCTCTACAGCGCACAGGACGTTGAGCTGGCACCCGGTGAGCGGGCGCTCGTGTCGACCGGGGTGGCGGTAGCGATCCCAGTCGGCATGGTTGGTCTCGTTCATCCGCGCTCGGGTCTGGCTGCCCGCGTGGGGCTTTCGATCGTGAACAGCCCGGGCACCATCGACGCGGGCTATCGTGGCGAGATCAAGGTCGCCTTGATCAACCTCGACCCCGGGACCCCGATCGTCGTTCATCGTGGAGACCGGATCGCCCAGTTGCTTGTGCAGCGAGTGGAATTACCCGAATTGGTCGAAGTCGCGTCCTTTGACGAGGCCGGTTTGGCCGACACAACCCGTGGCGACGGCGGCCACGGTTCCTCCGGCGGACATGCGAGTTTGTGAATATGGCATTGAGAAGACGAAGCGACAGTTCCGAGACCCCCGCGGAAGCGGCGGCCGACTCTGGTGAGGAACTCGAGGGCCCGTTCGATATCGACGACTTCGACGATCCCTCGGTGGCCACTGTGGCCAGGCTGGATCTGGGCTCGGTGTTGATTCCGATGCCCGAGGCCGGGCAGGTGCAGGTCGAGCTGGCGAACACCGGTGTGCCGAGCGCCGTCTGGGTGGTGACTCCTAACGGCCGCTTCACCGTCGCCGCGTACGCGGCGCCCAAGTCGCCCGGCCTGTGGCGCGAAGTGGCAGGCGAGTTGGCCGAATCGCTGCGCAAGGACGTCCCCAAAGTCAGCATCGAGGACGGCCCGTGGGGCCGCGAAGTCATCGGTGTCGGCGCCGAGAACTCCGGTGTCGTGCGGTTCATCGGTGTGGACGGCTACCGGTGGATGATTCGTTGCGTTGTCAGCGGGCCCGCCGAGCGCATCGAGGCGCTGGCCGAGCAGGCCCGAGATGCTCTGGCGGACGCGGTCGTGCGACGCGGCGACACGCCGTTGCCGGTGCGTACTCCGTTGCCCATCGAGCTGCCTGAACCGATGGCTGAACAACTTCGCGCAGCCACTCAGCAGGCTGCCGCGCAGCAAGCCGCGGCGACCCCCCAGCCTCAGCCCCCGCAGCCTGCGGCGCGGCGCAACACGCAGGGGTCGGCAATGCAGCAACTGCGCACCAGCACCGGCGGCTGACTCTCCCCCCGCCCGCCGGTGCGGAGTGCAGGTGTTATCGCGCTTGCATGGGACGCGCAGAATCTTCGGCATCGCTGAGTGCGGCCACGCACTGGGCGCCCAGGACCGCCGGGTCGGTCCCGATCTGATCGAGGGTCACCGTGCGCAGCGCGGCTCGCGGGGCGGCCGACACCCACTCGATGCCGACTTCCAGTGGGTGGACCGGGTCGTCGGTGGCCGAGACCACACCCAGCGGTGCGGTGAGCCCTTCGAGATCACCAACCGATGGAGCGACATAGCGCGCTGCTTGGTCCATGGCCTCCGGCAGCGCTGGCCATTGCCCGGCCCATGACCGGGTCAACTCCTCGGCCAGCCACGCCGGGGTTGACGTCTGCATCTGAGCTGTAGCCGAGGCGAGTCCGTCGCGGCGCAGCACTTCTGCGGAATGGTGGGCTGCCAGCGCGGCAGGTGCCGCGTCGGGTGCGCCGGTCCAGGCAGGCAGCGCACCCAGCACCGCGACCACGCTGCGGGGATGCGACAGCGCCCACGCGGCCGCGACGGCGGCCCCGATCGACACCCCGCCAACCGCGATGGGCCGCGGGTGTGCGGCGCTGGCGGCGAGGTCGAGGTCGTCGCGGTAGCCCTCGATCAAGCGGTGCGGCTGCGGCGGCGGGGTGACGACGACAGCGCCGATCTCGGACAGTGCCCTGGAAAATGCCCGGTCGATGAAACGGTCGTCGGATCCGGTGCCCGGAAGCAGCACGGTCGCGACACCGCAGAGATTGACCGCCATATTACGATCTTGCACCGCTGCGGATTCGCTGCGAAGACTAGGCTGCCACAACGTGGCATACCGGGTCCAAGAGGTCTACCGTGGCGTTCATTGGGTTGATCCACAGTGGATTCACAGAAGGTCAGGAGAAGCCATGGCCACGACCGAGGGGTATCTTCGGCGGCTCACTCGCCGGTTGACCGAAGACCCGGAAAAACTCGAGGTCGATGAGCTCAGCGACGGAGCCGCCAACTCAGGGGCGCAGAAGGCGATTAACTGTGAGCGTGGCCAAGAGGTGACGATGATCGGCACCCTGCGCAGCGTCGAGTGCAACGGCAAAGGGTGCGCGGGCGGGGTCAAGGCGGAACTGTTCGACGGCACCGATTCGGTGATGCTCGTCTGGATGGGGCAGCGCCGCATTCCCGGGATCGAGTCCGGTCGGATGCTCAAGGTTCACGGCCGGGTCGGCAAGCTGGACAACGGCTCCAAGGCGATCTACAACCCCCACTACGAGATTCAAAAGTGAGTGACCCCGGCACCGAACCGGGCACTGAGGCCACACTCTCGCAAAGCGCGGCGACCTCACAACCACGCGGAGCGGCCGTCCTCAAACAGATGGGCGGCGTCCGGGGGCTGATCTACTCGTCGCTGCCTGTCGTGGTGTTCGTGCCGGTGTCGTCGGCGTTCGGGCTGAAGCCGGCCATCGGTGCCGCCATCGCGGTGGCGACCCTGATCCTGGCTTGGCGGCTGCTGCGACGGGACTCCGTGCAGCCCGCCGTTTCGGGTTTCATCGCCGTAGGTGTCAGCGCTCTCATCGCTTATCTGGTCGGGGCCTCCAAAGGGTACTTTCTGCTGGGCATCTGGATGTCGCTGTTTTGGGCGGTAGTGTTCACCACCTCGGTCGTCATCCGACGCCCGCTGGTCGGTTACATCTGGGGCTGGGTGCACACTCAGGACCGGCGCTGGCGCGGCGTGCGCAAAGCGGTGCTGGCCTTCGATGCGGCGACGCTGGTGTGGGTGGCGGTGTTCGCCTCCCGGTTCGTGGTGCAACACCACCTCTATGACGCGGACAAGACGGGTTGGCTGGGGGTAGCCCGAATAGCCATGGGGTGGCCGATGACCGCGGTGGCCGCGCTGGTCACCTACCTGGCGATCAGGGCCGCGCAGCGGGCTCTGCATGAGAACGACGCGACCGAGACGGTCGACCATGCGGACCCGGCGCCGGGTACCGAGGATGCGGTGCAGAGCCGCGCCGACGACGCTCAGCGCTGACGTGCGTGCAACAGCACCTCGCGCAGCTGGTCTTCCACTTCGCTCACTGCGACGAATAGCAGCTCGTCGCCACCCTCGAGAGGCTCATCACCTTCCGGGACGATGACCCGCGGACCGCGCAGGATCGTCACGAGTGCCGCGTCCCTGGGCAGCTCGAGCCGTTTCACCGGCTTGCCGCCCCAGGGGGTGTCGTCGGGCAACGTGATCTCCACCAGATTGGCCTGGCCCTTGCTGAACTCCATCAGCCGTACCAGGTCGCCGACCGATACCGCCTCTTCGACCAGCGAGGCCAGCATCCGTGGCGTGGACACTGCGACGTCGACGCCCCAGGCCTCGTCGAATAGCCATTCGTTGCGGGGGTCGTTGACGCGGGCCACCACCCGGGGGACCGCGAACTCCGTCTTGGATAGCAGGCTGACGACCACGTTGGCCTTATCGTCGCCGGTCGCGGCGATCACGACGTCGAAGGCTTCGAGTTTGATCGATTCGAGCAGGCTGATTTCGCACGCGTCGCCCAAGCGCCAATCGGCGGCGGGGATCGCGTCGACGTCGATGTGGCGCGGGTTGCGTTCGAGCAGGGTGACGTCGTGGAATTCGACGAGCTCGCGGGCAATGGATCGGCCTACCGCACCGGCCCCGGCGATCGCGACTTTCACGAGGCCTCCGGGTCCTGGCTGGGGGGCAACGCCGCGATGGCCAGTGCCTCGGCGACCTGCCCGGAGATAGCCGCCAGATACACCTGGTCGCCAGCCTGGATGACGGTCTTGGCATCTGGCAGCGTGCCGGCGCCGAACCGGATCATGAAGGACACCCGTCCGGAGGTGGCGGCTTCCAGTTCGGTGACCCGGTGGCCGACCCAGCCCTCATGCAATGTCAGCTCGGCGACGCCGACGTTGCCGGTCGGGTCGCGCCACTTGGTGGTTTCGTTCTCGCGGGTCAGCACGTTCAGGAGCCGATCGGTGGTCCACGGCACCGTGGCCACGGTGGGGATTCCAAGTCGTTCGTAGACGGCAGCGCGCTTGGCGTCATAGATTCGCGCGACCACCCGGGGCACACCGAACGTCTCGCGCGCTACCCGTGCCGAGATGATGTTGGAGTTGTCGCCGGAGGATACCGCTGCAAAGGCTGCGGCGTCCTCGATGCCCGCCTGCAGCAGGACGTCGCGGTCGAACCCCATACCGAGAATCCGTTGGCCGGGAAACTCAGGGGAGAGCCGGTGAAAGGCCGTGCTCTGCCGGTCTATCACTGCGACGTCGTGGCCGATCCGGGCCAGACTGTCCGACAGCGACGCGCCCACCCGGCCGCATCCCATCACGACTACACGCACCTCACGGTCCTTTCCGGCTGGAGCCAGACGTGGCTTACCCAAAACTGCTGCTGCTGCAGTACCTGTGCACTGGAGAACGCTACCGCTATATCCCACGGCCAGCGGGCTTCGGGCTTACTCTTGGCACTCGTGTCCAAGCTATCTACCGCCGCACGACGGCTGGTGCTGGGCCGGCCGTTCCGCAGTGACAACCTGTCGCACACTCTGTTGCCCAAGCGGATAGCTTTGCCGGTCTTCGCCTCTGATGCGCTGTCCTCGGTGGCCTACGCGCCGGAGGAGATCTTCCTGGTGCTGTCGGTGGCAGGTTTGTCGGCGTACTCCATGACGCCGTGGATCGGTCTGATGGTGGCGGCGGTGATGCTGATCGTGATCGCCAGCTACCGGCAGAATGTGCACGCCTATCCCTCCGGTGGTGGGGACTACGAGGTGGTCAACACCAACATCGGCCCCAACGCAGGACTCACTGTGGCCAGTGCTCTGCTGGTGGACTACGTGCTGACAGTGGCGGTGTCGGTGTCCTCGGCGATTGCCAACATCGGTTCGGCGGTGCCGTTCGTCGGCGAGCACACCGTGTGGTTCGCGGTGGTTGCCATCGTGGTTCTCGCGTCGCTGAATCTGCGGGGAATCCGCGAATCGGGTACCGCGTTCGCGATCCCGACCTACGCATTCATGATCGGCATGTTCATCATGCTGGCCTGGGGGTTCTTCCAGATCTATGCGCTGGGTGAGCCGCTGCGCGCCGAATCCGCGGATTTCGAGATGCACGCTGAGCACGGCGAAATCCTTGGCTTTGCGTTGGTGTTCCTGGTGGCGCGGGCGTTCTCATCGGGCAGCGCGGCGCTAACCGGTGTCGAGGCCATCAGCAACGGCGTTCCGGCGTTCCGTAAACCCAAGTCCCGCAATGCCGCCACCACACTGCTGCTGCTGGGGATCATTGCGATCACGCTGTTCATGGGCATCATCATGCTGGCCAAGGAGACTGGCGTGCAGATCGTGGAGCGGCCCCTGGAGCAACTCGCGGGCGCGCCCGAGGATTACCAGCAAAAAACACTCGTGGCCCAGGTGGCCGATGCGGTATTCCACGATTTCCCGATCGGTCTCTTTCTGATCGCCGGCGTGACGGCGCTGATCTTGGTGCTGGCGGCCAACACCGCGTTCAACGGCTTTCCCGTGCTCGGATCGATTCTTGCGCAGGACCGCTACCTGCCCCGTCAGCTGCATACGCGTGGTGACAGGCTGGCGTTCTCCAACGGCATCCTGTTCCTGGCCTTCGGCGCCATCGCTTTCGTCGTAGCGTTCCAGGCGCAGGTCACCGCGCTGATCCAGCTCTACATCGTCGGGGTGTTCGTGTCCTTCACGTTCAGCCAGATCGGCATGGTTCGGCACTGGAACCGTCTGCTGCGCAACGAAACCGACGCTGACGCCCGTTCGCGGATGAACCGTTCCCGGATCGTCAACACCATCGGTTTCCTCTGCACCGGCACCGTGCTGGTGGTGGTGGTGGTCACCAAGTTCATGACCGGGGCGTGGATCGCGATCCTGGCGATGGCCGCGCTGTTCGCCATCATGAAGCTCATCCATCTCCACTACGCATCGGTGAGTCGCGAGCTCGAGCTGCACTTGGCCGAGGCCGAAGACGTGGTGCTGCCCAGCCGCAACCACGCGATCGTGTTGGTGTCCAATGTGCACATGCCCACGTTGCGCGCGCTGGCGTATGCGCGGGCCACCCGACCTGATGCGCTGGAGGCGATCACTGTCAGCGTGGACGATGCCGAAACCCGGGAGCTGGTGCACAAGTGGGAAGACAGTGACATCAGCGTGCCGCTGAAGGTGATCGCCTCGCCGTACCGTGAGATCACCCGCCCGGTTCTCGACTACGTCCACCGGGTCGGCAAGAACTCGCCACGCACGGTTGTCACCGTGTTCATCCCCGAGTACGTCGTAGGCCACTGGTGGGAACAGGTGCTGCACAACCAGAGTGCGTTGCGACTCAAGGGCCGGTTGCTGTTCGAACCCAACGTCATGGTCACTTCGGTTCCGTGGCAACTGACGTCGTCGGAGCGGTTGAGGAAGCTGGCGCCACAGTCGGCTCCCGGCGACGCGCGCAGAGGATTCCTGGATTGAGCAGGGTTCCCGACACGCCTGGAGCTGCCCCGCCCGGCGAACTCACGTTGACCACCGGTGCGGCGGCCAACGGGGGCAGCTGCGTGGCGCGCCACGAGGGCCGGGTCGTGTTCGTTCGGTATGCGCTGCCCGCAGAGACGGTCCGGGTCCGGATAACCGGTGGAGCCGGCACACGGGACTCTTACTGGAACGCTGAGGTCATCGAGGTGCTGGAGCCCGCAGACGAGCGGGTCGACTCACTGTGTCCGATCGCCGGGGCGGACGGGGCGGGATGCTGCGATCTGGCCTTCGCCGATCCAGCCGCCGCGCGCCGGATCAAGGGTGCGGTGGTGGCCAATCAGCTGGCCCGTCTCGGCAGCTACCGATGGCGCGATGAGCAGGACGCAACCGCTCGGCCGGTGGGGGACCTCGGTGCCACGGGGTGGCGCACCCGGGTGCGCCTGGGCACCTCGGCGGGCGGCCGCGCCGGTTTTCACCGGTACCACAGTTCGGAACTGGTGCACCGGCTGGAATGTGCGCAACTGCGGCCGGGCATGCTCGCCGGTGTCGCCGATCGGCGATGGCCTGCAGATTCGCACGTCCACGTGGCGATCGACGACGACGGCGATCGTCACGTCGTGGTGGCCGGAACCCGCGGTGACCCCGCCAGAGGTGGCCATCGCACGTCAGTGGCCGAAGGCCGCTACGAGGCTGTCCAGCGCGTGGGAGAGCGAAGTTGGCGGGTGCCGGTGACGGCCTTCTGGCAAGCACACCGCGACGCGCCGGCGCTGTACAGCTCGCTGGTGGCCGAGTGGGCTCAGCTTGACGAGGGCATGACGGCGTGGGACCTCTACGGTGGCGCCGGTGTGTTTGCCGCCGCTCTAGCCCAGGCTGTGGGCGACACCGGCCGGGTGCTCACCGTGGACACATCGCGCGGCGCGTCGCGTTCAGCGCGTGCCGCGCTGGCCGACCTCGGCTGTGTCTCGGTGGTGACCGATTCGGTGCGACGTGCCCTGGCAAGGCAGTCCCGGAGCGCCGACGTCGCGGTACTGGACCCGCCGCGTGCCGGGGCCGGCCGTGAGGTGATCGATTTGCTGGCGGCCGCCGACGTGTCACGGATCGTCCACATAGGTTGTGAAGCAGCATCTTTCGCGCGCGATATCGGTCTCTACCGAGGCCACGGCTACGCTGTGGAGCAGCTGGAGGTATTCGACTCATTCCCGTTGACCCACCATGTCGAATGCGCCGCGGTACTGCAGAGGTAGTCGGCGTGACCCCCTGGTCTGACATAGCATGTCGGCGGGTTTGCCGGGAAGTCTGGTCGGCGGACGTTCGTTTGACGACAACCAGAGGCAGGATGTGACATCTAATACCGGCGGGCGACGGATCCGAAACGTGCTGCTGTCGCGCGGCTCGTGGTCGGAGACCAGCAGGATCACCGAGATCTTGCGCACGGAGACCGTTGGCGGGGTGATTCTGCTGGTCGCCGCAGGCGCGGCCCTGATCTGGGCGAACTCCCCGTGGGCGCCAAGTTACTTCGCACTACGCGACCTTGAGATCGGCGCCGAGCCGCTCGGCCTGCACCTGAACCTGACGCTGGGCGCATGGGCCGCCGACGGGCTGCTGGCAATCTTCTTCTTCGTCGTCGGGCTGGAACTCAAGCGCGAGTTCGTCGCCGGGGACCTGCGTGACCCTAGCCGCGCCGCGCTACCGATCGCTGCCGCAGTTGGCGGGATGGTGGTACCAGCGCTGATCTTCGTGGTGATGAATATCCGTTCCCCGGCGGGAGCGCTGCAGGGCTGGGCTATACCCACCGCAACGGACATCGCCTTCGCGGTGGCGGTGCTCGCGGTCATCTCCACGCATCTACCGTCGGCGCTGCGGACCTTCCTGCTGACCTTGGCCGTGGTCGACGACCTGCTGGCGATCACTGTTATCGCGGTGTTCTATACCGACCACATCAACGTGGTCGCTCTGGCTGCAGCCTTGGTCCCGCTGGCGGTCTTCGCGTTGTGCGTTCAGCGCGGCGTGCAATCGTTCTGGGTGCTGATCCCGCTCGCGGTCGCCACCTGGGTCCTGCTCCATGAGTCCGGCGTGCACGCCACTGTGGCCGGTGTGCTGCTCGGATTCGCGGTACCTGTGCGCCGTTCGGCGACGCGCCGTGGCGTCGAGGCCGACCAGGAAACCCGAGTCGGGATGGCCGAGCATTTCGAGCACGTCATACGGCCACTGTCCGCCGGTATCGCCATCCCGGTCTTTGCCTTTTTCGCCGCCGGGGTGGCCTTGGGTGGCCTCAGTGGGCTCACCAACGCGCTCAGCGACCCGATCGCGCTCGGCATCGTGCTCGGATTGGTCGTGGGCAAACCCGTCGGCATCCTGCTCACCACCCGGCTGATGGCCTCGGTGACCCGCGCCAAGCTGGATTCCTCACTGCGTTGGGTGGACGTGCTGGGCATGTCGATGCTCGCCGGCATCGGATTCACCGTGTCGTTGTTGATCGGAGATCTTGCCTATGGGCTGGGCACCAACCGTGACGAATTGGTCAAGGTTGGTGTGCTGACGGGGTCATTGCTGGCAGCGGCATTGGCGGCATTCGTCCTGCTCACCAGAAACGCCGCTTACCGGCGGATTCACGCCGAGGAGACGACGGACACCGACCAGGACGGCGTGCCCGACGTCTACGAAACTGGTTCGGACTGAATGGTGGCGGCCGTGCGTAGACTTACGGGATGATCGAACAGATCCGCGGGCCCGCAGATCTGCAACACCTGACGCAGGCTCAATTGGACGAATTGGCCGGCGAGATTCGCGACTTCTTGATCCACAAGGTCGCGGCGACAGGTGGGCATCTGGGACCCAATCTCGGCGTTGTGGAATTGACTCTGGCGCTGCACCGCGTCTTCGATTCGCCTCATGACCCGATCCTGTTCGACACCGGCCACCAGGCCTATGTGCACAAGATGCTCACCGGGCGTACCCGGGACTTCGACACGTTGCGTAAGAAAGACGGTCTGTCCGGTTACCCGTCACGAAGCGAGAGCGAACACGACTGGGTCGAGTCCAGCCACGCCAGTTCAGCGCTGTCCTACGCTGACGGATTGGCGAAAGCCTTCGAACTCAGCGGACACCGCAACCGGCACATCGTCGCCGTCGTGGGTGACGGTGCGCTCACCGGTGGCATGTGTTGGGAGGCGTTGAACAACATCGCCGCATCTGCGCGGCCGGTGGTCATCGTGGTCAACGACAACGGCCGCAGTTATGCGCCCACAATCGGCGGCTTTGCCGAACACCTCGCCGGCCTACGGCTGCAACCTGGCTACGAACGGGTGCTTGACGAGGGGCGCAGGGCGATGCGCGGTGTCCCGGTCATCGGTGAGTTCTGCTACCAGTGCATGCACAGCGTCAAGGCCGGCATCAAGGATGCGTTGTCCCCGCAGGTGATGTTCACCGACCTGGGGCTGAAATACGTCGGCCCGATCGACGGCCATGACGAACACGCGGTGGAGAACGCGCTGCGGCATGCCCGTGGCTTCAACGCCCCGGTGGTCGTGCATGCCGTCACCCGCAAGGGCATGGGCTACCCGCCTGCCGAAAACGACGTGGACGATCAGATGCACGCCTGCGGTGTCATCGACCCGGAGACCGGCCTGGCCACCTCGGTGTCCGCGCCTAGCTGGACGTCGAGGTTCTCCGAGACCCTGATCGAGCTGGCGGCCAAGCGGCGCGACATCGTGGCGATCACCGCCGCGATGCCAGGGCCTACCGGGCTCAGTGGATTCCGGAAGCGCTTCCCGGACCGGTTCTTTGATGTCGGTATCGCCGAACAGCACGCAATGACCTCGGCGGCCGGTTTGGCCATGGGAGGTATGCATCCGGTCGTCGCGGTGTACTCGACGTTCCTCAATCGAGCGTTCGACCAGATCATGATGGACGTCGCGTTGCATCATCTGCCGGTGACGATGGTCCTGGACCGGTCCGGGGTCACCGGTCCGGACGGGGCGAGCCACAACGGCACCTGGGACCTGTCGATCCTGGGTGTGGTACCCGGCATGCAGGTGGCGGCGCCGCGCGACGGGGCGCGACTTCGGGAGGAGCTCACCGAGGCGGTCGAAGTCAGCGACGGCCCCACCGCCATCCGCTTCCCGAAGGGCGATGTTGGCGAGGATATCCCGGCGATCGAACGGCGCGGCGCTATCGATGTGCTCGCGGTTCCCGTCGATGAGTTATCCCCGGATGTTCTCATCGTCGCGGTCGGACCGTTCGCGACTATTGCCCTTTCGGCGGCTGACCGACTTCGCGACCAGGGAATCGGTGTCACCGTCATCGATCCGCGCTGGGTGTTACCGGTTCCACGGGAGATCGCCGCTCTGGCGGTCGAACACAAGCTCGTCGTCACGGTCGAGGACAATGGGGTGCACGGTGGGGTGGGCTCGGCGGTGTCGGGTGCGCTGCGGCGCGCGGAGGTGGACGTGCCGTGTCGCGACGCGGCCCTGCCCCAGCAGTTCTTCGAGCACGCGTCGCGAGGCGAGGTGCTCGACTCCGTCGGGCTGACCGAGCGAGCCCTCGCTCGCCAGATCACCGGGTGGGTGGCGGCGCTGGGCGCGTCGGCGGCCGAACGAGAAATCAGCGAACGCCTCGACTGAGGCTCAAGGTGGGCGTGGTTCCGTCCTAGTCGACGGGGGTATCGGCGGACAACGCGTCGATGAGCACCGGGGCGGTGAGTTCGCGCTGCCATTGCCGGGCCGTGGAATCCCGCAGAAACCCTTCGACGGCGGCCGCGGTGTCCTCGACCGCCTCCCAATCCCAGCACAGTCGACGTACCGTTTCGGGGGACAGCAGGTTCTCGGTCGGCACTGAGATACGTTGTGCGAGTTCGGATAGCCCCGCCCTTGCAGCCTCCAGGCGCGCAGCGGCTTCCGGCTTGCGCCGGGCCCACCGCGACGCGGGCGGCGGGCCGTTGGACGGTTCCGAAGCGCGGGGCGGGTCGGTGGTCGCACGGGCGCGGGCCAGCGCGTCCAACCACACTCGGGCGCTGCGCCGTTGCTTTGCTCCACCGAAAACCGGTAGGGCGGTCAGCTTCTCCACGCTATCGGGGTTCGCGGTCGCAGCATTGATGATCGCGCTGTCGGGCAGGATGCGACCCGGCGCGATGTCGCGGCGCCGGGCAATCTGGTCGCGGGTGATCCAGAGTTCGCGCACCGCCGCCAGCGCCCGGGAATCACGGACCTTGTGGATGCCCGAGGTGCGGCGCCAGCGGTCCCGTCTGGTCGGGGCCCCTTCGAAGGTGCGCAGGAACTCGAATTCCTGTCTCGCCCAATCGGTCTTGCCCTGCTCTTTCAGCGTCGCGGCGATCGCGTCGCGCAGCTCGCCGAGGACTTCGACGTCCAGTGCGGCGTAGTTGAGCCAATCGTCGGGCAGGGGCCGCTTGGACCAGTCCGCGGCGCCATGCCCCTTCTTCAACTGCAGCCCGAGTAGCCGTTGCACCATCGCAGCCAAGTTGACCCTGTCGAAGTTGGCGAGTCGCCCGGCGAGTTCGGTGTCATAGAGTGCGCTCGGACGCATGCCGATCTCGGCCAGACAGGGGAGGTCTTGGTCGGCGGCGTGCAATATCCATTCGTCGGTGGCCAGCACGGCCGCCACCGGGGCCATGACTGCGAGGGGATCTCCGCCATGACTGACCGGATCGATCAGAACGGTCCCGGCCCCGGCCCGGCGGATCTGTATCAGGTAGGCGCGGTTGGAATAGCGGAAACCCGACGCCCGCTCGGCATCCACGGCAAACGGCCCGGTTCCTGACGCCAAGAAATCTGCGGCGCTGGAGATCTCGCCGCGACTCACCGACAGCTTCGGGACACCCTCCCGTGGGGTCAACAGCGGTTCGGGCGCTGGAGGCTCGGGCTCGCCGGGTCCGGCGTCGGATGCGGCCGGTTCAGGCTCTGCCACGGAACCGCCTGCCTTGCCTTCGGACATGCGGTCAGGCGCGGGTGCGAGAGTTCAGGTCGGTCACCCCGTCGGGCGGCAGCCCGGCGGCATGTTCGAGGACCTCGCAGAATGCCTCGACGTGCGGTCCGAGTTCCAGCGTCGTCGCCGTCCAAGAGGCGCGTAGTTCCAGTTGGTGGGCACGAGGGGGCCCGGAAATATCCCCGTAGCGCACCGACGTGGTGGCGGTAACAGTCCCGCCCAACGCGGTGACGTGCTCGGCGCGTTCCTGAAGTGCATCGACCAGCCAACTCCAGGCGACCTCGGGCAGCAGTGGATCCACGGCCTCGCTGGAGTCCAGGTCGGCTTGGATGTAGGCGACCAGCCGCATCGTGCCGTCCCAGGCATCCGCCCCCTCGGGGTCGTGCAGCAGGATCAGCCGGCCGAACGCATCGCCCTCGGATCGCTCCGGGATGATCTGCGGCTCTGCATGTTTGACCTCAGCCCCCAACGCGTAGCTGAACGGAGCCAGACGCTGCGGAGGTCGGATCGGGCCCAGCTCGATCTCGGGTCGCACGGTGGTGGCATTCATGGCCGCCACCGCTTCACGGAATTGAGCCGGTTCGGCGGTGGTCACGACGTTTGACGGTAGTCCATCCGGGCAGGTCTGCGTGCAGGCGCGCCGAGTCTAGGGGCGCAGAGTGTCCCGAAAGATGTGGGCCGTCTCGGCGGGGGAGAAGGTGATCGGGCATGGCAGCATGGGACGCGATGAATACGCGCCGCGAGCTGCCCGAATCTCCGTACCTGGCCGCTGTCGCCGGCCGCAAACCGCACCGGCTGCCGGTGTGGATGATGCGGCAGGCGGGGCGATCGCTGCCCGAGTACCGAGCGCTGCGGGCCAAGAACACGATGATGCAGGCATGTTTCGATGCTGACCTGATCACCGAGATCACGCTGCAACCGGTGCGCAGGCACGGCGTGGACGCCGCAATCCTGTTTTCTGACATCGTGGTGCCGTTGCGGGCCGCCGGAATAGCCCTGGACATCGTTCCCGACGTCGGCCCCGTGATCGAGAACCCCATCCGCACCCGCGACGATGTGCGCACGATCGCCCCTCTGCAACCCGAGCAGGTGGCCCCGGTGGCCGCCGCGATCGGCCAGCTCATCACCGCCCTGGGCGACGTCCCGCTGATCGGCTTCGCCGGAGCCCCCTTCACGCTGGCGTCCTACCTCGTGGAGGGCGGGCCGAGCCGTAATCACGAGCGCACCAAGGCGATGATGCTGAGTGATTCGGCCACCTGGCATGCGCTCATGACGGCGCTGACCGATGTGACCATCGCATTCCTGGCGACCCAACTCGAGGCCGGCGTCGACGCTATCCAGGTGTTCGATTCCTGGGCCGGGACACTGTCGCTGGCCGATTACCGCACCTACGTGTTGCCGCACAGTGCCCGGGTATTCGCCTCGCTGGCCGACTTCGGGGTGCCGATGACGCACTTCGGGGTCGGTACTGCCGAGTTGCTCGGCGCAATGTCGGAGGCCCTCGCGGGGCATCGCGCGCCCGCGGTCGTTGGTGTGGATTGGCGGACCTCGCTGATCGACGCTGCTGCCCGGGTGCGGAGTGGCTGTGCACTGCAGGGAAATCTCGATCCGGTGGTACTGCTGGCGGGCTGGCCGGCGGTGCAGCGAGCTGTGCGCTCGGTCGTCGAGGAGGGCAGGCGCGCAGTCGATGCCGGTGCGGCCGGGCACGTGTTCAACCTCGGTCATGGGGTGCTGCCTGGGACCGATCCTGGGGTGATCACCGATGCGGTGGCCTTGGTGCATGAGCTGTGAGCGGCGTCGCAACGGCACGGTATTGCATTGTCGGCGGCGGTATCTCCGGACTCGTCGCGGCATACCGATTACGGGTAGCGGCCGGCCCCGCCGCCTCGATCACCGTGCTGGAACCGGCCGGGCGACTCGGCGGCGCGCTACGGACCGAGCGGATCAGTGGGTATCCGCTGGACGTGGGCGCCGAAGCTTTCGTGGCGCGCAGGCCGGAAGTGCCTGCTTTGCTCACCGAGTTGGGGCTTTCCGGTAGGCAGATCGCGACGAGCGGTGCGAGACCTCTGATCTACAGCGAAGGGCGACTGCACCCACTGCCCGCGGACACGGTCAACGGGATTCCGTCACGGCCCGCCACGCTATCGGGTCTGGTGGATGACGCGACGATCCGATGGATGCTCGATGAACCCAGTCGGCCGCTGCGCTGGCGTCCTGGTGCTGATCCGGCGGTCGGGGAGCTGGTCGGTGAGCGTTTCGGCGAGCAGGTGGTGACCAGGTCGGTCGACCCACTGCTGTCCGGCGTGTACTCCGGTTCTGCAGCGACGATCGGGATTCGGGCCGCGGCGCCGACGGTGGCGGCGGCGCTGGACCGCGGGGCCAGCAGCTTGACCGAGGCGGTACGCACGGCCCTCCCGCCGCCGCAGACGGGGTCGGTGTTTGGCGCGGTGGACGGTGGATACAGGGTGCTGGTCGACGCATTGGTGCGCAGCTCCGGCCTGGATTGGGTACAGGCGGCCGTCTGCAGCATCCATCGCGCGCCGCGGGGGTGGGAGCTCATCGACGACCAGGGCGCCCGCAGGTTCGCTGACGCAGTGGTTCTTGCGGTCCCCGCGCCGCGACTGCCGGTGCTGCTCACCGACCTCGCCTCGCGCAGCGCGGCTGCGGCTGCGCAGATCCCGGTCGCCTCCGCGGCGGTAGTCGCCCTGGCGTTGCCGGGCGGGACGCCGCTACCGGAGCAATCCGGAGTGCTGGTGGCCGACCGAGGAGGTGTACACGCCAAGGCGATAACGCTGTCGTCGCGCAAGTGGGGACGTCATGACAGTGTCGAGATGGTCCGGTTGTCGTTCGGACGGTTCGGTGACCCCGCCGAGAGCAGTGCCGCCCTCAGTGTCGGCGATGAGGAACTGTTGAACTGGGCGCGGGAGGACCTCGACACGTTGTTCGGCATCTCGGCGGAACCGGTGGATCACCGGGTGGCGCGCTGGATAGACGCGATGCCGCAGTACGGGCCGGGGCACGCCGGTCTGGTCGCCGAGATACGGGCCGGGCTGCCGCCGTCGCTGGCGGTGGCGGGGGCCTACCTCGACGGCATCGGGGTACCCGCGTGTGTGGCGGCCGCGACGCGCGCGGTCGCGGCACTGGCTGTGCCTTTCGGGCGGTGACGGAACGGCCGGAAAATGTGTGCGTGGCACGATGGGCGCATGGCCAAGCTCGACTACGACGCCCTCAACTCCACCATCCGCTATCTGATGTTCTCGGTGTTCGCCGTGCGGCCGGGTGATCTGCCTTCCGCCGACGATGCGCGCGCGGCCATCATCGACGAGACCTCGACGTTCCTGAAGCTCCAGGAGGACAACGGTGTCGTGGTGCGCGGTCTGTACGACATCGCCGGGATGCGCGCCGATGCGGATTTCATGATGTGGACGCACGCCGAGACCGTCGAGGCGTTGCAGGCGACATACTCCGATTTCCGTCGCGCCACCGCGATCGGGCGTGCCTCGGCGCCGGTGTGGAGCAACGTGGCGTTGCACCGACCCGCCGAGTTCAACAAGAGCCACATACCGGCGTTCCTGGCGGGTGAGGAGCCCGGCGCCTACATCTGCGTGTACCCGTTCGTCCGGTCGCTGGACTGGTACCTGCTGCCCGATGACGAGCGTCGTCGGATGCTGTCCGAACACGGAATGGCGGCGCGCGGCTACAAGGATGTGCGAGCCAATACGGTGCCGGCGTTCGCGCTGGGCGACTACGAATGGCTGTTGGCGTTCGAGGCGCCCGAGCTGC
>CAZCHU010000062.1:15518-17611 GCA_964498215.1 uncultured Mycobacterium sp. | reverse complement strand
TCCTGCCGAGGATTCTGCCCGCCGAACAACTGCTGGCAGCCAACGGTGTGGAAGGCACGGTGCGTCCGGTGTTTCAGCGTGCCGTCGGCCCCGCCGTCGCGGGCATGCTGGTGGGTGCGACGTTCCCCGCCCTGGGTTCGGCTGTAGTGGCGGTGTTGTTCGGTATCGGCCTCACATTGCTGATCGCGACCAGACCGACCGCAGAAGAACCTCGCCCCGAGACCGAGGACCTGCGCACGCACGTGCTGCGCGATCTGCGAGACGGTTTCGTGTTCATGCTTCGCACGCCCTGGCTGCTGTGGACGCTGCTGTTCGCGAGCCTGTTCGTCCTCCTGGTACTCGGCCCCATCGAGGTGCTGCTCCCGTTCATCGCCAACAATCGGTTCGACGATGGCGCTCGGACTTACGGCTTCATCCTGGCGTTTTTCGGGATGGGTAGCGCCCTGGGCGCGCTGGCGGTGTCGTCGGGGCGGCTGCCCCGCCGCTACCTGACGGTGATGATGGCGATGTGGGGCCTCGGTTCCCTCCCGTTGGTCATCGTCGGCTTCACATCGTCTTTCACCGTGATGGGCGCGGCGACGTTCGCCGTCGGTGTTACCGATGGGGCGGGCATGGTGATCTGGGGCACCCTGTTGCAACGCCGGGTCCCCACGCAGATGCTGGGCCGGGTGTCGAGCCTGGACTTCTTCGTCTCGCTGGCCTTCATGCCGGTGTCGTTCGCGATCGTCGGCCCCCTGTCGAAAGTCGTTTCGATGCAATCGATCTTTCTGGTCGCGGGGATCGCGCCCGTGGTGTTGGCGGCGGTCGCCCTGTACGCGGCGAAGATGCGGCAGGACGAGTTGGCGCATCCGCTCCGCTAGAGGCCGAAAATGGGCGGAAGCGCGAGCACCATGACCAAGCCCCAGAAGAAATGCGT
This sequence comes from uncultured Mycobacterium sp., assembly GCA_964498215.1. GTDB lineage: Bacteria > Actinomycetota > Actinomycetes > Mycobacteriales > Mycobacteriaceae > Mycobacterium. Next base: position 16,695 of record CAZCHU010000062.1, on the reverse strand, counting down.
GAGTATCGGAGCGAGTACTCCCCCGGTAGCCCGCCGCTCGAGCGCGCAGACCGAGCCCAGGATGATCGCCGCGAACCCCAACATCGGATTGCCGGTGGCGGCACCTGTGACGATGACATACAACACGGTCGAGACGATCGCCGGACGGCGGTTACCCAGCGCCGTGTACAGGGCACCGCGGAAGAACAGTTCCTCGGCCACACCGTTGATCACCGTGATGAACACGATGAGTAGCAGCGGGCCAGCGTCGGAGAACTCGAGGACACGCGTAATGTACTCGCGCACAACGGGGATTTGGCGAGCGACCAACCCGCCCAGGACGAACACCGCACCCAACGCCAACCCGACGACAATCCCGGTAATGACCGGGCGCTGGTTGCGACCTCGAAAGCGGACATGACCGAGATGTAGTGGGCCCGAGGCGAACGCGCCCAGAGCCCAGACCGCGGCCAGCGCAAGGGTGAGCCAGATGAACGATTCATCGCCTGGCTCACGGCTCAACGAATAGCCCAGCAGCACAGCCCCGATCAGCAACACCACCGACACCACGATCTTGCGACGCCGGATTACCGAAGGCCATTCGTTGTAGGGCGCTGCCCGGGTTCGCGCGATCTGGTAGATCTCGCCGGACAGATCGGCGTGTGGCGGCCGCGTCACGAGAGACGCGCTCTCGGCGCCGACTCGCTACGGATGTAACCCGGCTTCATGGCTCAGGGTCCCCAGAAATGACCCCGGCCTTGCCTCTTCGCGTGATACCACCGCCGCTCATCAGGCCGCTCCGGGTTCGGTATCGGTCGATTTCAGAATGTCGCCAACCAACCCGAACGCGGCCAATGCGCCCGCGACGACGCGACCCGAGTCCACCCCGGATTCGCCGAAGACATCTAGCGCCGCCTTGAACCGGTGCCAATGCCAGCCGGGTTCCAGCTCCGTTGAGGCAAAAAACGACCGCGGATAGTCGCAGCCGGCCGCATCGAGACTCGCAGCGATGACCCGGCCGCCGAGCACCGACCCGGCCGCCACGTATGCCGCGCCGACTCTCTCCGCACTCCCGCCGCTCAACTGTTCGGCTGCCAAGGCAGGCCAGTCCCGGCCAGGGCGGAAAGCTTTCGCCCTATCGGCCTGCGATAGCCGCGGCAACATCAACCGGATATCTGCTCGCAGCTCCTGTGCCCGG
>CAZCHU010000062.1:0-15418 GCA_964498215.1 uncultured Mycobacterium sp. | reverse complement strand
CTGCGATAGCCGCGGCAACATCAACCGGATATCTGCTCGCAGCTCCTGTGCCCGGCTCAGCAGGGCGATATCAGGGCCGAGTTCGCTGGCGATGGTCTCTCTACTGAACTCCGCCACTGCCGTATGGAACACCAACAAGCCGTTGAGCACGGCCAGGTACTTCCACGCGCCGCAGCGAACCAAGTCCGGAGGCATCGCCGCCTCGGCGTTACGGTGCGCCTGCGCCGTGTGGTCCCGAAGGATCCGCGAAAGTCTGGGCGCTCCCGTCCCGGACGTACCCGCTACGAGCCGCCCAGAGCGCATGATCCCCACTCTACAAACAATGCGCGAGCCATTCAGGGTGCGCGGAGTTACCCGGCGCGCGCCCTCGCGCCTCACCGTGTGTCGTCGTCGAGCTAGGAATTCCCCGCGTCACGATGCATGTTGACCAACTCCTGGTACAGCAACGCGTTGGTACGGATATTGGCGGCCTCGTCCTCGCTCAGTTCGCGACGCACCTTGGCCGGTACCCCGGCCACCATCGAGCGCGGCGGTATGACCACCCCCTGCGGCACCACCGCTCCGGCTGCGATCAACGATCCAGCACCGATGACGGCGCCGTTGAGGACCACCGCACCCATGCCGACCAGTGAGTCGTCCTCGACGGTGCACCCGTGCAGCACCGCGTTGTGGCCGACAGTGACGCCCGCACCGACCCGGGCCGGAAAACCCGGGTCGACGTGGATCGTGGCACCGTCCTGGATGTTGGTGCCCGTTCCGATCTCAATGGGCTCTACCTCGGCCCGCAGCACCGCCCCGTACCAGACACTCGACCGGGCCGACAGGACGACCTGACCGAGCAGCGTGGCATTCGGCGCCACCCAACTCTGCGGGTGTAGCTCGGGCAGGCGCCCGGCGATGGGAAGGATCAGTGGCTCGGGCATGGCCGCCATCGTAGAACCGGAGCCGCGCGACGGCAGGAGCCCGGGGTGAGGCGATTCACCCATGAATGGAAAAGCGCAGCTCAGACGGTTGTCAGTAACGTTTGTCGCCGCCGATACGACAACTTCTCAACTTGGCCGTGACTAATTCCTGCGCATACCATGCCAGGCGACCTGACGAGGATGAGGAGCAGAACGTGAAGACTCGTACCAGTAAAGCCATCGGAGTCTCGGCGGGCGTCGTCGCGATCGCCCTGTCGGTTCCGCTCGCGGTCAGCGCCCAAGCCGAACCGACAACCACCCCGGTGGCCGAGATCCCCGATCCTCAGGGCCCAGACTGCGGCGAGTTCAAAGAGGCGGTGCCGAACTGGAAGAACCTGGCCAAGGTGCCGGTGGGCACCGCACTGGCCAGCATCCCCGAAGCCAGCACTTTCAACGCAGCGATCTCGGGCCAACTCAACCCGGCTGTCAACATCGTTCCCGTCCTCAACAACGGCCCGTATGTGGTGTTCGCGCCGACCAATGAGGCGTTCGCAGCGCTGCCGCCCGAACAACTCGAGGTGTTGCGCACCGATCCGGCCGCGCTGACCAGCCTGATGTACTACCACGCCTTCCTCGGCCTGTTGGGTCCAGACGATGTCAAGGGGCAGCGACCGACCCAGCAAGGCGAAGAGATCGAAGTGACCGGCTCCGGGGGTGACGTCGCGGTCAACGAGACCGCCAAGGTGGTCTGCGGCGGCATCCAGGCGGAGAACGCCGTCATCTATCTGATCGACGAGGTCCTCGACCCAGCCAAGGCGCCGGCGCCGATCACCCCGGCAACCACCAGTCCGACCCAGACGACCACCACGACCACCACGGCCGCCGAGACGACGACCCCGACCACGACGAGCACTGCGCCGGCGGCCGCGGAATCGCCCTCACCGGCCCCAGACGCACCGACCGGCTAGGAACACATCGGCAGCCAGACCTAGATGCCGAGGTCGCGACCGATGATCTCTTTCATGATCTCGGTGGTGCCCCCGAATATCGTCTGGATACGGGAGTCCACGTAGGCGCGGGCCACTCGGTACTCCATCATGTATCCGTACCCGCCGTGCAACTGCACGCAGCCGTCGATCACCTTCTTGGCTGTCTCGGTGGCCCACCACTTCACCTTGGCGGCTTCAACCGCCGTGAGGTCGCCGTCGACCACCCCTTGCAGGCACCGGTCGATGTACTGCTCGGTCACTTCGAGTTCGGTGTCCATCTCGGCGAGCAGGAAGCGATTGTGCTGGAAGCTGCCGATGGGCTGCCCGAACGCCTTGCGGTCCTTGGCGTATTGCACTGTCTGTCGCCATGTTTCCCGCGCACCGGCGGTGGCAGAGATTGCGATCGAGAGCCGCTCGGACGGCAGGTTCTGCATCAAATGGTAGAAACCGCGGCCCTCCGTGCCGAGCACGTTGGCCGACGGTACCCGGACGTGCTCGAAGTGCAGTTCGGACGTGTCCTGCGCGTGCAGACCCATCTTGTCGAGCTTTCGGCCGCGGGTGAAGCCGGGCATGTCGCGCTCGACAACCAGCAGCGTGAATCCTCTGTGCCCGGCTTCCGGGTCGGTGCGTGCGACCACGACGACGAGATCGGAGTTGATACCCGACGAGATGAACGTCTTGGAGCCGTTGACGATCCAGTCGGCGTCCGGCCCGCTCCCGTCACGCACCGCCGAGGTTCGGATGCCCGCGAGGTCGCTGCCAGCGCCGGGCTCGGTCATCGCGACCGCGATGATCGTCTCGCCGCTGGCGATTCCGGGCAGCCAGCGCTCTTTCTGCTCGTCGTTGCACAGATCCTTGAAGTACGGTCCAACGACGTCGTTGTGCAGACTCAACGCGGGCCCGGGCACACCGGCCTTGGCCATTTCCTCGTCGATGACGGCGTTGAACCGGAAATCGTCGCTGCCACCGCCCCCGTACTCCTCGGGCATGTTGAAACCGATAAGCCCGTGCTTACCGGCCGCCACGTAAGCTGACCGGTCGACGATTCGTTCGGTCTCCCACTTCTCGGCGTTGGGAACCAACTCACTGTCGATGTATCCGCGCACGGTATCGCGGAACGCCTCGTGCTCAGCGTCGTAGATCAATCGCTTCATCGGGTTTCCCTGCCCTCATCTACTTGGCTTACTTGGCTTTCCATACCGGTGGACGCTTCTGCGCAAACGCCAATGGTCCTTCCCTGGCGTCTTCGGTCGCAAACACCGTCGCCACCTCACGCATGGTCCGCGCCCACCCCGGCTCGTCGGCGGCCACCACACCGTCGTCGGCCCCAACGGCCACGCGCTTGCTGGCCTGCACAGCCAGTGGCGCGTTGACCGTGATGCGCTGAGCGAGCGCGAGCGCGGCCTCGAGTTCGGTCCCGTCCGGAACCACGTCGTTGATCAGTCCCCATTTGAGGGCCTCGGTAGAGGTAATCGGTTCACCGGTGAACATCATCTCCAGCGCGACCTTGCGAGGCAGCTGGTCGACAATCCGGAAGACGCCGCCCGCGGCGGCGATCAGTCCCCGCTTCACTTCCGGCAGACCGAATTTCGCACCCTCGCCGGCCACGACGAGGTCACTGGCCAGCGCGAGTTCGGTACCGCCGCCCAGCGCCGTGCCGTTGACCGCGGCGATCGTCGGCTTGTCGATGAAATGACGGACGTAGCCGGCGAAACCCCACTTGGGATGCTCTGGGTGACCGATCCTCTCGCCCTTGGACAGTGCCTTGAGGTCTGCACCGGCGCAGAAGGACTTGTCTCCTGCACCGGTGAGCACGACCGCCCAGACATCCGGGTCCCGCTGGGCTTCGGCCATCGCGTCACCCAGCGCGATGCTCACCGCGCTGTTGATGGCGTTGCGCGCCTCGGGCCGGTTGATGGTGATGATCATGACGTTGCCCCGGCGCTGCGCCAACGCCGCGGGAGCCGCCCCGTCTTGTTCGGTCACAGCAACTCCAGGATGGTGGCGTTGGCTTGGCCGCCGCCTTCGCACATTGTCTGCAGACCGTACTGAATCCCCTTGTCCCGCATGTGGTGAAGCATCGTGGTCATGATGCGGGCACCCGAACCGCCCAGCGGGTGGCCCAACGCGATTGCGCCGCCATTGGGGTTGAGGGTCTTCTCGTCGGCACCGATGTCTTTCAGCCATGCCAGCGGAACGGGCGCGAAGGCCTCGTTGACCTCGAACACGCCGATCTCATCGATCGAGAGGCCGGAGCGCCGCAGCGCCTTCTGGGTAGCCGGGATCGGTGCGGTCAGCATGATGACCGGGTCGGCTCCGGCAAGTACCGCGGTGTGGACCTTGGCGAGTGGCTTGACGCCCAGCGACTTCGCCTTCTCAGCGGACATGAACAACAACGCCGCCGAACCGTCCGAGATCTGCGAACTGTTGCCCGCATGGATCACGCCGTCCTCCTTGAAAGCCGGCTTGATCTTGCCGATCGATTCGATGGTGCCACCGCGACGGATGCCTTCGTCCTTGTCCACGACGGAGTCCTGGGTGTTGATGGCGACAATCTGATCGTCGAAAGCGCCGGAGTCCTGTGCGGCAGCGGCTTTTTCGTGCGATCCGAGGGAGAACTCATCCAAGACGGTTCGACTGAGGCCCCACTGCTCGGCGATCATTTCCGCACCGATGCCCTGGTTGGGCGTCTGGCTATACCGGCCGCGGAACGCCTCCGGGTAGGGATGCCCGCCGTTGGCCAACGACGCGCCCATCGGCGTGCGGGACATCGATTCCACGCCACCAGCGACCACGACGTCGTAGTGGCCGGCGACCACGCCCGCGGCAGCAAAATGGACCGCCTGTTGGCTGGAACCGCACTGCCGGTCCACCGTCACGCCGGGCACCGATTCCGGCCACCCTGCCGCGAGCACCGCGGTCCGCGCGATGTCGAGCGCCTGCTCCCCGGCCTGGATGACGCAACCCCAGATGACGTCGTCAACGATCGCCGGGTCGACACCAGCGCGCGCCACCAAACCATTGAGCACCTGCGCGGACAACTCGCCGGAATGCACTCCGGACAGCCCTCCGTTGCGCTTGCCGACCGGCGACCGAACAGCCTCGACTATGACGGCTTCAGCCATGGGAATTCTCCTTCGACGATGGGTCCCCTCGAACGTAAACGACTAGGTTTACTAGGTCAACCTGCTGCTGGGCGGATGCGGCCGTCTGCTCCGGCAACCCGGCGCCGTCGAGGCGCCCATCGACCTGCGTGGATACCATTAGTGCCGGGGTCACCCCACTCACATGGTTTACTGAGTTGCACAGCTGCGGAGGCGGCATCGGGTCGATCGTGGAGGAGGTGCCGTGGCTCGAGACACACCGCTGGCACCGATGATCGGTCTGAACGCGGCCTCGTCACGCACCGCCGTTCGCTCCCCCAAGACCGCAGAACTGGTCGCCGGGACGCTGCGCCGCATGGTGGTCGACGGGAAGCTCACCGAGGGCGATTTTCTGCCCAACGAGGCCGAGCTGATGGCACACTTCGGAGTCAGCCGGCCCACCTTGCGGGAGGCCGTGCGCGTCCTGGAGTCCGAACGCCTCGTCGAGGTGCGCCGCGGCTCCCGCACCGGCGCCCGGGTTCGGGTGCCCGGCCCCGAAATCGTGGCCCGCCCTGCCGGCCTGCTGCTGGAACTATCGGGTGCGACGATCGCCGACCTGCTGACAGCCAAGGCCGGCATCGAACCCATGGCCGCCCGCCTGCTCGCCGAATCAGGTTCGACGGAGGCTTTCGATGAGCTCGACCGGCTGCTGCAGGAGCTCGTCTCCGACGGCTGGCAGTCGGGCCGGCTGGCCGAGAACACGGGAGCGTTTCACCTGCGGGTGGTCCAGCTGTCCGGGAACGCAACGCTGAGCATCATCGCCGGCATGCTGCACGAGATCACGGTCAGCCATACGGCGTTCGTGGTCAACGAGCGCGGGCCGGTGTCCAAGGGCGATTACGACAAGCTGATGCGCTCCTACCGGAAGCTGATGCAGTTCCTGCGGTCCGGCGATGCCGAAGGCGCCGAAGCCCATTGGCGCAGGCACCTCGACACGTCCCGAGAGCTGTTGTTGACGGGCCTGGAGAGCGTTCCGGTCCGCGACGTGATGGGCTGAGTCAATAGCCCTGTCCCCTAAGCGAATTGGGGTCAATCCACCTCGGTGCCGTCCTTCTGCCAGGTCACGTGCACCGGCACCGTGTCGTCCCAGGGTTGGCGGGTGACCATGTCGGCGACGAGGATGTAGCCACGTTCGAACTCACCGGCCGCAGCGTCGACCAGCCGGTACTCCTGGCGCTGCTTGTGAATGGGCTGCGCATCCAGGAGCAGTACCCGCACCTCGCCGGGTTCGAAGTGGCATCGCCTGTGCAGCGCGGCAATCAGTTGTTCGTTGTGCATGTGCCCATCGCCGAAGTTCCATCCGATCGCGGTGCTGCAGATCCGCTCACCGTCGGTCAGCACGTAGTCGGCCTCGTCGTGGCCTGCCATCGCCCGGTGCGCGAGGGTGAACATTGCCCGACCGTGAGTGTTGAACGAGCGGAAAGCGTATCCCATGTATTGGTACATCTCGGCGGTCTCTCGACTGCCATAAAACTTCTCCATTTGCGCGGCGGGCATGCTGGCGATAGCGACGATTCCATCCGTAATCTTGGCATCCGCCGATGGCTTGATGCACCACAGGCTGGTGTCCCAGTTGCCTGCGTAGTAGCGCATTCCGGGCAGGAAGGACACCTTGCGCGGGAACAGGTTTCCCAGTACGACAGTGCCCGCAACGATGGCGAACAGCACGATCGGCCACGGGCTCGTCAGGTCGCCGAGTCCGATGCCGGAGTGGCCGACGAAGAGTGCCAGCACGGAAAACATCATGAAGACGTTCCACTCCAACGGCACACCCATCGGAATGGACGACAAGATCCCGAAGTGGAAGCACAGCATCACAAACGCCGCGATCATGGTGACCGGCCCGCCGTGCGAGAAGAACAGCACCAGCGGTACCAGCATCTCAATCGCGGTGGAGACATGCGCTAGCCACCGAGACGCCCGGCCCGGCCGCAGATCGTCGGGGAAGTGCTCGAAGAACTTCCGCTTGATCCATCGCGGCCGGAACACCGGGTTGTTGCTCATCATGGTGGAGATGACGAACGGAAAATGTCTATTGAGTTTCGATGTCGCAGCCCCCATCCAGATGACCAGGCAAACCAGTTTGGCGGCGATAATGATGTCCGCCCCGCTGAACAGGAAACACACCGCCAGAGCGCCGTAGACCTCGCCCCTGGCGGCCAGGAAGATCACCTTGTCGCGCAGGCCTGCTATCGCCAACAGCAAGAGGATTGTCGCGGTCTGCCACACCGGGAGCACACCTACCTCGGTACCGAGCTCGGGAATGGGACCGGTGCCCTCAGAGAACAGCGCGAAAAGGAGCACCGCCAGGAGCGCTCCGTACAGCACCACGTCGAACAGGCTGCGAGTATCGCCACTGGTCAGCGGAACTCGACCGGGCCATGGCGGCAACCGGATCGTTCTGGGCCGCAACCAGTAGAGAATCGACCCCATCGGCGGGAAGAACCGGTTGTTCAGCGGCCCGAACCCGCATCCCAGGCCGATGACCTCGAACAACATCGTGAAGAACACGACCTTCTGGTAGACGATCGGCTCGTCATACCAGGAGGCGACGTCGGTGAAACCCCCAACCCCCTCGGTGTTCAGCGCTATCAAGCCGGCCAGAACGACATACAGCAGGATCTTCGCGACGTAGAACAGGTGCAAGACGATAGGTGTGCCAAACCCGACCTCGGCCCAGTGCCGGGCCATCGGGACGATGCGCTCCGCGCGGGTGCCTTTGCTCCACTGCGCATAGTCAACGACGGGCGCATCCTGCTTGAGAAACCCCATGACTCACGAGACTAGAACGCGTTCCAGTTCTCTCCCCGCCGATTGGGCAGTTTCATACGCGACACACCGCCCTCGCCGGATGAGCCGGCACATTCGCGGAGCCGCGGCGCGGTCAGCCTGCCGCTACCCAGTTACCGTGAAATCCCGCTGGAACGCGATGGGGCAGTTTGATGCTGGCGATGTCCTCGAGATCGTAGGCGCTCAGGACCGCGAGCTCGCTACGATCGGTCGCCCGGTCATACACATAGCCCATCAGCACACCATCGTCCTCGGCAGCATCTGCCGACGAAGGATGAAAAACGAACTCGCCCAATACCTTCCCATGACCGAACGATCTTGCGACGGTATCGTCGCCCACCAAGTCATGCTTGAGCAAGGTATTCCCACCGTCGGCGCCGTCACCCACACACGGTGCATAGCCGAACCGATGACGCTTCCCGACGAGCCGCTCGTCGATGCGCGGGAACTCCTGACCACGGTCGTCAATACGCGACTCTCGGACCTTGCCATCGGCGAGATCCACAGTCCAGCGGTTCAGCGTGGGCGGCCCCTCGTTGGGACCGCGGTTATCGGTGTCGAACATCTTGGGATGCCTAATCACATCGAGGACAACCGTGTCTCCGGCCGGCGAGTCCGAGTCGTAGGCGTTCATCGGATGAAATACGTAGCACGGTTCTACGTCGAACCATCGAACGTCGGCATTGGTGCCCTCCCGCGGCATGACGCCGACCCGCGCCGGATAGTCAGCGTTCCACGAGTAGGGGAATCGGCGATCCGTCGCGCCGCCAACCGGTATGCGCGCGGCAATGGGATCAGGGATGCGCACGCGGCCAATCAACGCGGATAGCAACAACTGCGCCGGCAGGCGCAGACCTGGCGGTACGGCCATGGTGGCTGCCTGCCGGGCGTCGAACGTGACCGGCAGGTCGTAGAACACCACGTAGCGTTCGGTCAGGGAGAAGTCGTGCATCATCGGGCTACCACCGACCTCGATGTCGACGGTGCGCCGGGCCCGTCCATCGGTACCGATCACGCTGTACTGCACCGTATTTCCGCGCAGCATGTTGTAGGACACCGCGTGCAGTTCACCAGTTTCGGGGTCGCGCTTGGGGTGGGCGGTGTATCCGCCGCCGAGGGTGCCGTCGAAATCGCAGACCCCGACAGTGTCCAGTTCGTCGCTCAGTTCGTAGTTGGTGACGCCGCCCTCGACCAGAGCAAGCGTTCTACCCGCATGACCGATCACGTTGGTGTTGGCCCCGAGCTGCGATATCGAGGCGCGACCGGCGGGCACCGGCTCACCGAGCGCCTTCGCCGCAAGCGGACCGCGGACCCAGCGGTTGCGGTACCACTCGGCCCGTCCACCGCGAATCCGGATGCCATGGACCATTCCGTCGCCGATGAACCAGTGGTATAGCTCGGGATCGATCTCGCCGATGGGATTCGGCCCATTCCGCAGGTATCGACCGTCAAGGTAGTCCGGGATGCAGCCCGTCACTTCCAGGTCGGTGAGCGTGAACTCCTCAGAGAGCGGGGCGAACGCTCCCTCAAGATAGCGGTTGCCCATTGCGACTCCCTATAACAGTGTTATATGCCGTCCTGTATAGCACCGCAATGCCACCGTGGCAACCATGAGCAAGGCGCCAATGGACGCAGGGACCCATGTCAGGGCGCAGAAGATGTTCGGCAGAACCTAGTCCGATCGCACACTGCGCCGTCGGATTTCTCATACGATTGATGAGCCAACTGATTCGGGGCACCTCCCCCGGCTGGCCTGAACCCCCTTGGCTGCAATGTCATCGACTACAGCTTCGACAGAAGGGATGGTTAGCCCGAAAACTGCTGTGCCACGTGGCTTCCCCCGCAGCGCGCCGGATGAACGACGCCCGTGACACGCCACCCCATGGAACAAGGACACGGATATGACCGACTCGACGTTTCAGATGCTGGCCATCGGCCTGTACTTCGCCGCGATGGTCGCGATCGGCTACTACGCCTACCGCCAGACCAGCGACCTGGAAGATTACATGCTCGCCGGCCGACAACTCACCCCCGGAGTTGCGGCATTGTCGGCCGGGGCATCGGACATGTCCGGCTGGTTACTTCTCGGGGTGCCCGGCGCTATCTATGCCACGGGTCTCGGGGAGGCGTGGATCGTTATCGGGCTGGTGACCGGCGCGTACCTCAACTGGCGCCTTGTCGCCCCACGCCTGCGGGCCTACACCGAAATCGCCAACAACTCCATCACCGTGCCGAGCTTTTTCGAGAACAGGCTGCGCGATCATTCGCATGTTCTTCGTATCGCTGCCGGCACGATCATCTTGGTGTTCTTCACCTTCTATGTTTCGTCCGGCATGGTCGCCGGCGGTGTGTTCTTTGAATCGACGTTCGGCTCGACCTACATGGTGGGAATGCTGCTCGTGGCCGGAATCACGCTCAGCTACACGCTGTTCGGCGGATTCCTCGGTGCAACACTCACCGACGTCGCGCAGGGGCTGTTGATGTTCGCCACCCTCATCGCAGTTCCCATCGTCACGATCATCGCCGTTGGCGGCCCGGGTGAAGTGGTGAACGCGGTCGGGGCGGCAGACGCGGCTCACAACCTCGCCGACCCCGGCAACGAAATGCACCGCACCTCCCTCTTCTACGGCGGCAGCGTCATGGCTGTCTTGTCCGCTGCGGCCTGGGGTCTCGGCTATTTCGGTCAGCCCCACATCATCGTCCGGTTCATGGCATTGCGTTCCCCGGCCGACGCCAAGGCCGGCCGCCGGATCGGTATCAGCTGGATGGTGCTCAGCTCCATTGGCGCGATCGCCACCGGATTCGCGGGGCTTGCGTTCTTCTGGCAACGGGGCGAAACGCTCGACAACGCCGAAACTGTGTTCCTTCAGCTAGCCCAGATCATGTTCCACCCTTTCGTCGCCGGAATCGTGCTGGCAGCCGTGCTCGCCGCCGTGATGTCGACGATTTCATCGCAACTGATTGTCTGCTCCTCAGCTCTGGTCGAAGACATCTACCACGCCTTCGGCAAAGAAAGCAGCCCGAAGACGTTGGTCAACTATGGCCGGCTCGGTGTGTTGACCGTCGCGGTCGTGGCGATCATTCTCGCGCTCGACCCGGGCGGGACGATTCTGGATCTTGTCGGATTCGCCTGGGCGGGTTTCGGCGCCGCGTTCGGCCCGCTGATCATCTTGTCGCTGTTCTGGCGCGGCCTCACCTCCCCCGGTGCGATCGCCGGGATGATCGCCGGCGCCGTGGTGGTCGGCGTCTGGGGCCAGACCGACTCGCTGGCGGACCTGATGTATGAAATCGTTCCCGGCTTCATCGCGTGCACGGCCGTGGCCGTGGTCGTCTCGCTGTTCACCAAGCGTCAGAACGACGACATCGAAAGCGAGTTTTGCCAGATGGAGAAGGCGATTCGAGAACCCGCACCCGCCGCCGCCTGAGGAACCCGTACGGCACCTACCGAGAATCGGCATAACGCCCCCGCCGGAAGATAACGCCGTTATGGCACCATGGCGACCGTGAGCGAACCTCGCGAAAAGCTGATCGCGGCAGGCATCGACATCCTTGAACGCGACGGACTGCCCGGTCTGAGCGCCCGCAATGTGGCGACCGAGGCAGGTATATCAACGATGGCGGTGTACACCCAGTTCGGCAGCATGGCAGGCCTACTTGACGCTATCGCGGTCGAGGCGTTCGCCCGCTTCACCCAGGCGCTGACCGAGGTGCCCGAGACCGACGACCCGGTAGCCGATTTCCTCGCGATGGGGCTGGCTTATCACCGTTTCGCACTCGCCAACCCCGGGCGCTACCAGCTGATTTTCGGTACCTCCACACCGGTGTCGATCGCGGCCTATCGCACCGATCTCACCGTCACCGGTAGCGCAACCAACCGTGCCGAGTGGGCCGCCTCGTTCGGCGCGCTGCGTCGCGCCGTGCACCGGATGATCGTCGCGGACAGAATTCGCCATGACGACGAACTGACCGTGGCCGGGCGGCTCTGGAGCGTCAGTCACGGCGCCGTAATGCTAGAAATGGCCGGCTTCTTCGGTCACGAAGGCCACGGACTGGACCAGATCCTGGGCCCGCTGGTCATCGACACCCTGGTGGGAATGGGTGACCACCGCGAGGCGGCGACACGGTCGATGTCCAACGCGCTGGCCAGAGTCGGCGGTCAAGCCTTGCCTCGCAGTTCGCGCTCCAACCGCTCTAGGTAGGCATCGAAGTCCCCGATCGCGGATTGCGCCGCATGCACACTGACCGCAATCACGTCGCCGATACCGTGCACGCCGTGAGTCACACCCATCATCGGCGACAAGCCGGGAAAACCGGCGGTGAACAGCACGGGGGCCGCGCCGAACCGCAGGTCCCGGGCGCCGCGGTTGACACTGGAGACCACGGTATTGCCGGTCGCGGTGAGCGACCGGGCGTTGGGGTCGAATTGTGAAACGCCCCAACGCAGTAAGGGGGCGGGAACCGACGCCAAAGCCTCATCCTGTGCGCGCATCGCCGGGTGGGCGGCCCGACGACGACGATCGTGCAGCTCACCGGCAATCCGGTGGGCCCTGAGTTCGGCCCCCACATCCGGGTGAAGGCCAACGCCGACATTGCCAAAGTGGTTGTGCGCCAGCCGCGGTCCGGTCTTGGACATCGGAACCTCGGCACCCAGCCGGGCAGGGTCGTCGCCGAGTTCGCGCAAGTGTCCGGCCAGCGCCGTCGACACCATCGTCAACACCCCCACGGTGATCGTCGGGCCCGGTAGATGGCCTGGCTCACAGATCACCGTCCGGACATAGCGAGTCCCGGAGGGCCGCGTGTTGGTACGAAGCACCGGGCGCGACACCGGCCTGTCGGGAATCAACCCGGTGGCTGTCTCGTGAACCAACGCGCGGTGCGCACGTCCCGCCGAGAACGCCCGCCGCGCAAAACCAGCTGGGGTGTGCCGCCGCGACGCCACGCTCGGCACCGCGCCCGCGCGACCGAATAGGTAGCCCGCCAGCGCCGAAGACCGGGCCCCGTCGGCGAGCGCATGACAAATCTGCAGCACCACCACCGTCGCGCGGCGGCTTCCCCCCGGCACGCCCTCGAGCGTGGGAAACACATGCAGCCGCCACGTCATCACCCGCGGATCGAGCTGATCCTGCGTCAGTGCCGCCACCGCGGCCAGGCAGCCCGCCCACGTACCTTCGGCCGGCTCGTGCACCGTGAACTGTTCCGGACCGACCTCGCGGAGGACCCAGCGCGGGTAGGCCCAGAACCGGTCGTCGACGATGCGCAGTCTCAACTCGACACAGGCCCGGGCTCTGTCCCGGATGTCACGCAGCGCTCGATCGATGCCGGTCGACCCCTCCTCGAAGGCGTACAGCAGGAACTGGTCGTTGGGGATCGCGGCCGACATCCAGAAGGTCTGCGCATCGACCGCGGCGAGTCGCCGCTGGGTCACAACCACCACGTTAGGCTGTGCCGCATGTCCAGGCTGCCTCCCGCCTCCGAGGCAGGCGCAGTGCTCGTCACGGGCGCGTCATCTGGAATCGGCGAGCAGTTCGCCTGTGAGTTCGACCGACGCGGCTACCGGGTGATCCTGGTGGCACGCCGTGCCGAACGGCTGCGGGCCCTGGCGAATTCACTGGGTGGGCACGCACGCGTGCTGCCTGCCGACCTGGCCGACCCGGCGGAACGCGCGACGTTGCCCGATCGGGTTGCCGCGTTGGGCCTCACCGTCGACGTCCTGGTCAACAACGCCGGCATGTCCACCGTGGGCCCGGTCGCACGTTCGAATCCTGGGGACGAGTTGCGGCTGGTCGAGGTCGACGTCGCGGCCGTCGTCGACCTGTGCAGTCGATTCGTGCCCGGTATGGTGTCCCGCCAGCGGGGCGCGGTGCTCAACGTTGCGTCGGTGGGCGCCTTCGGGCCGGTGCCCTGGCAAGCGTCCTACGGCGCGGCGAAGGCGTTCGTCCTCTCCTATACCGAGGCGATGCGCGAGGAGTTACGCGGCACCGGTGTCACAGCCGCGACTGTCTGCCCGGGACCGGTACGCACGGGATTCGGTGAGAGCGCGGGCATTCCGGACGAGGAGGCCGAGAAACTGCTTCCAAAGTTTCTCTGGGTGGAAGCCGACACGGTGGCCCGATCGGCGATCGAGGGATTCGATCGGGGAACACCGGTGATCGTGCCGGGCGCGCCGAACCGCGTGGCGGCCCTGTTCAACCGATTCGCACCCCGGCGGGTGCTGCTGCCGCTGGTGGCACGCAACCACCCGGGACGGCACCAGCGCTGACCTCCGGGTTACACCGGGTCGAATTCGGAGATCAGCCAGCGGTCGCCGACCTTTTCCAGCTTCACCCGTACGCTCGACGCGGTGTCGGTAGGGGGATCCTGGCCCACACTCACCGTCTGGTTGACAAACACCAGCACCACAGCCTCAGTCGGGGTGGCCGACACCGACGCCGCGGCGGGAACCGAAGCGACCGCGGCGATCTGCTTCTCTCTCGCCCCGGGGATCACGACATCGTTCGTCAGAGCGATATACGACTCGCGGAAGTCCCCGGTCAGCAGATCCCGCGCCGCCCCAAGCTGCTCTTCCACAGTGTCGGGCTGGTACGACAGAATCGCGATGGTGGTGTCCTTGGCGGCCTGTACAGAGACTGCCGCCGCAATCTCGCTGTTGCGGACCGAATTGTCCAGGAACTTGAGGTATCCAGCGCTCAGCGCAAGCACCAAAGCCAACGTCGGTAGCAGAACGAATGCGGTGACACGCGACCATTCGATACGGCGCTTCGGCTTGGCCGGCGTGGCCTCCGCCTCGTCGGCCTCTGATTCCTCAGCCGTATCACCGGCCCCGTCGTCAGACTTCTCAGAGTCCGCGGCAGTGGCCTCGCTGTCGTCGTCGGACTCACCCGCTTTCTGGGCGTCCTTGACCTCGCCGGAGTCTTCGGAGTCCTGATCCTCGGTGGTCTCCTCGACGTCGGTCTCAGCACCCACGGCCGCGTCGTCCTCCAGGTTTGCCTTGTCGGCTTTCTCGTCTTTGCTCACGGCACGAACTCCACATTGGACACCTTGGCTTCGTCGCCGTTCTTCTCCACTGAGATGCGCATCCGCCACGCCCGTGGCTCCTGATCGGGCGCACCAGCGTTCGATGTCTCAACAGTGACTGCGACAAGCACCTGGGCCACGTTGTCGTCCACGGACTCCAACCCGGCCTCGGAGATGGTGCCCACCGACGTCGACTGAGCCTGCTTGACAACCTCGACGAACGGCTGCGCCCGCTGTTGGAAGTCGTCGTAGAAAGTGCCCGTGGCCGAATCGAGAATCCGCTGGACATCGGCCTCAGCATTCTCGTACCCGATCGTGGTCAGATTCAACGCACCCTGCCGCCCCACCTGCAGGAAGAGGTTGCGCTCCGCCTCGGCCTGATTCGATTCGTAGGCGCGAAAGCCCAGCCAACCGGTCAAACCCGTCAGGGCCACCACCCCGACCAGACCCGCGATGAGCGCAACCTTGACGTGCGACATCGGTGCCCGCGCAGCTGCCGTCGCCTGATCGGCGTCGACGTCCTCACCCGCCTCGTCGTCGTAGTCCTCGACGTCCGCCTCGGCCTGGCCGTCGGCGTCGG
>CAZCHU010000061.1:0-17746 GCA_964498215.1 uncultured Mycobacterium sp. | reverse complement strand
GGCTGCCGACGGTAGGTCTCTCCCACCCACTTGCCGACTGCCCGGCGCACCGCCTGCGCGATCCGGGACGGCTCAGTGATGTTCTGCGAGGCAAGGTTGCCCAGTTCGGCCTCGACCTTGCGAACCGCGGGTTCCAGCGCTTTGGCATCCTCTGAAAAACCCTTGGAATGCAAATGAGCCGGAGCCGCCGGTTTGCCGGTGCCGCGCCGAACGACAACCGTCACCGCGATGAATCCCGAGGACAGGATGAGCCTTTCCCCGAGGGTGGCGTCGCTGATGTCGCCCGTGATGAGCCCGTCGACAAACATCTTTCCGACAGTCACACCGCCGGCGATGCTCGCCCGGCCGGACACCAGGTCAACGCTCACACCGTTTTCGGCCAGCACGATGTTCTCTTCGGGCACCCCACTGCGCGCGGCCAAAGCGGCGTTGGCGCGCAGCATGCGCCAGGTTCCGTGCACGGGCATCACGTTGCGCGGCCGTACGCCGTTGTAGAGGAACAGCAGCTCGCCGGAGTACGCATGGCCCGAGACATGTACGCTCGCATGCTGATTGGTGACGACACGGGCGCCGATCTTGGCCAGCGCATCCATCACGCCGTAGATCGCTTCTTCATTGCCTGGGATCAGTGACGAAGACAAGATGATGAGATCACCGGCGGTGAGGGTGATGCTGCGGTGTTCGCCGCGCGACATCCTCGACAGCGCCGCCATCGGCTCACCCTGAGTTCCGGTGGTGATCAACACAACCCGGTCGGCCGGCATCATCTCGGCTGCGGCAATGTCGAGGACATCTTCGTCGGCGACGTGCAGATAGCCCAGATCGCGCGCGATGCCCATGTTGCGTAACATCGAGCGCCCGACAAAGGCCACCCGTCGGCCCAACGCCACCGACGCGTCGATGATCTGTTGCACGCGATCAACATTGGAAGCAAAGCAGGCGACAATCACCCGCCCGTCGGCCCCGCGGATCAGACGGTGCAACGCCGGGCCGACCTCGCTCTCGGATGGTCCGACGCCCGGGATCTCCGAGTTCGTCGAATCACACAGGAAGAGGTCCACTCCGGCATCGCCGAGTCGCGACATTCCCGGCAGGTCGGTCGGCCTGCCGTCCGGCGGCAGCTGATCGAGCTTGATGTCACCGGTGTGCAGCACGGTTCCCGCGCCGGTGTGGATACCGATCGCCAGACATCCGGGAATGGAGTGATTGACCGCAAAGTACTGACATTCGAAGACGCCGTGGCTGGATCGTGTGCCCTCGGCCACCTCGACCAGCACCGGCTTGATGCGGTGCTCTCGGCATTTCGCCGCCACCAGCGCGAGGGTGAATTTCGAACCGACGATCGGAATGTCGGACCGTAACTTGAGCAGGAACGGGATTGCGCCGATGTGGTCTTCGTGGCCGTGGGTCACCACGAGCGCATCCACATCATCGAGGCGATTCTCGACGTGCCGCAGATCGGGCAGAATCAGGTCCACTCCGGGTTCGTCGTGATTGGGGAACAGCACTCCGCAGTCGACGATGAGCAGTCGACCCAGGTGCTCGAAAACGGTCATGTTGCGTCCGATTTCGTTGATGCCGCCGAGCGCGGTCACCCGAAGCCCCCCCGGGGCCAGCGGCCCCGGGGCCGTGAGTGCTGAATCCATTACAGGGCCATCTACCGAAGCACCGCCGCGGCGCGCATGTCTGCGGCTAGCGCCTCGATCTGCGATTCACTGGCAGGAAGCTGCGGCAGCCGTGGGTCACCGGCGTCAAATCCGGTCAACCGCAGACCTGCTTTCGCCAATGTGACACCGCCCAGCCTCGTCTGGGCAGTGTTGAGCGGCCCAAGTGAGACGCTGATCTTGCGAGCTGTGGTGAGGTCCCCGGAGGCGAAGGCCGTCAACATGTCCCGGAGCTGGCCGGCCGCCACGTGCCCCCACACGCTGATCAGGCCAGCCGCACCCATCGCCAGCCAGGGCAGGTTCAGCCCGTCGTCCCCCGAGTAGTAGGCCAGGCCGGTCTCGGCGATGATCTGACCGCCACCGTGCAGATCACCCTTGGCATCCTTGATCGCCACAATATTGGGATGGGTGGCCAGGGCCCGAATGGTGTCCCATTCGATCGAGACCACGGAACGCGGCGGGATGTCGTAGAGGATCACCGGCAGATCGGTCGCGTCAGCGACCGCCGTGAAGTGTGCGATCAGGCCCGACTGCGGTGGGCGCGAGTAATACGGGGTGACCACCAGCAGACCGTGCGCCCCCTCCGCGGCGCATGCCTGCGCCAGGCGGACGCTGTGGGCGGTGTCGTAGGTGCCCGCGCCCGCGACGATCCGAGCGCGGTCCCCGACCGCCTCGAGTACCGTGCCCAGCAGCGCGATCTTCTCGTCATCGGTCGTGGTGGGCGATTCGCCGGTGGTGCCCGATAGCACCAGCCCGTCGCAACCAGCGTCGACCAGACGGGTGGCCAGCCGAGCCGCGGACTCCCGATCGAGCGAGCCATCGGGCTTGAACGGAGTAACCATCGCGGTCAACAGGGTGCCCAGGCGGGCGGTCACGTCGAATCCGATGGAACTCACGGGCACCTAGATTACCTGGTCGGCTTACTGCGATACGAATGCATTCGCGCCTCACACTTCGGTTGCCAGCGGGCTGGTCGCGACCTCGGTGCCGTCGGCGAGCACCGTAATCTCGAAGTCGGAGAACACCTGGGGGGCGACCCTGACGAGTTGGCGCAGGCATTCGATCGCCAACCGCCGAATCTCTATATCGGCGTGTTCGCTGGCCCTCATCGCGACGAAGTGACGCCACGCCCGGAAGTTCCCGGTGACGACGATGCGTGTTTCGGTGGCGTTGGGCAAAACCGCACGTGCGGTCTGACGGGCCTGTTTTCGCCGCAGCACCGAGTTGGGCTGGTCAGCGAACTTGGCCTCAAGCCGGTTGAGCAGCTCGGTGTAGGCAGCCCGACTTGCGTCCGCCGCTGCCACCAGAATTTCCTGCAGCTGCGGATCGTCCTCCACACCTGGCGGCGCCACCACCTGCGAGTCGTGTTCGGGGACATAGCGCTGGGATAGCTGCGAATAAGAGAAGTGGCGGTGCCGCACCAACTCATGAGTGCACGACCTGGAGATCCCGGTGATGTAGAACGACACCGAAGCGTGTTCGAGCACGGAAAAATGTCCGACGTCGATGATGTGACGGATATACGACGCGTTGGTTGCTGTTCGCGGGTTGGGTTTGGACCAACTCTGGTAGCACGCCCGGCCAGCGAACTCGACCAGCGCGGCGCCCCCATCGGCGTCCGTGTTCCACGGCACGTCCGGGGGCACCGAAAACTCTGTCTTGGCGATCAGCTGCACGCGCAGCGGCGCGATCTCTGCCACGCCAGGAGCCTAACGCGCCCGGCCCACGCGCTGGCTAGAGCGGGTTCGCCCTGACGAAATCCGCCACGACATTGGCCAGTTCGCGGCCCTTGTCCTCCTGCAAGAAGTGCCCGCCCCCGGCGATCGTCACCTGCGGCTGACCCGCAGCACCGGGAATGAGTTTGCGCAGTACCGCGTCGGCGCCGCGGGTAATGGGATCGGAGTCGGAGAATGCACACAGGAATGGTTTGTCGAATCGAGCCAGTACCTCCCACGCGGCCCGGTTCGCCGGTGCCGCCGGGTCATCGGGGGACGTCGGCACCAGCGTCGGGAACTGCCGGGCACCGGCCTTGAACGAATCGTCGGGGAACGGCGCGTCGTAGGCGGCGATGACGTCTGCCGCGAGCTCCGACACACAGCCGCCGTTGACGATCTTGCCGACGGGAAAGTCCGGGCTTTCCTGGCTGAACCGCTGCCACGCCAGGAACGCCTCACCCGGGTGGTGATCGCCGGTGGGCAACATGGTGTTGGCGGCCACCACCCGGGAAAAGAGCTGCGGGTGCTCACCGACCAGCCGCAAGCCGATGAGTCCGCCCCAGTCCTGGCACACCAGCGTGATGTCTTCTAGGCCGAGCGCGTCGATCGCTGCCCACGTCCAGTCCACGTGGGCCTGGTAGTTGTAGTCCTCGCGGCGGGTCGGCTTGTCGCTGCGCCCGAAGCCAACGAGGTCGATCGCCACCGCACGCAGTCCCGCATCGACGAGCACCGGGATCATGGTGCGATACAGGTAGCTCCACGACGGCTCGCCGTGCAACAACAGCACGACCTCACCGTCGGCCGGCCCCTCGTCGAGGTAGTGCATACGCAACGAGTCGAAGTTGCCGCTCACATCGACGTAGTGCGGTGCGAAGGGGAAGTCCGGCAGGTTGGCGAAACGCTCGTCCGGGGTGCGCAGCACGTCCATGGCTACCAGCTAACCAAGCGCGTTTCTCAGCGCAACCACCAGGTCACCCCGAGCCCCCACGCTGACGTCGTCGAGCCCGAGCCATTCAGCCATCATCTGCAGCTCGGGAGCCAACGCAGTTGCCACCCGTGAGCGGTCTCGCCCGTCCTCGGAAAACGCACCAACCACCCGCAGCGCGCCGTTGACCCGGTCGGCCTTCAGATCGACGCGGCCCGCCAGATCTCCGTCGAGCAGGAAAGGCCACACGTAGTAGCCGAACTGCCGCTTCGGCGCGGGCGTGTAGATCTCGAGACGGTAGTGGAAACCAAACAGCCGCTCGACCCTGGGCCGAAAGAAGATCAACGGATCGAACGGGCACAGCAGCGCTGTCCCCCGTTCCCGACGGGGCACGATCTGGCCCGTCCGCAGGTAGGCGGGCGAGGTCCACCCCTCGACCTCAACCTGCTCGAGCGCGCCGTCGGCCAGAAGGTCGGCGATCGCGGGTTTGACCTGTCTGGCGCCCAGCCGGAAATAGTCGCGCAAATCGGCCTCGGTGCCGACGCCGAGGGCCGTGGCCGCCCGCAGCGTGAGCTCGCGGACAGCGTCGCGCTCGTCGACCCGTCGACCTATCACGTCGGGGGGCAGTACTCGCTCGGTGAGATCGTAGTGCCGGGCAAATCCAATCCTGGTAGCTGTGGTCAACACCCCGGCCGACCACAGGGCCTCGGCCACCCATTTGGTCTCGCTGCGGCCCCACCAGGGCCCGTTACCGCCCTGAGGCTTCGTCTCGAGGTATCGCTCAATCTGACCGGCCGTCGAGGGGCCCAGCGCGGTCACAGCGGCGATGACGTCATCGGCGAGCTTCGTGTTCTTCTTGACGATCTCGGTGCCCCACCGGCCGTGCCGGTACTCGCGCATCCGCCATCGCAGCAGCGGCCAATCATCGACGGCCATCAGAGCGGCCTCGTGCGCCCAATACTCGACCAGTACCCGTGGCGAACGGGCCGAGTGACTCCACGCGGCCCGATCCAAAAGGCCGCGGTCATAGGCCCCGAGCCGGCTGAACACCGGTGCATAGTGCGCGCGCACTGCGACCGAGACCGAGTCCAGCTGCAGCACATGCAGTCGAGCGGCCAGGCGTTTCAGGTGCGCCAAGGTGACGGCTCCGGCCGGCTTGGTTTGGTGGAAACCCTGGGCCGCCACCGCCACCCGGCGTGCCTGAGCAACCGACAGCTTCACGGCCTCAGATAGGTGTAGAAGCGGTACCGAAGTCCCGACGAGCTGTCCTGCCAGGGCCCTTCGGTGCCGACCCAGCCCTCGTCGAGCACCGGCGCCAGCGCGTCGTCGTCTTCCCGGTGCAGGTGGATGTCGACCTCGGTAACCTCACACCGCGTCGCCAGCGGCATCGCCAGCCCGTAGATTTGGGAACCACCGATCACCCAGGCGTCATCCAGCGGGGCATCCTCAAGGGACCGAACGACTTCAGCGGCTTCGGCCAGATAGTCAGCCTGCCTGCTGACTACGATGTTTCTGCGTCCGGGCAAAGGCCTGAACCTCGCGGGCAGCGTTTCCCAGGTCAACCTGCCCATGATCACGGTGCGCCCCAGGGTCAGGTCCCTGAAGCGGGCCATATCTTCGGGAACCCGCCACGGAATTCCGTGGTCGCGGCCGATGACCCCAGAAGTGGACTGCGCCCAGATGAGGCTGAGGTTCACACCGCCACCGGGGCTTTGATGGCCGGATGTGGATCGTAGTTCTTGACGACGATGTCGTCGTAGGTGTAGTCGAACAGCGAATCACGTTGCCCAAGAACCAGTTCGGGGTAGGGCCGGGGCGCGCGCGACAGCTGCTCGGCGACTTGTTCGACGTGGTTGTCGTAAATGTGGCAGTCCCCTCCGGTCCAGATGAATTCACCCACACCGAGTCCGGCTTGCGCTGCCATCATGTGGGTCAGCAGGGCATAGCTGGCGATGTTGAACGGGACGCCGAGGAACAGGTCTGCGCTGCGTTGATACAGCTGGCAGCTCAATCGGCCGCCTGCCACATAAAACTGGAACAACGCATGGCACGGCGGTAGCGCCATCCGCGGAATCTCGCCGACGTTCCACGCCGAGACGATGTTTCTGCGCGAGTCGGGGTCGGACTTCAGCAACTCCAGGGCGGCGCTGATCTGATCGATGTGCTCACCCGAAGGTGTCGGCCACGACCGCCACTGAACGCCGTACACCGGACCGAGGTCTCCTGTTGGGGAGGCCCATTCGTCCCAGATGGTGACGCCGCGCTCCTGCAGCCACCTGACGTTGGAGTCACCTCGCAGAAACCACAGCAGCTCGTACACGATTGACTTGGTGTGCACTTTCTTCGTGGTGATCAACGGGAACCCGGCGCCCAGGTCGTAGCGCAGCTGATGGCCGAAGAGGCTGCGGGTGCCGGTGCCGGTGCGGTCGGATTTCGGAATTCCAGTATCGAGCACCAAGCGCAGCAGGTCCTCGTACGGTGTGGCGATCGGCACGGTTTCAGCTTACGACGCGGCGCCGGGAGGGAACCGCAACCATGCCCGTTTTGCCCGCACCTATTCGATGAGCGACGATGAACGCCGTGTACGACCAGACGTTCATCGAATCGACATCCAGCGATCCCGGGTCACGGATCGACCCAGTGCTTGCCAGGAGCTGGCTGCTGATCAACGGGGGGCAGTACGACCGCTTCCAATCCGCCGCTGATTCCAGGGCCGACATCGTGGTCCTCGATATCGAAGACGCCGTTGCCCCCAAGGACAAGGCGACCGCACGCGACAACGTGACTCGTTGGCTGGCGGCCGGCAACGGCGACTGGGTGCGGGTCAACGGGTTCGGAACCCAATGGTGGGCCGACGACCTGGCGATGCTGGCCGGTACGCCCGTCGGCGGCGTGATGCTCGCGATGGTCGAATCGGTCGATCATGTCACCGAGAC
Source organism: uncultured Mycobacterium sp. (assembly GCA_964498215.1). GTDB lineage: Bacteria > Actinomycetota > Actinomycetes > Mycobacteriales > Mycobacteriaceae > Mycobacterium. The sequence continues at coordinate 10,506 of CAZCHU010000061.1, read as the reverse complement.
GGCGAAACGGTTGCCGAATGTGCCGATCGTCGCCCTGGTCGAGACCGCTCGCGGGTTGGAACGCATCACTGAGATCGCCTCCGCCAAGGGGACATTCCGTCTTGCGTTCGGAATCGGCGACTTCCGGCGCGACACTGGTTTCGGCGACAATCCGACGACACTTGCCTATGCGCGCTCCCGGTTCACAATCGCCGCCAAGGCTGCACATCTCCCGAGCGCGATCGACGGGCCCACCGTGGGTTCAAGCGCGCTGAGGCTGAGCGAGGCCACGGCGGTGTCGGTGGAATTCGGCATGACCGGCAAGATCTGCCTGACACCCGAACAATGCCCCACCATCAATGAGGGCCTGTCCCCCTCGGTTGAGGAAATCAGCTGGGCCAAAGAGTTTTTCGCTGAATACGAGCGCGACGGCGGCCAAATCCGCAACGGCTCAGATCTACCGCGCATCGCCCGTGCGAACAAGATCCTAGAACTCGCCCGCGCATACGGAGTCGAGCAGTCGGAGTTCGATGATATCGATGACCCCGCCCACATCCCTGCGCCGTCGGACACCTACCACTACTGAGCCGCGTGGTCACCCTTGGTACCGCGCCGGATGAAGGTCTTGATCGCCCGCACGATCCCCCGCGCGGCGTATATACCGGTGATGATGGACACCAGGATCATCACGATGAACATCAAGATCCAATTGTCGTGCTTGGATTGATCGACGTTCCACCAGATGAAGGTGAACAACAACGCACAGACGAACAGGACGATGTCACGCCAGCTCCCCGTGTAGGACATGGCCACCGCGCGCAATGAACGATTCTTGTCATAGGCCTTGATCAGGTCGTCCACGCGCCCGTCGATGGTTCGCTGAAAGTTGGCGCGGCGTTCGGTGGCCTCCTCGGGGAGCCGATCCAGCAGGTCAAGGTCTTGCTTGATGATCGCGCGCAGATCCGGTCCCTTGATGTTGCCCGCAGCTGCGCCGAGCAACGCACCTCCCGCTATCGGCGCGGCACCCAGTGCAAGATCTGCGAAACCTGGCATGAGACTCCTTCGTCAGTTCATCAACGTCGCGGCTACGGTCGCCCCCAGATTCCAGCACATCTCACGATCGGCCTTGGTCGGCCTGCCCGATACGATCACGTAATCGGCGGCCTTTGCCCAACCCAGGCCGGCAGTGAAGCCGTCCACGGCGCGCTCGGCTCCCTCGGTACCTTCGTTGCCGTGAAGGTAGAGCCCGAACGGTCTCCCCCGCGTTGAGTCGAGGCACTGGTAGTAGCACTCATCGAAGGCGTGTTTGAGGGCACCCGAGACATAACCGAGGTTTACCGGAGACCCCAGGAGGTAGCCGTCTGCCTCCAGCATCTCGACCGGCGAGACCGTCAGCGCCGGTCGCCGCACCACCTCGACGCCCTCGATGTCGGGGTCGGTGGCGCCAGCGAGCACCGCCTCGAACATCTCCTGACAGTGCGGAGAGGGCGTGTGGTGGATGAGCAGCAGCTTCTTACTCATGCCGCCCCGCCTCTAACTGGACAGCCTTTTTCATCGTTTCTCGGGCCCGGGCGCGATCGCCGGCATAGTCGTATGCCCGCGCCAGTCGATACCAGCGCCGCCAGTCGTCGGGGTCGGACTCCAGTTCGTTGCGAACCTCCGCGAACATCGCATCGGCGGCTGCCCTCTGAATACGTCCGGATGGCATTCGAGGCAGTGCCGCGACGTCAAGCTCCATCCCGTCTGCGGCCGCCTGTTGCGCCAGGCGTTGATGGGTCAGGCCGGCTTTCACGGTTGCGACCATCACCCAGATGCCGATGACGGGCATGATCAGAATTGCGGCGCCCAGCCCGACCGCGGCCAGCCGCCCCGAGGCAATGAGAACCAGCGCAGTACGGCCCAGCAACACGGCGTAGACCAACAACGCTACGCACATGAAGCCGATCAGTAGCTGAATGCGTAGGGTGCGACCGCCGTCGCTCATGTCAGATCAAGCAGCGGTTCGATGCCTACGGTCAGGCCGGCGAATTGGCCAACCTTCCTGACGGCCAACAGCACACCGGGCACGAATGATGTCCGGTCGATACTGTCGTGCCGAATGGTCAAGGTCTCCCCCAGAGTCCCGAAGAGCACCTCCTGGTGCGCGACCAGGCCCGCGAGGCGGACTGAGTGGACGGCGATACCGTCAACGTCGGCCCCGCGGGCACCCTCCAGGCCGGTACTGGTGGCATCGGGACTGGGCGGCAGACCTTTCCGCGCTTCGGCGATCAGACGGGCGGTCCGCGCCGCTGTACCGGATGGGGCATCAGCCTTGTGCGGATGGTGTAGCTCGATGACCTCCACGGATTCGAAGAACCGCGCTGCCTGCTGCGCAAAGTGCATCGAGAGCACCGCGCCGATCGCGAAGTTTGGTGCGATCAGCACCGCTACGTCCGGCTTGTCGGATAGCCAACCTCTGACCTGTTCCAGTCGCTCGTCGGTGAATCCGGTAGTTCCGACTACAGCGTGGATCCCGTTGTCGATCAAGAACTTGAGGTTCTTCATGACGACGTCGGGATGGGTGAAATCGATGACGACTTCGGTGTTGGCGGTGACCAGTTCGGAAAGCGGTTCGCCCGCGTCCACGCCTACTGTGAAGGTGAGATCGTCAGCCTCCTGCACGGCCTCCACCATCGTGGCGCCGACCTTGCCCTTGGCGCCCAGCACTCCGACTCGCATGGGCCCAACACTAGCGTGCATCCGGCAAGGTTGGACCGTTGCCCCGCTTGGCACTGAATTCACTTGTGTCACTTCAGTTTCTTGTGGGTGCGCAGAGCGCGCACTGACATCCGCTCGTTCGCCGGCCGGAAGCTAATAATCTTGCTTAGCTGGGTGATTCATAGCAATTACTCGGACGACACCGAGATCATCGCCTGCAGGTTCAGTCCGATCACCGAGGGATCGATGTCGCCGATATTGCCGTCAGGCCGACCATTCTTCATGATTGACGCTACCAGCCACATCTGAAGAGGAGTGATCATGCGCGTCGGCGTCCCGACTGAGATCAAGAACAACGAGTTCCGCGTCGCCATCACCCCGTCCGGCGTCGCCGAACTCGTCCACCGCGGCCATGAGGTTCTTATCCAGTCCGGCGCGGGCGACGGATCGGCGATCTCCGACGCCGACTTCGAACGCGTAGGAGCGCAGCTGATAGAGGAGGCAGACGAGGTGTGGGCTAGGGCCGACCTCCTGCTCAAGGTCAAGGAGCCGATCGAGGCCGAGTACAGCAGAATGCGCGCGGGCCAGACGTTGTTCACTTACCTGCACCTAGCGGCTTCCAGGCCGTGCACCGACGCGCTGCTGAGTTCCGGAACGACGTCGATCGCCTACGAGACCGTGCAGACGACGAGCCCGGACGGATCCGTCGCGCTGCCCTTGCTTGCCCCGATGAGCGAGGTTGCGGGCCGGCTCGCCGCTCAGGTCGGCGCATACCATCTGATGCGTAGCCATGGCGGCCGCGGTGTCCTCATGGGCGGAGTCCCCGGCGTTGCGCCCGCCAACGTTGTGGTGATCGGCGCCGGGATGGCAGGGGATAACGCCGCCGCGGTCGCCAAGGGTATGGGTGCTCGGGTCACCGTATTCGACCTGAACATCAACACGCTGCGCAAGGTCGATGCCGAGTACGGTGGCAGCATCGAGACTCGCTACTCGTCGAAGCTGGAGCTCGAGGACGCGGTCACACATGCCGATCTGGTGATCGGTGCGGTGCTGGTGCCCGGCGCAAAGGCCCCCAAACTGGTCACCAATTCGATGGTGGCGCACATGAAGTCGGGGGCAGTGCTGGTTGATATCGCGATCGATCAAGGCGGCTGCTTCGAGGATTCGCGGCCGACAACACACGATGACCCGACGTTCGCCGTCCACAAGACCGTGTTTTACTGCGTGGCCAACATGCCCGGCGCGGTGCCACGCACATCAACCTTCGCGCTGACCAACGCCACCATGCCGTATGTGCTGAAGCTCGCAGAGAAAGGCTGGAGGGCCGCCTGCCGGGCCGATACCGCCCTGGCGAAGGGGCTTTCCACGCATGAGGGCGCACTGCTGTCTGAGCAGGTGGCTGGCGACCTCGACCTGCCGTTCACCGATCCGGCCGATCTGCTGACCTGACTCAGCTCACCGGTACAGATCTCCGTCGAGGTAGAACCAGCGGCGAGCGCGCCGCGCGAACCGGGATCGTTCGTGCACAACGCCTCCGCGGTAGTGCGCCCGGAACTCAACCTCGCCGGTTTCGTCGCAGGGTCCGCCTGCGACGCTGTCGATGAGCTGAAGCCCGGTCCACACAAGTCCGGCGTCGCTGACGTGGTCTGGGCGCGTGCGCGGATGCCACGTCCGCCAGAGGTAATCGCAGTTCCCCACCGCGTAGGCGCTGTAGCGCGACCGCATCAGGTGTTCCGCCGTCCCCGCTTCCTGCTCGCCGCTATGCAATCGCAGGCAACAGTCGTTGAATCCGCTGCCGCTGCCACAGGGACAGGGACGGTCCGGGCGCACCCCCACAGTGTGCCCTAGTTGACGGGTGTCAAGTAGGGTCGGGGCATGCTTTCGCTCAACGATGTCCTGGCCGATGCCCCTGCCACTACGGCCGACGCCCTCGCATTGTTCGATTCTCTCCCGGCCGTCGACCCGGAGTTCATGATCGGTAGCTGGCATGGCGCCGAACTACCGACCGACCACCCACTCGACGGCATGCTGGCAGCCAGCGGCTGGTGGGGTAAGGCGTTCGTGGACTCCGAGACCGTTCACCCGCTGTTGTTCCCCAGCAGCGACGGTGCCACGCTGTGGCCCCTTAACCCCGCGATGGCATTCACCGGCCTCGGCGTGGCCACCAAGATTCCAGCACTCAAGCGGCAGAATTTCACGGGCGCCATCGCCACTCTCAAACCCGCTCTGCGGGCGCGTGGACCCAAAGCCCGGCTGCGCACGACCCGCTATCGTGGCGTCGACTCGGCCACGATGATCTACGACCAGCTGCCGATCAACGACATCTTCCGTCAACTCGATAGCGAAACCGTTCTGGGCGCAATGGATTTGCGGGGCATCCGGACGCCCTACTTCTTTGTTCTGCAACGCGACGCCTCACTGCCGCTGGTATAGCGCGGCAACCACGAGACCGGCGAGCTCACCGATCAAGGCCCGGTTGCCCGGCGCCTCAGGGTCATCGGCGGCCGACCTTGTCATGATCGACATCATCAACCGCTGCCCGTCCGGGGCGATAGCGACGCCGACATCGTTGGTCGTTCCATAGCCACCCCCGCCGGTCTTGTCCGCACTTGTCCATCCCGTCGGCAGACCGGCACGCATGCTCGATGTCTGGTTGGCCAGCATCCAATCCTCTAGTTGCCGACGGCCGGCGGCACCGAGCACGTCGCCGGCGAGCAGGTTGCGGTAGCCGACGCCTATCGCCTCCGGTGTGGTCGTGTCGCGGAGGTCTCCAGGGCGGGCCGAGTTCAGCTCGGTTTCCCACCGATCCAGCCGGGACTCGTCGTCACCGATGCTGCGGGCAAACTCCGTGATAGACGGCGGGCCGCCGAGCACTCGCAGCAGCCAGTTGGCCGCCGCGTTATCGCTCTGCTGCAACGCCGCCTGACACAGCTCGGCCAGTGTCATCGCCGCTCCCACTCGAGTTTCCGTGACCGGCGAGTGAGCAATGATGTCGGTGGGCTCAATGGTGACCGTGTCGGTCAGGGCAAGCTCGCCGTATTCGGACTTCTCCATGACCGCGGCAGCGGCGTAGGTTTTGAAGGTCGAGCACATGGCGAAGCGTTCCCTGGCGCGGTGCGCCAACCGTCGACCACTCCCTAGGTCTACAGCCGAGAGGCCGACGAGGACGCCGTATTCGCGCTCCAACGCCTCGATCCGCTCGTCAGTCGGCGGCACTGGCGGGTTCGGATTGACTGGATCGGCCGGTGCGTCCGGCGCACCCGGACCGGAGCAGGCCGCCAACGCGGCCAGGGACAACCCGCCCAGCAGTAGGCGGCGTCGGGGTAACTCTGCCACGGCATCGACACTAATCGGGGCGCCGGCGCAGGGTGATCGGTAGGCCGTCGGCGGGAGTGGGACCGGTCCCCCAGGTCAGCCGGGGCCGATACCCGCCGAGCACAGACCAATCGAAGTGCCGGAGCAGCTGATCGATGATCAGCTTGACGCTCATGTCGGCGAACTGCTGACCGATGCATTTGTGCACGCCCCCACCGAAGGGGGCGAATGCGTATCGGTGGACCAGTGCTGCGTCTGCGCCGGCCAGAAAACGTCCGGGGTCGAACCGGTCAGGGTCCGGCCACCAGTCGGACAATCGCATGGAGGCGTAGACATTGATCGCCACCTGGCTCCCGCGCGGGACGTAGTGGCCGACGACTTCGGTGTCCTCTATCGCCTGACGGAACAGAGTCCCCGCTGGGGCGTACATCCGCAGGATCTCCTTGAACGCAGCATCTAGCAACGGATGCACCTCGGTGTCGGCGAGGTCGATGTCCTCGGCTCCTCTGGCTAGAGCTTCTTCACGTAACGCGTTCTGCCAGTCGATGTTACGGCCGAGTTCGTAGACCAGCATCGAGATCGCGATAGCGCTGGTGTCATGCGCTGCCATCAGCAGAAAGATCATATGGTTGACGATGTCGGCGTCACTGAACCGCTGCCCGTCGTCACTACGGCTGCGGCACAGCATCGAGAAGAGGTCAGCGCCGTTGCCGTCCCGCCGGCTGGGCAGTTGGGCGGCGAAGTACCGTTCGAGTCGTTCGCGCGCCCGCAAACCGCGTGCCCAGACTCCGCCCGGCAAGTCGGCGCGCAGGATCGCCTGCCCCCCACATACGGTGTCATGGAAGTCGGCAGACAGCCGATCGGACTCGCGGCCGAGTTGCGCGCCGACGAACACCTCGGCGGCTTGATCGAGGAGCAAGCGCTTGACCGCAGGGTAGAACGGAAAGCGTTGGGAACTGGGCCAACTGGTTACGGTCCGGGTGATGCCGGGTCGCATGAGCGCCAGATAACCCTCGAGGGCGGTGCGCGTAAAAGCCTGTTGCATGATGCGGCGGTGGTCGCGGTGCTCGTCGAAGTCGAGCAGCATGATGCCGCGATGAAAGAAGGGTCCGATGACAGGCGCCCACCCACGGGTGCTGGAGAAAGCTTTGTCCTTGTTGATCCAGACCGTCTCCAGAGCTTCCGGACCCAGCAGCGTGACGATGCGAAACCCGACTCCCCCAGCCCACGAGACCGCCCCGTAGCGACGGTAGCGACTTCTGGCGAATTCCAGAGGGTCGACCAGGGAACTCATCAGGTGCCCGAGGAACGGGAACCCGTAGTTGCCCATCACGGGCCTGAGGTGCGAAGAGCTCGGCGGCGACGCCAGCGGCCGGTCCCTGCTGGCGTAGCGGGACGTGAACGACGCGGCGGCCCACTGCAGGCGACCTTTGGCGGCGGCGGCGGTCTGTCCGGACAGGACCGGCGTCATCGGTCGATACGATCCAGGTAGGCCCGCCGGCCTTCGGGGTCGTAATGGCCGGGCGGGCGTCGCAGGGTCGCGAGGCTCTTGAGGAGCTGCATCACCGGCTCCGGGGTGACCTCCTCCAGCGCACCGATCGGCGCCAGCCAGCGGGGCACGGTGATCTCGCGGTGCGGATGGCGGGCGCTGTCGGCGATCACCCGGGCGATCTGCTCCGGCTGCCGGGTCGGCAACAGGTCCAGCGAGACCCCTGCGGTCAAATCGGTGTGGACCGCGGTCGGCATCACGGTAGTGATACTGACTCCAGTGCCAGCGATCTCAGCACGCAACGCCCGTGACAATGCCGCGACAGCGTACTTGGTGGCGCAGTACACCGACATCCCAGGTGTGGTGACCTTGGCGGCCATCGACGCGATGTTGACGATATGACCGTGGTCGCGTTCGAGCATTGTCGGGAGGAACACGTGCATCCCGTTGATGACCCCGACGAGGTTGACCGCTACCTCCTGGTGGTACTGCGCGAGCCGTTGTTCGGCGAACGGCCCCATGTGCTGGATACCGGCGTTGTTGACCAGCATCTCGGGTGGGCCGTCGGCGCTGGCCAGCTCATGGAACGCGGCCAGACTTGCGGGGTCCGTTACATCCAGATGCGTTGACCGGGCGCCGATCTCGGCGGCACTTCGAGCGGCTTCATCGGTGTCGAGGTCACCGATCCACACCTTGGCGCCGCGTCGCGCCAGTTCGGCGGCTGTTGCCTTGCCGATGCCCCGGGCACCGCCGGTGACACACACGACCGCGCCGACGAGGTCGATCATGATCGAACTGCAGCTTCGCTGGTGAACTCCCGCAACGCAAAGTAGGCGATCAAACGCACCTCCCGGCTGGGCATCGTCAGTAGCGCCCGCCCCAGATACAGGCCGGGGAGCAGTTCCACGATCTCGTCGCGGGTGCGTTTGATCGGGAAGGTCCGGACGCTCGGGTTGCGGTGCTCGGGCGAGCCGTAGTCCAGCGCGCGCACCTGGATGAAAGGAGCGGCCGCGGAGGTGTCGATCCGGTGATAGAAGTCGAACCCCTCGACCTCGGACCCGACACGGCGCATCCCGCGATACATGGGCGCGACCGCCCGCAGCGCATACTTCGCCAGCGGACTGAGCCGGTTGAAACCCGTTCCCGCGGACTGGTCGAACGTCTTGCCGCGCCAGGTCGGGTCGATCTGCATCAACGGATTCGCCAGATGGGCCTCGGGAATGCCGAACAGTCCGCCGACGACCATCCCCTCCATCGCACCGTGCGGACCCTCGGGTGCGTCACCGCGACCGAACAACGCGTGCAACTCGTCGCGGCGGCCGGCATCGCCCAGCTCGCGCAGCTGATCCCATCCCAGCCGCCGGGCCAGAACCGGCGACGTCGCCGCCAAGTCTTTCAACTCCGCCATCAGTGAAACTCGATGCTCTGCTGTCGACACCTCGGTCATCACGTCCCTTTCGGTGCGCATCGTGGGGCGGATACCCGCTACCACCATTTCTGGTACGGAAATGTGCCAGATTTAGATGACACGTGTCAAGGGCCCCGGCAACCGGAGATGCGACGATCAAGGCGTGCCCGATACGCCGCAACGCAGCTATGCAGGCCAGAGCGCGGCCGACCGACGCGGCCGACGCCGTGAGCGGTTGATCGATACCGCGCTCGACGCTATGGCCGGCGACGAGTGGCGGGGTATCACCGTGGACAAGATCTGCTCTGTCGCGGGACTGAACAAGCGCTACTTCTACGAGAGCTTCACTGACCTCGATACCCTCGCGGCCGCAACGGTGGACGACATCGCCGAAGCCGTACGCACCGCCACCGTGCAGGCGGTGGTCGGCGCCCTTGACGCACCGATCGAGGATCAGGCGCGCGCTGCGGTGGCCGCACTGGTCCAGACACTGGTCGGCGATCCACGACGGGCGCGCGTACTGCTTGGCGGCGTGGCCGGCTCAGCCGCGCAGCACCACCATCACGTAGCCGTCATGCGGGGTCTCACGGCAGTCTTGGTCGAGCATGCCCGCACCGTCCACGATGTCGAACTCGCGGCCGATCCTCTGGCCGAGGTGGCGCCGGCGTTCATCATCGGAGGCACCGCCGATGCGATCCTCGCTTTCGTCGACGGCCGCTCGCACGTGGCGCAGGATGAACTCGTCGACAGCCTGACAACGCTGTGGCTACTCACCGGCAACGGCGCCGCCGCCGTGGCCAGCGCGCGCCACCGCTGACCGTCACGAGGAAGAATCAGCCCGCGATCGTCTGCAGCGGCCGCGGCAGCGACTTCTTGGCCGGCACCGGACCCAGAACCGCCGCCCCGAAAGGACGAGTGAGCAACAGGCGCGCAACGGCATTGACCTCATCGAGAGTTACTGACTCGATCCGGTCCAGTGTGGAGGCGATGCTGCGATGGTGGCCGTAGTTGAGCTCGCTACGCCCGATGCGGTTCATTCGCGAGCCGGAGTCTTCCAGCCCCAGAACCAACCCGCCTCGCAGGGAGCCCTTGGCGATGCGGCATTCCTCGGCGGTGATTCCATCGCGGGCGACGTCGGCCAAGACGTCGGTTGTCACCCGCACGACCTCGTCGAACCGCTCAGGCAGACAGCCGGCGTACACCGACAGCGCACCGCTATCGGCAAACGTGTCCACCGTCGAGTAGACCGAGTACGCCAGCCCACGCGCCTCCCGGATCTGTTGAAACAGACGCGAGCTCAGCCCGCCGCCCAACGCGGTGTTGAGTACCGACAGCGCCCAGCGACGATCCCAGTTTCGTCCCGGAGTACGTACTCCCAGCGACAGATGAGTCTGCTCCGCCTCACGGCTCACCAGCTGTAGCGTTGGCCGACCTGCCACCCTGCCGGCCCCCTTGCGCGGCGGCACCGGAGTCCGGCCCCGCAGCAACTGCGCACCGAAGTGCTCACGCACCAGGCCGACGACCTCATCGTGATCGACGTTCCCGGCCACTGCCACGACCATGCGGTCAGGTGTGTAACGACGGCGGTGAAACGAGTGCAACTGCGCGCGGGTCATCG
>CAZCHU010000060.1:16289-18226 GCA_964498215.1 uncultured Mycobacterium sp. | reverse complement strand
CGGATCGTCGGGCAGTAGCGGCGATCCACGCCAGCGTCATCAACGTGGCGACGATGTAGATCAGACCGGGCCACGCCAGGTACCACGGCCGAGAGATCACCCAGATGCTCGGTTGAGCAAAGCTGAGTAGCCAGGGCACGCCCACCACTGTCACCGTCAGCCAACCCCAGCCCAGTATCCGCGCCCCGGGCCGATCTCGGAGCGGTCCGTGCAACAGCCAGATCATCAGAGGTATCAGCCATACCCAGTGATGGGTCCACGAGATCGGTGACAACAGCAACCCGAACAGTTGCACGATCACGATGGCGGCAAGCCGGTCTCCGGAGCCACCTACCGCGCGCCACGCTAGCGCGGCAAGTACCGCTGTCGCCGCGATGCCGATCAGCACCGCGGGACCGTAGCCGGCGTCAAATCCCAGGATTCGGGATATCCCGCCGCGCCACGACTGGTTGAAGGACGTACCGACCGGGCCGACCCGGCTCGCGTCACCGAGTAGCTCGGTGAAGTAGTAGCGGGTTTGGTTGCCGACGACGAGGGCCGACGCTCCGACCGTCAGAAAAAACACGATTGCGGAGAAAATCAGCGCAGCCCAGCGCCGGGCGCCCAGGAAATACAACCCCGAGATTGCCGGTGTCAGTTTCACTCCCGCAGCCAGGCCGACAAGCAGCCCCGAGAGCCACCATCGTGTGGTGTAGACGGCGTACAGAACGGCCACCACCAACACGACGTTGACCTGGCCGTAGTCGAACGTGCTACGCAACGGTTCGGTCCAGATGCCGATCGCCGTCCACAGCATCGCGACCTGCGGGCCGTCCGACTGGCGCTGGCCGGGTAAGAGACGTTGGCTGATGCGCACCACTCCGTAGAGCGCCGCAACGGTGCCCAACTGCCACGCCAACGCGACCAGCCCGAACGGCACCAGATGCAGCGGGTAGAACAGCACGGCCGCAAACGGCGGGTAGGTGAACGGTAGTGGGAAATCCGGCGTCTGCTCTGCGTACACGTAGTCGTAGAGCGTGCCGGGATGATCAAGCGCGCCCGCGCCGCCCAGATAGACATGCAGGTCAACGAAATTCGCGCCGTTGGGCACGAGGTAGGTCCACGCCAGGCGCGCCCCAATACTCAGAATCAGCAGCACAGGCGCCGCGGCGGACAGGCGGGCTGCCAACTGCGAACGGAAGCTGGCTGGAGCGGGGGCGGTGGCGTCGATACGCCCGACTCTATCGACCCGTCACGAACGGCACTCGCGTCCGTAACGGTTGAGTAAATGCCACACGTGTCACTTGAGTACCTCTAGCAACAGGCTAGCTTCGGTTTCAAGCGCGCCAACTGCGCCGTCTACCGCCTCAAGGAATCTGGGAGAAATTCATGCATCGCACCGGGAAAATGATCACAACAACGATGATCGCAGCGGCGGCGGCGGCCTCAACTGCGTTGGCGCTCAGCACTTCTGCGGCGGCAGAACCGGCGCCCGTGCCGGCACCCGCGCCGGCACCCGCTGCCGAGGTGCCCGGCCTGCCCTTCCTACAGCAACTCGCGGCGAACCCCGCGGCCGCAGCCCAGTTCATGCAGACGTTCGCCAACGTCCTGGGCGCGACCGCGCCGACCACTGCGGTGACTCCCGCGGTGACCCCGGCCGCCCCTTCGGCGACGACCGCATCAGTCACCGTCCCCGAGGAGATATCGGCCCTACCCGGCGCGGTGACCGGGGCCATGACCGCACTGCCGGAAACGGCCCTGGCGCTCCCCGGCGCAGCGGCCCTCCCGCAGGGCAACACGACCACCGTGCCTCCTGCCGATGCGATTCCCGCGTCAAGCCCGTCGCTGCTGCCGTCGGCTCTGACCGATCAACTGGGCGTCCCCGGTGGCCTGGCCTCATTGCTGCCTGTCGGCACGCCGTTGGCCAGCCTGCTGCCGAGCGCGGGCACGGCCACTGC
>CAZCHU010000060.1:0-16189 GCA_964498215.1 uncultured Mycobacterium sp. | reverse complement strand
TACCCGAGGTCGCGCATCCCGTGGTCCCCGCTGCGGCCCCGGCACCCGAACCGCCCGCGGCCCCGGCACCCGAGCCGCTTGCGGCCCCGGCACCCGAACCCCTGGCCGCACCCGTGGCTGAACCCGAGCCACCTGCGGCCCCGGCGCCGCTTGCCGATCCGGTGCCTGGGCCCGGGCCAGACGGGCCGGCACCCGGGGGCACGCCCGGCTTCGGCCCAGACGCCCCAGTCACACAGGACTTTCTGTATCCGTCGATCAGCAACGGCTGCCTGGCTGACGGCGGGAATGTGTTGGCGACGGCGATCTCGGTGGCCGGTCCCGCCACGATCCCTGTGCCCGGGCCGGGTCCCGGTCAGACGGCATACGTGTTCACCGCGATCGGCACGCCGGCACCCGCGGCCGAACAGAAGCTGCCGCTCAACGTCACTTGGGTGAACCTGAGCACCGGCGAGTCGGGTAGCGCCACCCTCACGCCGCGCCCGGATATCAACCCCGCCGGGCCGACGACGCTGTCAGCGATCGTCGACACCGGATCGGGCAGCATCATGTCGACGATCTTCGGTCAGGTCACCACAACTGAGAAGCAGTGCCAATTCATGCCCACGATCGGCTCCACCGTCGTCCCATGACGATGCGCCCGCACCGCTGCGCCGAACTTGGGTTCACGGTCGTGGATCGCTGTCGATTCACAGCCGTGGAACCCAGTTCGCGGCAGATCAGTAGGCCATGAACAGGATCGCGTCGCGGTCGTAGCTCAGGCCAGGATGCGCCTCGGTGAGGTGGGACTGAGTTCTTTCCACCAGCTCGTCCTCGTCCTTCCCGGTGATGGCTTCTCCGCAGGGGCAATTCAGGTGAGTCTTCATCCATTCACAATGGCACAGCAGCCCTGCCCTCGATCAAGGTCGGGGACACCTGCGGCGGCGAGTCTCTGCGACGCGCGACTCGTCCCGTGAGACCTTCAATGAGTGACGGTCACGTTGGGCTACGCCACCGTCGGCGCTACCGACCAGGACCTCGACGAGCAACTCGCCGAGCTCACCGGAGCCGGCGTGGACCGACGACGGATCTTCACCGACAGAGCAATGGGATCGGCGGACAAGTTGCGTGCCGGGTTGCTGGCCTTGCTCAGCTATGCCCGCTCGGGCGACGTCGTGACGGTCGTGTCCCTTGAAAGACTGGGCCGGTCGGCGGCCGAAGTCACCCAGACCGTGGCAGACCTCACCACCCGCGGAATCACGCTGCGCTGCCTCCAGAATGGTCTCGATACGGCCACTGCCAGCGGACGCGTGGTGGCCAGGATTCTCGGCGACCTGGCCGCCCTGGACTCATCCCGCACCGCCGACCACAGACCGTAATTGTGGCCGACGACCTGACCCGACCGCAGAGTCCCTATCAATGTTGTGCTCTGGCAGCCTTCGCGGCAGCCTTGGCTTCTTTCTTGTACATCCGCACCTTCGTCAGCGATCCGGCGTCTGTCACGTCCGCCACCGACATGTGCGCGCCCGCCTTGCCATAGTCCCCCGCGGCCACCCGCCATCCCTTCGGTGTCACGCCGTACTGCTTGCCGAGCAGCGCTAGGAAAATTTTGGCCTTCTGTTCGCCGAACCCCGGCAACGCCTTGAGTCTGCGCAGCACTTCCGGCCCATCGGGTCCGCCCGCAGTCCACAGCGCAGTTGCGTCGCCGCCGTACTCATCAACGATCACCTGGGCCAGCGCCTGCACCCGTTTGGCCATTGAACCCGGAAACCGGTGAACCGCAGGAGTTTGCGAGCACAGCGCGGCGAAATCCGCGGGGTTGTAATCCGCGATCACCCGCGCATCGAATCCACCGATGCGGTCGGCGATCTTCTTAGGGCCATTGAAGGCCACCTCCATCGGAATCTGCTGATCGAGAAGCATTCCGACCAGTAGCGCGAACGGTACTTCGGAGAGAAGTTGATCAGCTTCCGGATCCTGCGCCAGGCATAGCTCAGCAGTCATAGCGAGAGCCTATCGGGATACAGCTAGACCCTTCGGGACGCGACGGCAAGCAGCAGACATCCATCATCGTGGTCCTTCGATGCGAGCTATTCTTGACTGGAATGATCCATCCAGTATGCTAGCGAAATCGAATCCCTCTCACGGAAGGCAACTTGTCATGACCACAACAACGGCCGTCACCGCTGATCAGCTCGTCGAGATGCTGGAAGCTCTCTACAATCGCAACGATGCGAGTCGGCTGCGCGCTCTTGCGGCGGCCGACCTGCGCCACTATTCCTCCGCCATCGGAGATGGCGTGGAGGCATGGGTCGCCTACGCAGCGGCCTTCGGTGAGGCCAGTCCCCTGTTAGCGGTGCACCGCACCGTCGCTGAGGGGAACCGGATCGGAGTTCACGCCCACTACAACTGGAACGTCGATCGCATTATCGACGACGGCCCGGGGGTTGCGGTCGCACATATCTTCACCATCGAGGCGGGCCGGATCGTCGAGGCTGTCGAGGTGACACAGCCCGTGGCCACCGAGCCCGTCTCGGGCAACGACATGTTCTCCGGGCTGCGGGCATCGGTCGACGCCCAGGACCCCGAACGCAACCGACAGATCGCGCGGCGGGTTGTGACCGAATTCCTAGCCGGCAACACCTCGCTGCGTGACGAACTCCTCAGCGACTATGTTCAGCACAACCCCTTCATCCCGAACGGTTCCGAGGGCATTGCCGGATTCATCGACATGTTGGGCGGGAATCCCAACGACTACCAGTGGGCCATCGTTGAGAACGACCTTGCCTGGACCTACACGCGCTACCTCAGCGAGACGATGGGGACGCCGCCCCTGGCCGGAGTCGACATCTGGCGCTTCGATGCAGCGGGCAAGGTCAACGAGCATTGGGATGTTCTCCAAGCCGACTTCACCAGCCCCAGCGGCCACACGTTCCCCGGCTGAGCTGAGGGCAAATCCTAGGAGCGCCAATGCCATCCGACACCAAGAACCGCCTCACCGAGGCCGTGCTGCTATCCCTCCGCGAGCACGGCTACGCGGGCACAAGCATGCAGGACCTCCTGCGCGACACCGGTGTGTCTTCGAGCTCGATGTACCACTTCTTCCCGGGAGGGAAAGAACAGTTGGTCGCATCCGCAGTCCGCAGCACCGGACTCGAGGCAGCCGAGCAGATCGCGGACGTCCTCGAACGCCACGAGCTCATCGAGGCGATCACGATCATCTTCGATGCATCCGCCGCGGAGATGGAGAACAACAGCTTCAGGTTCGGCTGCCCCATAGGCGTTCCGGCCACCGAGGCGCCCGCCGATTCGATAGCAATCCGGGAGGCCGTTGCGGAGGTGTTCACGGCGTGGGCTGCCGCATACCAGACGGGGCTTCGCACGTTCGGCTTGCGATCAGAGCAAGCGGCGATGCTCGGCCGCTTCATCGTCACCGCATATGAGGGTTCGGTCACCCTCGCCCGCGCCACCCGCACGACGCAGCCCTATCAGGACGCGAAGGCAATCGTCATCTCTGCCTGCTCGTCTGCCGCGAACACCACGAGCAGCTAGCTCACCGGGGTGGAATCTCCTGTGTCACTTTGGTTTCAGTGGGCGCGATCTGGCCAATCTTGTCAGAGGTCGAATGTATGTTCGAATTATGTCCGAAGCGGCCGTCCGAGAAGCACTCGCCGCGTTGCGTGCGGCGCACGACACGCTTGCCGCCTCCGACATCGAGACGCTGCCGCGCTCCGAACTGGTGGCAGTCATCGACGAGCTTGAGGCTCTGTCGTGCCAGCTGCCCACGCAGTCCCACCGCCTGCTTGCCCGATTGCAGGTCGAGACCACACCCAGGGAGATGGGTGCCAAGTCGTGGAAGGACGTACTGGCGACCCGTTGGCGAATCTCGAGCGGCGAAGCCAATCGACGCCTGGCCGAGGCCGCCGAACTGGGACCGCGCCGAACGTTGATCGGCGAGACCCTTGCGCCGATTCTTCCGGCAACCGCTGCCGCGCAGGCCGTTGGGCTGATCAACCCCGAACACGTGAAAGTGTTGCGCGACGCGATGAAGAAGTTGCCGGGATTCGTCGACACGGCCACCCGCGCGCAAATCGAGGTCGACCTCGTCCGAACAGCTGTCGGCGACGGCCCCGCTGAAGTTAAGAAGGCCGCTGACAGGACACTGTTCCTGCTTGATCAGGACGGCCCCGTACCCGACGACACCGAACGCGCCAGAAAACGTGGCCTGCACACCGGACCACAAAGCCACGACGGCATGCGGTCGTTCACCGGCAACATGACCCCCGAAGCGTGGGCGACCTGGGAGGCGATCTTCGCAAAGTACGCCGCACCGGGCATGTGCAATCCCGACGATCCCGCACCCTGCACCTCGGGTACCCCCAGTCAGGAACAGATCGACAACGACCACCGCAGCCTGGCCCAGCGTCAGCACGACGCACTGGTGGCGGTGGGGCGCATCGCGTTGATGAGCGGCGAACTCGGTCAGCTCAACGGGCTGCCGGTCTCGATCATCATCCGTACGACCCTGCAGGATCTCGAATCTCGCGCCGGGGTCGGTACCACCGGCGGCGGGTCGCTGATACCCGTCAAGGACGTGATCCGATTGGCCGCACACGCCAACCACTATCTGGCCGTGTTCGACAAGGCGACAGGATCAGCGATAGATCTGTTCCGCGCCCGGCGCACAGCGTCTGCGGGCCAGCGGATAATGCTCATCGCCCGCGACGGCGGCTGCACGAAACCGTGCTGCACAGTTGGCGCCTACGGCTCCCAGGTCCATCACGCCCTGCGGGATTGGGCCCACGGCGGGCAGACCAACGTCGACGAACTCGCCCTCGCGTGCGGACCGGACAATCGCCTCGTCGGCAACGACGGCGGCTGGACCACCACCATCAACGCTCGCGGGGAAGCCGAATGGATCCCGCCGCCGCAGTTGGACACCGGCCAGGGCCGGCTCAACCACTACCACCGACCCGAAGCCCTGCTGCGGCCACCAGAAGACGATCCGCAAACGTGTGCCGCATCTTCAACAATCGAGATCATCGACCCGCAGTTGAGCGAGCCGAACCAGAATGCAGGTGCCGATCCCGAATACGTGCACGCCCGTCCGCTTTCCGGCAACAACCAAGCCGATGGGGGCAAGGAAGTCCGGGGACCGTAGCGCAGTCAGTGCTAGCCGCTCTTGCGACGGAATTCGCGACGGTTCTCGACGGGACCATGAGCACGGGGCTGTTTGGTCGCACCATCGGCGTGTGCCGAACCACCGGCAGACTTGGCTTTCTTGCGCTCCAGCGCCTCGCGGAACTTGCGCTTGGTGTCATCCCCTGGAGTCGCCGAAGCGTCCGCGGGATCCTTATCTGCCATGAGCGCAGCCTAGCCGTTCACCGCCGTCCCGGCGGCATGCCGTAGAGATGAGCGATCGGCAAGGTCATCACGACCCTGCGGTCGTCAACCATGGCCCTGCGGTAGTCGTCCCAGTCCGGGTGCTCGCCCGCCATGTTGCGATAGAGCGTGATCAGTCTCTCCACCGTGTCGTCACCCGGGTCGGCGGCCGGTGGTGTGAGTACGGCGTCACCTTCGGCGACCGCGTAGGCCCAACCGTCATCGGAGCTGACGTGCAATGCGGCGCGGGGGTCTCGGCGTAGGTTGCGGGTCTTGGCCCTGGGCTCGGTGATCGACACCGAGAGCGTCATCGCACGCGCATCGAAGTGGTAGGAGACGTTGGACAGTTGCGGTCTGCCGTCGCGCTTGAGTGTGGCCAGCACACCCAGTGAGCTCCCGGCGATCACTGCCAACAGTTTGTCGTCGAATACATCTCGCGTCATGGCACGAGCCTACGACTACCTCGGGTCTGGGATGATTGTGCAGATGCTGGAGGTCGGTTGAATGGCGAGGTATGCCGCATTTCTGCGCGGAGTGAACGTCGGTGGCATCAACCTCAAGATGGCCGCAGTCGCACAGGCGTTAGAAGTAGCGGGGTTCGCAAACGTCAAGACGATATTGGCCAGCGGCAACGTTCTGCTTGAGAGCCGTTCCGGGACAGTCGCGGTCAGAAAGAACGCCGAGGAGGCGTTGCGAGCCGAATTTGGCTACGACGCCTGGGTGCTGGTCTACCGGCTCGACGAGCTTGCCGATATTTCAGCGGCATACCCGTTCGGGCGAGAAGTCGAAGGCCACCATTCGTACGTAACGTTCGTCAGCGATGCGGGCGTGCTCGGTGAGCTCTCAGGGCTCACCGAACAAGCCGGCGACGGTGAGCAGATCCGCGCCGGACGCGGAGTGATCTACTGGCAGGTGCCGCGCGCGTCGACTCTGGACAGCACCATCGGCAAGACCATGGCCAAACGACGTTTCAAGCCATCGACCACCACCCGCAATCTGCGGACGATCGACAAAGTCCTGCAAAGGGGTAGCCCAGCGACCGAGTAAGAGCACGTCGAGACTGAGAAAGACAGGGAACCAGATGACCGCAAAGCACACCGTCGATCTAACTGGCGTGTCCGAGACCGCACTGATGACGCTGCTGGTCCGCGCGACGGAAGCCAGGCGGCCGGATTCGATTCTCGAGGACCCCATGGCAATCCACTTAGTCGACTCCATCGACTACGACTTCGCCAAGTTCGGTTTCACCCGGCGACAAGATATGCCGTTGCGCGCGTTGGTCTTCGACAAGCACACCCGCCGCTACCTTGTCGACCACCCAAGAGCCACCGTCGTCGCGCTCGCCGAGGGGCTGCAGACGAGTTTCTTCCGGCTCGACGCATCCGGCGACACGGGCCACGACTTCCGTTGGCTAACCGTCGACCTGCCTCCGATGATCGAACTGCGCCGCAAGCTGCTGCCGGCCTCCGACCGCGTGCAGATGTGCCCTCAATCTGCGCTGGACTTCAGCTGGATGGATCGGGTCGACACGACTGAGGGCGTGTTCATCACCGCGGAGGGCCTGCTGATGTATCTGCAGCCCGATGACGCTCTGGCACTGATCACCGAGTGCGCCGCGCGGTTTCCAGGGGGGCAGATGATGTTCGATCTGCCGCCCTCGGGCTTCGCCGCCCTAACCCGCCGCGGCTTACGAACATCCCTGCGTTATCGGGTGCCGCCGATGCCATTCACACTCTCGGTCGCCGAGGTGGCGAACCTGGTCAACACGGTTCCGGGTGTACGGGCGGTCCACGATGTGCCCAGTGAGCGCGGTCGCGGAGCGGTGCTCAACGCATTGCTGTGGACCGTTCAACGCATTCCGCTGCTGGACCCGGTCCGGCCGTTGGTCACCCTGCTGGAATTCGGCTGATCAGCCGAACGCCGCGTCCAAGTAGCGCAGCGCCTCGGCTTTTCCCACACCAAGTGCTCGCGCCGCCGAAACGAACGTACTGGCGGCAGCGGCCATCGCGGCATCGGCAGGATCGGAGCGCGCCACGAACGTGCCGAACCGACCCCTGGTTTCGAGAATGCCCGCCGCCTCCAACTCTCGGTATGCGCGGGCAACGGTGTTGACTGCCAGGTTGGCCTGCCCGGCCAGCTGACGAACCGTCGGCAGCCGGGTTCCCGGGGGGAGGTCACCATCACGGATACGGCCGATTATCTGCATTCTGAGCTGGTCGAACAATGGCCCGCCCTGCGTCGGGTCAATGCGCACCCAATCCCCCAGTTCGGCCACGTGCCCAGTATCGCCCACTGCGGCTAGTTTGGTGGGGTGCGGGTGACGGTATTCAGCGGGGCAGGGATCTCCGCCGAGAGCGGGGTCCCGACATTCCGTGACGTCGAGACCGGCCTTTGGGCCAAGGTCGACCCCTATGAAATCTCCAGCTCGGAGGGCTGGCAGGCCCACCCCGAGCGGGTGTGGGCCTGGTACCTGTGGCGTCACCACATGATGCGTGCCGTTACGCCAAACAACGGCCATCGAGCGGTAGCCGCATGGGAGGACTACGCCGATATTCACGTGGTGACCCAGAATGTGGACAATCTGCATGAGCGCGCGGGCAGCAACCGGGTTCACCATCTCCACGGCAGCCTTTTCGAATTCCGCTGCGACCAATGTCAATCCGCATACCGCGATGAAGTACCCGCGATGCCCGAGCCGGTCGAGTCTGTCGAGCCGCCCCAGTGCGAGTGCGGGGGGTTGATCCGGCCCAATGTGGTGTGGTTTGGCGAAGCGTTGCCCGATGACACCTGGCAGAGTTCGGTCGGTGCCGTCGTCAACGCCGACCTGGTCGTGGCGGTCGGCACATCGTCGGTCGTCTATCCGGCGGCGGGATTACCCGAAATGGCGATGGCCAACGGCACGCCGGTGATCGAGGTCAATCCAGAGTCCACCCCGCTGTCGAGCAGTGCAACCGTGTCCCTGCGGGAGTCGGCGGCAATCGCCCTGCCTGGGCTGTTGCAGCGCCTGCCGACGCTGTTGGGCTGAGCGTTACGTGCCGCATCACACCGGTTTGACCGCCACCCCGATCGCGAATTCTGCGACTGGGAGCGGAACCCATGTGGGAAACGTCCACTCGCGACGAGCGCCGGTCATGCTGAAGCCGGCTCCCACGATCGTCTCCTCGGTGTGACGGTGGGTGTGGCAGTTTCCGGCCAGTCTCGGCCAGAGCGTGGCATCGGCGAACTTCTGCAACCTGGCCCGCGGCCCGGTGCCCGCGACGTGCTCCAGGTAATGCAACTGACCACCAGGTCTCAGCAACGAATACAGCTGACTCACAATTTTTTGCGGATTCTGCACTGAACACAGCACGAGCGAGCACACGACGGCGTCGAACTCACCACCGTCGGTGAACTTCTCGACGGTGCCGGTGTCGATCGTCACCGGTATCGGCGCAGTGGCGGCCGCGCGGGCAGCCAATGCGGCCAGCCTGCGCTCGGGCTCAACTGCCACCACCTCGGTGACCGTGTCGGGGTAGAACGCGAAATTTGTGCCGGTGCCCGCGCCCACCTCCAAGACCCGGCCCGACAGCCCGGCCAGGTTCTCTCGCCGAAGTCGGCGCAGCGATTCGGGCTCTCGCGACGAGAGTGCCACCCAGAGTCGCGCAAAGAACGGATTATCGACGGTGTCGCTCATCGACGACTTCCTTCAGCAAGGCCACCGTCTTAGGTGGCGTACCGGTGGGCCGCATGGCCCCTGACACGATGACCGTTGGTCGCTCACGTCAACCGCTCGCCGGTGGGACGCGGTCCTTGTCGGGGGCCGGGTCGTCGTCGACGGCGTTTTCCGTGAGGCCAATTCGGTTGTGCAGCCTCACCAGCGGCTGAGGTGCCCACCAATTCCAGCGGCCCAGCACATGCATGAAGGCAGGCACCAACAGCATCCGGACCAGGGTGGCGTCGGCGAGCACCGCAAGGGTCAGACCGACGCCGAACATCCGCATAAACGCGACCTTGGCGGTGGTCAACGCTGCGAACGAGATCGCCATCAACAGTGCCGCCGCCGTCACCACTCGGCCCGTCCTGGCCAGACCGAGAGCGACGCTCTCGTCGTTGTCTGTAGCAGTCTGCCCGGATTTCAGCCAGTACTCACGGATCCGCGAGACGAGGAAGACCTCATAATCCATCGACAGGCCGAAGGCGATGCAGAACAGCAGCACCGGCATATTGGCCACCAAGGTCCCGGTCGGTGTGGTGCCCAGCGCGCCGAGGTGCCCCTCCTGGAAGATCCACACGAGCGCTCCGAACGCCGCGGTGAGCGACAAGACGTTGAGCACCAACGCTTTCAGCGGGAGCACCACGCTGCCGGTCAGCAGGAACAACAACACGAACGTGATGGCCGCGATAACACCCAAGACCAAGGGAAGCCTGGAGGTGATCGCCTCGGCGCTGTCTCTATTGACCTCAGCGAGTCCGGTCAGCTGGACCTGCTGGCCCGCAGGTGCTTGAACCGCTTGCAATCGATCGAGTTGGGTTTCGGAGGCCTCGCTGAACAGCGGCGCCGTGCTGGCGACCGTGAGGAACGCGCTGCCGTCCGCGAACCCGGTAGCTGCCGACGGCGGACCGACCGACGACCCGCCGACGAATGTGCCGCCCGGCGCGGACACTGACGAGACGTCGTCGATGCGGGACAGTTCGGCGGCGTAGTCCCCCAGCGCAGCGGGGGTGATTCCGTCGGTGTTCGGCAGTACGACCGTGACGTTGTTCGAAGAATCGACCTCGAAGTTGTTGCGCAGCTCGTCGCCGATCTGACGTGCAGAGGCCGACGAAGGGAGCACCCTGTCGTCGGGGAATCCCCACTTCGCGCCGAGGAACGGCGCGCCCAGTAGCAACAGCAGGACCACGACCAGCAGGCCGATCGGAATCGATCGGCGCATCACGAACTTCGTGGATCGGTACCAGAACATCTCCTCGACCGGCTTGGGCACCGGCTCGGGCCTGCCGAAGATGCGCCGGATCAGCTTGCGCACATCGAGTGAGTCGAGTCGCTCACCGGCGAGCATGATCGCGGCGGGCGCTACCACGATCGCCGCCATTGCCGCGAACCCGACGACGGCGATACCCGCGTAGGCAAACGATTTCAGGAAATACATCGGGAACAGGACCATCGCGATCATGGACAGGGCGACCGTCATCGCGGAGAACAACACGGTGCGGCCTGCGGTCATCATGGTGCGCACCAGCGCTCGATTACGGTCTGCCGAATCGATCAGTCCAACAGCGTCGGCGCGGTCGGCGAGTTCGTCACGGTATCTGCTGATGATGAGCAGCGTGTAGTCGATCGCCAGCGCGAGCCCCATCGCAATGGACAGGTTCAGCGCGAAGATTGAGACGTCGGTGACCATAGCGACTGCCCTCAGCACCGCCATCGATCCCAAGATCGCGAACGCACCGACGACGAGCGGCAAAGAGGCGGCGAGCAGTCCACCGAAAACCCAAACGAGAACGACGAAGCTCAGCGGAATCGCAATCGATTCCATCCTCAGCAAGTCTTCTTCGGTCTGTGCGTTGATCTGTACGTAGGTCATCGCCACACCGCCGGCCCGAACGGTGACCCCGTCGCGGTCGTGTACCAACCTGTCGGTGAGCTCTTTGGCGTGCTTCTGGGCGCCACTCTCACCGCCGGTGATCCCCGCGACGATCAGACCGGTCTTGCCGTCCTTGCTGATCAGCGGCGCCGTCGCGGCGGGCGGCGCCGTCCACGCCGAGGTCACATCTGCGACATGAGGTGATCGGGCCAACTCGGCGGCGATGTCGGTACCGACGGACCGCGCCGCGGCCCCCTCGACACCGTCGGGCCCATCGGAGGTCACGCTGATCAGCAACTCCATGTCGCCCTGGTCGAACTTGTCGACCAGCAGCGCGGTGGCCCTGGCGGACTCGGAGGTCGGGTCCTGGAAGCCACCGGCGGACAGGTGCTGAGAAACGGGTACGCCGAAGACCCCACAGCCCACCATCATGAGCAGTGCGGCGAGCAGAATGCGTCGCGGCGCCGCGATGGCCAGCAGGGCGATCCGCTGCAACAAGCGACGAGTCCTCATCCGATCGACACGGATCTATCGCAGCTAAGCTATCAGCCGCTCGGTCTGCTCACGGGTGGGCAGCGAACCCTACTGACCGGTAAGAATTGCCACCATTTTGCGAAACGCGACTCAATAAATCCTTAATAGTGAAGGTTACTGTTCAGTATATGTGGATCGACGACACCAGTGCCGATGTCATCAAGGTAGATTTCGACGCCCTCTACCACGGCGATGTGCTGGTCGAGGGAGTTACCTCGGAGCAGCTCGACGACGAGCGCGTCCTGCCTACCGCGGTGTGACACAACGCGCATCCTTTCCACCTATACGTAAGCCGTCTCGGTGGTCGGCGCCACCATGTTCGTCAGTCGCCCGCTGATCAAGCCTTCAGCTTCGCTGACGATGCGCGCGACGAGATCTCCGACCGTTGGGATGTCATTGATCAGCCCCATGGCAGTGCCCACAGTCCAGATTCCAGCGTCGACGTCGCCCTCATCGAAGACTCGACGCCCACGGACGCCAGCCACCAGATCCTTGATGTCCTCAAACTGACCGCCGCCTTTGAGGACCTCCACCACCTCGCGCGAGACCGCGTTGGACGCCACGCGAGCGGTGTTGTGCAGGCTACGGAAGATCAACTCCGTGCCGCGCTCGTCCCCGGCGACAATGGCTTCCTTGACGTTGTCGTGAATGCAGGACTCTGCGGTGCACATGAACCGCGAACCCATATTGATGCCGTCGGCGCCTAGCGCCAGAGCGGCGACCAGACCGCGCGCATCGGCGAATCCGCCCGACGCGATCATCGGGATCTCGATCTTGTCGGCTGCGGCTGGAATCAGTACCAGGCCCGGAATGTCGTCCTCACCGGGGTGGCCCGCGCATTCGAAGCCGTCGATGCTGATGCCATCCACGCCGAGGCTCTGCGCCTTGACCGCGTGCCGCACCGATGTGCACTTGTGCAGCACCTTGATCCCGTTGCCGTGAAACATCGGCAGATGCGGAGCCGGGTTGGAACCCGCGGTCTCCACAATCTTGATGCCGGCATCGACGATGACCTGCCGGTACTCGTCATAGGGCGGCGGGTTGATCGCCGGCAGGATCGTCAGGTTGACACCGAACGGCTTGTCGGTCAGATCCCGTGTCTTGGCGATTTCCTTGGCCAGATCGGCCGGGGTGGGCTGGGTCAGCGCGGTCAGAAAACCCAACGCCCCCGCGTTGGCCACCGCCGCTACCAATTCGGCGCGCCCAACCCATTGCATGCCGCCCTGGGCGATCGGGTGCTCGACGCCGAAAGTCTCGGTGAACTTCGTCTTCAATGTCATGGTCTCCACTACCTCCGGGTTATCTGGGGGCCATCCGGATCGCACCGTCCAGCCGGATCACCTCGCCATTGAGCATCGGGTTTTCCACGATGTGCACCGCCAGGGAGCCGTACTCATCGGGATCCCCGAGTCGGGCCGGGTGCGGCACCTGCTTGCCCAACGACTTCTGCGCCTCTTCTGGCAGCCCGCCCAGCAACGGTGTCTTGAACAGTCCGGGTGCGATCGTGACTACCCGAATAAGCTCACGGGCAAGGTCACGGGCGATGGGGAGGGTCATGCCGACCACGCCTCCCTTGGATGCCGAGTAGGCCGCCTGGCCGATCTGACCGTCGAAAGCCGCCACCGACGCGGTGTTGACGATGACGCCACGTTCCTCGCCGAGTGGCTCAGTCTTCGCGATCCGCTCAGCCGAGAGCCGTAACACGTTGAAAGTACCGATCAGGTTGACCTGCACGACGGCGTTGAAATACTCCAGCGGGAACGGGCCGTCCTTGCCCAAGGTCTTGATCGCGTTGCCGATACCGGCGCAGTTGATGTTGATCCGCAGCGGCCCCATCTCCTCGGCGGCATCGAGCGCCGCCGATACCTGCTCGGGATCGGTGACGTTGGCCTCGACGAACCGGGCACGTGATCCCAGCTCCTTGACGGCGTCCTCGCCCTTAAGGTCGATCACGACGACCGACGCACCCCGGTCGAGCAGTCGCTTCGTTGTCGCGAGACCGAGACCGGAAGCACCTCCGGTAACGACGGCTACGGCGTCCTTGATCTCCACTGAGCTCTCCTTCTCTTGTCCTCGATTGTTCTTAAACCCATTCCTGCAGAACAGCTTCGGTGTCCGCCCCGGATATACCGGGCGGCTTCGGGGCCGAGGTGACGCTGCGCGAGAACCGCGGCGCGGGCGCCGGGTACAGATAGCCGCCCTCGCGGTAGAAGGTGTCGCGCTCGGTGTTGTGCGGTTCAGATTCGACCTCGGCGAAAGACAACACGGGCGTGACACACGCATCGCTGCCGGCGAACACCGCGGCCCAGTGATCTCGGTCGTGCGCGGCGAACGCTTCGGCAAAGCGCTCCTTGAGTTCGGGCCAGCGGCTCATATCGTTCTGATCCGGCAGGTCAGCCTGATCGAGTCCGATTCCGGCGAGTAGCTGGGCGTAGAACTGCGGCTCGATCGCACCGACGGCGACGTGTCGCCCGTCGGCGCAGGTATAGGTGTCGTAGTACGGCGCACCCGTGTCGAGCAGGTTCACGCCACGCTCGTCGCTCCACATGCCCATACCCCGGAACGCCCACATCATCATCGACAACACCGATGAACCGTCGACCATCGCGGCATCGACCACCTGCCCCTTACCGGAGCGCTCACGTTCCCACAGCGCCGACAGCACGCCAACCAGCAGGAACATCGATCCGCCGCCGAAATCGCCGACCAGGTTCAGCGGAGGGACTGGCCGTCCACCGGCCCGGCCGATGGCGTGCAGCGTGCCGTTGAGGGAGATGTAGTTGATGTCGTGGCCGGCCTGCTGGGCGCGCGGACCGTCCTGTCCCCATCCGGTCATCCGGGCGTAGATCAGCCGCTCGTTGACCTCGGTGCAGTCCTGCGGGCCCAGGCCGAGCCGCTCGGTGACACCCGGCCGGAACCCTTCGATCAGCACATCGGCCTTGGCGATCAACCGCAGCACCATTGCACGGTCATCTGCGCTCTTGAGGTCCGCGGCCACCGAACGTCGGTTGCGCAGTAGGTGGTCTCCGCCCGGCTTGGTGGCCGGCGTCTTACCGGGGCGCTCGATACGGACGACGTCGGCGCCGAGGTCACCGAGAATCATTGCGGCATGTGGCCCGGGTCCGATGCCGGCCAGTTCCACGACTCGCAGTCCCTGCAGTGGTCCAGCCATGTCTGACCGCCCTTCGTCGGATCGCTCGGTTGACCGCGACATAGCTTACTTGTATAACCAAGTCGGACCGCCACGGGGCATCAGCTCTTGGATGACCTCCATATACAGGGGACGCAATGACCTCAATCGACTCAAACATCGACAGTGACGCGGGCAACTACTCAGGTTTCGAAGACCTCGGTGTCGCTCTCGACGGCGGCGTGCTGTCGGTCACGCTGAACCGACCGGGCAGCCTGAACTCCCTGACCGCACGGATGCTGAACACCCTGTCGGCAATCCTGGAACGGGCCGCCGCGGACCCGGGCGTGCGGGTGGTCCGCGTCGGCGGCGCTGGTCGGGGTTTCTCGTCGGGTGCGGGCATTGGCGAGCAGGATCACGCCGATCCCGGAAGCGCGGGAACCCCGGCCGACGTATTGGATGCCGCTAACCGGTGTGTCCGCGCGTTAGCGAACCTCCCGCAACCGGCCGTCGCGGTGGTGCAAGGTCCGGCCGCCGGCGTCGGTGTGTCGCTGGCCCTGGCCTGTGACATCGTATTGGCCTCGGAGAAGGCGTTTTTCATGCTGGCATTCACCAAGATCGGACTGATGCCCGATGGCGGTGCGTCAGCGCTGATAGCCGCGGCAGTCGGGCGCATCAGGGCGATGCGGATGGCGCTGTTGGCCGAACGGATCCCAGCACACGAAGCGCTCGAATGGGGTCTGGTCAGCGCGGTATACCCCGTCGACGATTTCGACACGCAGGTCGACAAGGTGATCGCCACCTTGGTGTCCGGACCGGCCGTGGCCCTGCGCGAGACCAAGGACGCGATCAACGGTGCGACATTGACCGGGCTGCACAGCGCACTCGAGCGCGAGAAGAAGGGTCAGTTGGCGTTACTTGAGTCGCACGACTTCCGCGAAGGCACCAGGGCCTTCCAGCAGCGCAGACCGGCGAACTTCACCGACGCCTAGCTGTAATGACCTAGCCCTGCGTGCCGAGACAGCGTCCAGGGCGACCAAGCCCGAGCAGCCGCAGCTGCTAGCGCGGTCGCAACGGCGAAAAATCGGTCGACTGGACCACCCGGCGTCGGCGACCATTATCGGGTGAGCACACCGGAGATCCTCGACCAGCCGACGCGCGCTGGTAGTTGGCGCGTGCTCGCACCGTTCCAGGTTCGCGAGTACCGCCTGCTCATCGCCGCGGTTTCGTTATCGATCTTGGCCGAGGGCATGTTCGCGGTCGTGCTCGCGCTTCAGGTCATCGAGCTGGACAACAACCCGGTGTCGTTGTCGATCGTGATGACCTGTTTCGGCGCCGCCCTGGTCGCCTTCGTCCTGGTCGGGGGTATCGCCGCAGACCGCGTCAACCAGCGCACGATCATCATCGGCGTCGAGGCCGTCAACGTGCTCACCGCATCGACAGTCGCGCTGTTGGGAATTGTTGGCGCCCTGCAGGTCTGGCACCTGGCGATAGGCGCGGCCGTATTGGGAACGGCGGCGGCGTTCTTCTTCCCGGCCTACAGCGCCGTCCTGCCGAGGATTCTGCCCGCCGAACAACTGCTGGCAGCCAACGGTGTGGAAGG
>CAZCHU010000059.1:7672-18387 GCA_964498215.1 uncultured Mycobacterium sp. | reverse complement strand
CTGGCCGACTCGTTGCCTGAACCCGCCCATTCGGCCAGAGCATTGCGCGCCGTCTTCCGTCGCTGCGCGAAGGCCACGTCGACCAGTTCGAACACCTGCTTGCGGAACTCCTGGTCGGTAGGCCACGGGGCGGTGTCGTGTCGGTCGATGCGCACCAGGCCGGAGTACACCCGGGGAATCGGCCAGAAGACCGTCGGCGACACCATGCCGTAGCGGCGGACGTTGCCGAAGAACCGCACCTTGACGCTGGGCACCCCGTACGCCTTGCTGCCGGGTTCGGCCGCGAGCCGCTCAGCGACCTCCGCCTGGACCATCACCATTACGGTCCGGATCGACGGGAACTCCGCGAGCAGGTGCAGCAGCGCGGGGACTGCGATGTTGTACGGCAGGTTCGCCACCAGGGCGGTCGGCATCTCGGCCAGTTCCGACTTCTCGAACGCCAGGATGTCGCGGTTGAGCACGGTCAACCGGTTGATCTCGCTGTTCGAGTGGTCCGCGATCGTCGTCGGGAGTTGATCGGCCAGCACGGGATCTATCTCCACTGCGGTCACCTTGGCTCCGCGATCAAGCAGTGCCAGCGTCAGCGAACCCAGCCCGGGACCGACCTCGAGCACATGATCCGAACGGTTGATCCCGGAAGCAGACACGATTCGGCGGACGGTGTTGGCGTCGTGAACGAAATTCTGACCGAACGACTTGCGCGGGCGAAAATCCATGGACTTTGCCAGGTGTCGGATCTCAGTTCGCCCGAGGAGCCGAATTGTCACCGCACACCGATCCTCCCGCTACAGGTCGGCCACGCCCCCCATCCTTGACGCGACCGAGTAATTTCAGCAATCGCGATCTGCTCTTCTCTTGTTGCCAGATCCGCCCTCGCAGCATAACGCAGACCACCGCTGCGTTCCCAGGTGTTTTGGTCAAATTGGACCCCACCGTAATATCCATTGCCGGTGTTGATCGCCCAGTTTCCGCCCGCTTCGCAACCCGCCAACGCATCCCAGGTTGCTCCGTTGGATACCGGTGGAACCTCGGTCCCCGGTTTGGCGCCGACCCTGAGCACACCGTCGCGGGCCGGCTCGACGACGACGTTGGCCACCGGCAGCCTGCCGGTCTCGACCCCGTTGACGGTGGCGACCGCGAACGTGACGTCCTGTGTGCCTGGGCTACCCGGATCCTCGACGATTTGACGGCTCATGTTGAGCGTCACATCCTCGATGCGATGGTTGTTCGGGGCCAGCGGCAGGCGTTGGGTGACTTTCGCGACCCGGACCCGAGTGACGTCGATCTGCATGCCCTCGACAATGGGGGAAGACGGGGCGGGAAAGACGGTATCGCTTTGTCGCAGTGGAACTCCCGCGGCCTCCAACAGCGCGGCGACGTTCGGCGCGGCGAGGTGCAGGGTTCGGTGCACACCGCCGTCGTTCAGCTGAACCGTCCTGGGGCTGACCACCGGCAGCGACATTCCCGCGAGCGGAACGCGGCTGCCGCGCGAGGCTGCCAGCGGCGCCTTGTCCGTCATCCGTAATTGGGCCAGCGCCTCCTGCACGGTCGAGGCAGTCGTCCAGACCTGCTCGGTACCGCCACCGTCTGTCGAGATCTCCAAAGGCCGGCTGCGACGCAGCACGATGGTCTCGGATTGTTCGACGGGCGCATCAGCGGCCGGATACAGATCGTCGCGGTCACCGACCTCGAAGCCGTTCTCGTTGACGACGTCGATGACGCGACTCTTCATCGTGGGAACGGTCATCGACGCCCCGTCGACCGTGAGCGTCACAGTCTTGTGCGCCGAGACCGCAGTTCCACCGGCGAAGACCAATGCCAGCAAAATTGCAGCGACCACGGCCCGCAGCATCGGCGAGCGTGCTTGGTGAAGTTTCGTTACCGCATTCATAATGTCGTCTATTCCCGACTAGGCATTCCGGGCAGCACGGCAGCGCACCCAGATTTGATTACAAGACGGTAACGAAAAGGTCTACGAGCGGCAACTTTGCAGTTCGTAGGTTCGCTCCGCCGTCGCGAAACTCTCCTCGGCGATCAGCTCCGCGGGCCGGCCGACGATTTCGGCCAGCGCTCGCACAGTGTAGGGCAGGCAGTAGGGCTCATTCGGCGCTCCGCGGTACGGATGGGGGGTCAGAAACGGCGCATCCGTCTCGACGAGTAACTGGTCGGGCGGAATCAGTTTTGCGGCTTCCCGCAGCGTATGGGCATTTTTGAAGCTGACGGTCCCGGACAGACTGAGCAGCCACCCGGCTTCTAGGCAGCTGTGCGCCATGTCAACATCGGAGGAAAAACAGTGGAATATCACAGTCTCGGGGGCGCCCTCGGCGCGCAATACGTCGAGCACCTCGGTGTCGGCGTCGCGATTGTGGATCATCAGCGGCTTACCCGTCCGCTTGGCCAGATCGATGTGCCAGGCGAACCCTTCGCGTTGCTCGGCCGGCGTCGCACACCCCTGAAGTCGGCCGGGCCAGTACATGTCCATGCCCGTCTCGCCTATCGCGACGACCCTCGGGTGTACGGCCAACCGCTCAATCTCCGCCTTGGCCTCCGGCGTCAACGCATTGGCCCGAGTCGGGTGCAGCGCCACCGCGGCGTACACGCGCGGATCCCAATCGGCGGCGCGGACCGCCCAACGCGCCGACGCCAAGTCGTCGGCGATGGTCACGACCGCACGCACCCCGACCGCACCGGCCCGGTCCAGG
This sequence comes from uncultured Mycobacterium sp., assembly GCA_964498215.1. Taxonomy (GTDB): domain Bacteria; phylum Actinomycetota; class Actinomycetes; order Mycobacteriales; family Mycobacteriaceae; genus Mycobacterium. Next base: position 15,685 of record CAZCHU010000059.1, on the reverse strand, counting down.
ATCGGAGGCAAATCCTCAGCATCGGCGGCACCGCAGGCGTCCAGGTGGGTATGAGCATCGATCAAGGGCGCAAGCGGCTCGGGAAGCGGTGGCGCCTCGCCCCGCTTTCTGTGGGAGCTCACGCCGAACACTTTAAGGTGACTTCTCGATGACTGAATCCCCTGGCGTGCCGTACTACATCACCACCGCGATCGCCTACCCCAACGGTCGGCCCCACATCGGCCATGCCTACGAATACATCGCAACCGACGCCGTCGCCCGGTTCAAGCGCCTGGACGGTTTCGACGTTCGCTTCCTCACCGGTACCGATGAGCACGGCCTCAAGATGGCGCAGGCCGCTGCCACCGAAGGCGTCGCCACCGCCGAACTGGCCCGACGAAACTCCGACGCGTTTCAAGTCATGCAAGAACGGCTCGGTACGACGTTCGACCGATTCATCCGCACCACCGACGCCGACCACATCGAGGCGTCCGTCGCGATCTGGAACGCGATGAACGCGGCGGGCGACATCTACCTCGACTGCTACTCCGGCTGGTATTCGGTTCGCGACGAGCGCTTCTACACCGATGACGAACTCGAGACCCGGCCTGACGGCTCCCGCGTCTCCATCGAGACGGGCGCAGAGGTGACCTGGACCGAGGAGCAGAGTTACTTCTTCCGGTTGTCGGCCTACGCCGAACGCCTGCTGGAGCACTATCAGGCGCACCCCGAGTTCATCGCACCCGACGTGCGCCGCAATGAGATCGTCAGCTTCGTGTCGGGCGGCTTGCGCGACTTGTCGATCTCACGAACCACGTTCGACTGGGGAGTGCCGGTTCCCAACGACCCCGACCATGTCATGTATGTGTGGGTCGATGCACTGACCAACTACCTGACCGGCGTCGGCTTCCCGGACACCGACTCCGAGAACTTCAGAAAGTACTGGCCGGCCGACCTTCACATGATCGGCAAGGACATCATCCGGTTCCACACCGTGTACTGGCCGGCCTTTTTGATGTCAGCCGGGATCGACCTGCCCCGCCGGGTGTTCGTGCACGGGTTCCTGCTCGTCAGCGGTGAAAAGATGAGCAAGTCCGTCGGCAACGTCGTCGACCCCATCGCCCTCGTTGACGCGTTCGGCCTCGATCAAGTGCGCTACTTCCTGTTGCGCGAAGTCCCGTTCGGACAGGACGGAAGCTACAGCGAAGAAGCCATCATCGGGCGTATCAACGCCGACCTGGCCAATGAGTTCGGCAACCTCGCTCAGCGGTCGTTGTCGATGGTCAACAAGAACCTCGGCGGCGTAGTGCCCGAGCCGGGGTTGTTCACCGACGCCGACCAAGAATTGCTCGGCCTCGCCGACGGTTTGCTGCCGAAAGTCCGCGCCCACTTCGAAGTACCCGCCATGCACCTCGCACTCGAGGCGATCTGGTCGGTCCTCGGTGCGGCCAACCGGTATTTCTCGGCCCAGGAACCGTGGGTGTTGCGCAAGACCGACACCGAAGAGGCTCAGCTGCGATTCGCCACCGTGCTCTACACGACGCTGGAGGTCGTGCGTATCACCGCACTGCTGTGCCAGCCCGTGATGCCCGAGTCGATGGCCAAACTGCTCGACCTGCTGGGTCAGTCGAATGATCAGCGGGTGTTCGCGGCGCTACCGATACGGCTGGCGCCCGGCACACCGCTCCCGCCACCCGTAGGCGTTTTCCCGCGCTACCAATCTGACTGACCCCCGACGAATGTGATGTGCATCACGTCGCGTCACGTCGAGCGGGGCAGCGGTGTCTTAAGGGCATGTCCAAGAAAAAGAAAGACACCAAGACAGGTATCAGGGTCGTCGTAATCGGGGGTGGATACGCTGGGGTGATGGCCGCCAACCGGCTGCAACGCGCCGCCGCGGTGACACTGGTCAATACCCGCGCCCGGTTCGTCGAGCGCATCCGGTTACACCAACTGGCGGCCGACAACACCCCAGCGGTCGCAGACTTCGCCTCGATCCTGCACCCCGCGGCGCGGCTCGTTGTCGACGCCGCCGAACGCATCGACACCGCGGGCCGCACCGTTGTATTGACCTCCGGCGAGACGCTCAGCTACGACTATCTGGTGTACGCGGTGGGCAGCACCGGCACGGTGCCCGCCCGAGTACCCGGAGCGTGCGAGCACGCCTATCCGCTCAGCGAACTCGAGCAGGCCGAGCGACTGCGCGCCCGGCTGGCCCAGCTGGACTTCTCGGCACCGATCGTGGTGGTTGGCGCGGGCCTGACCGGGATCGAAGCAGCGGCGGAGTTCGCCGAGCGCGACCGATCAGTGACGCTGGTCGGCGAACTGGGCCCGACACTGTCCAAGCCGGCACGCCGATCGGTGGCCAAGCGCCTGCACAAGCTTGGGGTCAAGGTCATCGACACGACGGTTGCCGAGGTGACCGCATCCGACGTTGCGCTCGCCGACGGACGAAGGCTCCCCAGCGCCGCGACGGTGTGGACGGCCGGCTTCGGCGTCCCGGGGCTGGCCGCAGACAGCGGCCTGGCCACCGACGGGCTCGGACGGTTACTCACCGACGAAACACTGACCAGCGTCGACAGTCCCTACATTGTCGCTGCCGGGGACGCGGCCGCACCGTCGGGCCTGCCTTTCCGGATGAGCTGCCAGGCCGCGTTGCCACTGGGAGCTCAGGCGGCCAACACCATCCTGAGCCGAATCGGAGGTGCGGTAGCCGCCGACGTCAGCGTGCCGATGTCCGCCCAGTGCGTCAGCCTGGGCCGCGGCGCGGGGACCGTGCAGGTGCAACACAACGACGACACACCGCGCAATCTGTACATCGGCGGCCGCACCGGAGCATTCATCAAGGAGCAGGTGTGCCGCGCGACGCTGCGGTGGCTGCGCGGCGAGGCCGTCAAGCCCGGGTCGTATACGTACCTCAAGGGGCCGGACCGTTCCCACCAGCTCGCCGCGCGGACCGGACATGAGACGGCGGCACATTCATCGTGACCGGCGGGGCCGAGGAGATACACGCCGAGAAGTTCACTGCCCTACGGCCTCTGTTGTTTACGATCGCCTACGAAATCCTGGGCAGCGCGACCGAATCCGATGACGTGCTACAGGAAAGCTACCTGCGATGGGCAAAGGTGGATTTGTCCACCGTCGCTGACACGAAGGCCTACCTCGCCCAACTCGTCACCCGGCAGTCGTTGAACTCGCTGCGCGCGCAGTCCCGACGGCGCGAGGAGTACATCGGGCCGTGGCTACCCGAACCGCTGCTGACCGAACAGGACGCGTCGGCCGATGTGTTGCTGGCCGAGTCCGTGACGATGGCCATGCTGGTGGTCCTCGAAACCCTCAGCCCCGACGAACGCGCCGTGTTCGTGCTTCGGGAAGTGTTCGGGTTCTCCTACGAGGAGATTGCCCCGACGATCGGCAAGTCGACGGTAGCGGCGCGCCAAATGGCCCACCGCGCCCGTGAACACGTGCACGCGCGGCGTGCGCGGTTCGAGCCCGTCGACCCCGACCTGTCCGCTGAACTGACGTCACGATTCTTCGCGGCGGCGGCGACCGGCGATCTCAAGGAGCTGATGGCCATGCTCGCTCCCGATGTGGTCTGGACTGCCGACAGCGACGGAAAGGCCAGCGCGGCACGCAGGCCGGTGTCGGGCGCCGACCGGGTGGCCAGGTTGATCGTCGGCCTGGTCCGGTTGGGGGGCGTCGACGGCCGGGTGGAGCCCGCAATCTACAACAGTGCCCCGGCATTCGTGCTGTACAGCGGTGAAACTCTGGAGGGGGTGGTGTCGTTGGAGGTGGTCGACGGCAAGATCACCAACTTCTACGCGATGCGTAATCCCGAGAAGCTCGCCGGTGTGACGGTGCCCCGCCAGATCGGCCGATAACCCACGCCACCGCCGGGGTCGGTCGGGCATGGGAAGCTGTGGCGGTGCGCATTGAGCGACTCGGCGACCTGGGCAGTGCACCATCGGTGCTCAGCCTGCTGGCCGCGGCCACGACGCGATTGGGGCTGGCTGCGCCCGCCGCCCTGATCGGTGAATGGTTCGGATCACGGGCGATCATCGCGCCGTCGGTGCAGGCATCCGAGGTAGCTGCGCGCGAGGTCTTCGACGTCGTTCCCGGCGGTCGCGGCGGCGGGCCCGTCGGGGGCGGCTGGTTCGGCTACCTGTCCTACCCTGACGCCGGTTCCGACGGAGGTGGGCCGCGGATCCCGCGGGCGGCGGGTGGCTGGTCGGACAACGTGTTGCGATGTGACGCCGACGGCACCTGGTGGCACGAAAGCCTTTCCGGTGCAGCGCTTTCAGCATGGGTCATCGACGCGCTGCAAGCACCCCCGATCTATCGGGACTTCGCGGTCACTTGGGGGGAGGCCGACCGGGGGGCGCACCACCGTGGTGTGCTCGCCTGCCTGGAGGCCATCGGCGCCGGCGACGTGTACCAGGCCTGCGTGTGCACACAGTTCAGCGGAACGCTTGACGGCAACCCCCTCGACTTCTTCGTCGACGCGGTAGAGCGCACCGCTCCGTCCCGCGCGGCCTACGTCGCCGGAGATTGGGGCGCGGTGGCCTCACTATCACCGGAACTGTTCCTGCGCCGCTGCGGTGAAGCGGTGACATCGAGCCCGATCAAAGGCACCTTGCCGGCTCACGCCGACCCGTCCGGGCTGCGGGCATCGTCCAAAGACGTGGCCGAAAACATCATGATCGTCGACCTTGTCCGCAACGATCTCGGCCGAATAGCACGCACCGGAACGGTATCGGTGCACGAACTACTCGCGGTGCGCCCGGCCCCCGGGGTGTGGCATCTGGTGTCGACGATATCTGCACGGGTGCCGGTCGAACTGCCCATGGCCGAGGTGTTGGAGGCGACCTTCCCCCCCGCTTCGGTGACCGGTACCCCCAAGGCGCGGGCCCGTGAACTATTGACCGGATGGGAACCGCACCGGCGCGGCGTCTACTGCGGCACAGTCGGTTTAGCGTCGCCGGTTGCCGGCTGCGAATTGAATGTGGCCATTCGCACGGTGGAATTCGCAACCGACGGAACCGCGATACTCGGTGTCGGCGGCGGGATCACCGCGGACTCCGTGCCGGCACGGGAGTGGGATGAGTGCCTACACAAGGCGATCCCCATCATCGGTCGGCCGAGGGCCAGCGCTCAGGCCCGTGCGCGCAGAACCGCGTCGTAGAGCTCGCGGCGCGAGGGCGCGCCGGGGTTGGCGGCGACCACCTGGGCGCAGGCGTCTTTAACCCGCATTCCGCCGTCCACCAGAAGGATTGCTTCGGCGACCAGGGTGCCAAGTTCAACCCTCGGCGTCGCGCCGGCCAGCACCACGGTGATCTCCCCGCGCACTCCGCCTGCGGCCCACTGGGCCAGCTCGCCCAGCGAGCCGCGCACGATCTCCTCGTGGGTCTTGGTCAGCTCCCGGCAAACCACCGCCCGACGTTCGTCCCCCAGGGCATCGACGGCGTCGCGGAGGCAGTCGGCAAGCCTGCGCGGCGACTCGAAGAACACGCATGTCCGCGGTTCAGCGGTCAGTGACCGCAGCCACGACGTCCGCGCCGACTGCTTGCGCGGTGCGAAGCCCTCGAAACAGAACCGCTCGGCGGGCAGGCCGGCCACGGCCAGCGCGGTCGTCACAGCCGAGGGACCGGGTAAGCAGACCACCGCGAGCCGGTGCTCGATGCATGCCGCCACCAGGCGATAGCCGGGGTCACTGATCAACGGCATACCGGCATCGCTGACCAGCAACACCGTCGACCCACCCCGGATGTTCTCAACCAGTGCGGGCACTCGGGATGCCTCGTTCTGGTCGAACAGGCTGACAACCCGGCCGGCAAGGCGCACCTCCAACGCCTGGGCGAGCGTGCGTATCCGCCGGGTGTCCTCGGCGGCGATCACGTCGGCGCTGCCCAATGCCCGCACCAGGCGTACCGAAGCGTCTGACGGCTGGCCCAGCGGCGTGGCGGCGATGAGCAGTCGACCGGTGGTCATGTTCGACAGCCTACGATCGCAGTCGTGAGCGCCCCGGCCGACGAACTCGTTGTTCGCCACCGCACGGCTCCTGCGATCAGCCCAGGCCCACTGGTCCCCGTAGCCGACTTCGGTCCGGTTGATCGGCTACAGGGCTGGGCGATGACCGCGGTCCTCACAGCGCTGGCAACGGTGACGCGTTTCCTGAACCTGCACTCTCCGACCGACGCCGGCACCCCGATCTTCGATGAGAAGCACTACGCGCCCCAGGCCTGGCAGATCGTCCACAACAACGGCATCGAGGACAACCCGGGCTATGGGCTGGTCGTGCACCCGCCTTTGGGCAAGCAACTGATCGCGATCGGTGAGGCGTTGTTCGGCTACAACGGGCTGGGCTGGCGGTTCTCCGGTGCGGTGTGCGGGGTCGTCCTCGTCCTGCTGGTGGCTCGTATTGTCCGGCGCATCAGCAGATCCACGCTCGTCGGTGGCATCGCGGGCCTGCTGCTGATCGCCGATGGGGTCAGCTTCGTCACGTCGCGCACTGCGCTGCTGGACGGGTTCTTGACGGTGTTCGTCGTCGCCGCGTTCGGCTGCCTGATCGTCGATCGCGATCAGGTCCGCGCGCGGATGCATGTCGCCCTGCTGGAAGGACGCATCGGGGAGACCCCGTGGGGACCGCGCCTCGGAGTTCGGTGGTGGCGGTTTGGCGCGGGCGTACTCCTGGGTTTGGCTTGTGCGACCAAATGGTCGGGGCTGTACTTTGTGATGTTCTTCGGAGTGCTGACAGTGGCTTTCGACATCGCCGCACGCCGCCAGTACCGCGTGCCACGGCCATGGCTGGGGGTGTTTCGACGCGACGTCGGACCATCGCTGTACGCGCTGGTGCTCATCCCGTTCGGGGTGTACCTGGCGTCGTACACACCGTGGTTCGCCTCTGAGACGGGAATCAACCGTTACGAAGTCGGCCGATCCATCGGACCCGACAGTGTCGTTCCGTTACCCGATGCGGTGCGCTCACTGTGGCATTACACCTACGCGGTATACCGTTTTCACTCCGGGCTGACCAACGCCGACGGCAACCATCACCCGTGGGAATCCAAGCCGTGGACGTGGCCGATGTCGCTGCGCCCGGTGCTCTACGCGATCGAAACCGAGAACATCCCGGGCTGCGGCGCGCAGTCCTGTATCAAAGCCGTGATGCTGGTCGGCACCCCGGCGATGTGGTTCATCGCGGTGCCGGTGCTGGCGTGGGCGCTGTGGCGGGCCTTCGTCAAGCGGGACTGGCGATATGCCGCGCTGCTGGTGGGCTACGGCGCAGGGTTCCTACCCTGGTTCGCCGACATCGACCGGCAGATGTATTTCTTCTACGCAGCAACCATGGCGCCGTTCCTGGTGATGATGATCGCGATGATTCTCGGTGACATCCTGTACAAACCGGGGCAGAACCCCGAACGAAGAACACTGGGGCTCATCGTGGTCTGCTGCTACGTCGCGTTGGTGATCACCAACTTCGCGTGGATGTATCCGATACTCACGGGCCTGCCGATCTCGCAGAGCACGTGGAACCTGCAGATCTGGCTACCCTCCTGGCGGTAGTCGCCGAACCGGGACTCACGGTCGTGGTTTCTCGGTTATCCACAGCCCTGTAGCGAGGTTCGGCGGTCCGCCGCCCAACTGGCTCAAGATCGATGCGATGACATCGATGGCACCGGCGATACTTGGCAGTCAGGCGATAGCGCGGGGCGCGCTGACCCGCGGCCAACTGAGATGGCGATACGAGTCGATCTTCCCCGACGTCTACGTCCCCCGCGGTACACCGCTGTCGCTGTACACCAGGACCGTCGGCGCCTGGCTCTGGTCGCGGGAACGCGGCGTCATCACCGGCCGAGCGGCCGCGGCCATCCACCGAGCGAAGTGGGTGGCAGATGAGGCGCCGATCGAATTGCTGTGGAAGAGCTATGACACCCCCGCCGGCATCATCGCCCGCGACGAGCGATTCGCACACGACGATGCAGCACCGCACCGATCGCAGCCGGTACGTATGGGACGAACGTCGTCTGCGCCGGA
>CAZCHU010000059.1:5829-7572 GCA_964498215.1 uncultured Mycobacterium sp. | reverse complement strand
CGGCTGACCGGGCACGACATGCACCGCGGCCCACCGCGACCGGTACCGAGCTCCGAGGCTGCAATCGGCAATACTTCGATACCTGAATCGGCCAGCCGGGCATTGGTTTCGGTGTTGCGCTCGTAAGCAACCACCACCCCAGGCGCTACCGCCAGCGTGTTGTTGCCGTCGTCCCATTGCTCCCGCTCGGCAGTGACGGGATCCAGCCCGGTGTCGATGACCCTCAGTTTGCCGATGCCCATCGCGTCAGCCGCGGCCTCGACGAACGGTGCCGCTCCATCGATCTGCACCCCACCGGAGGCGCGCCGAATGGTGAATGCGGTCAACGAGTCCACGATATTCGGATACATCACCACTGCATCGGTATCCACCATGGTGCACACGGTGTCCAGGTGCATCTGGGCCCGCTCCTGCGCGATCGGCACCGCGAGCACCGTGTGCGCGAGGTCGTCGTCGAAAAGGCTGCGCGCCAGCGCCTCCGCACCCGCGGGCGTGGTTCGCTCCCCCACCCCGACTGCCACCACGCCCGGGCCCAGCAGCAGCACGTCGCCGCCTTCGACCGGTGCCGATCGCGACTCGTAGGCGCGACGGACGCCGAGAAACCGGGGATGGTGCGCATAGATGACGTCGGTCAGCGAGGTCTCCCGCGCCCGGGCGGGCAATGCCAATGACGTGATGGCCACCCGAGGACCGATCCAGAACGACGAGTCTCGGGCAAAGAGCAGGTTCGGCAGCGGATCGATGACGAAGTCCCCACCCTGGTGCATGCGACGCACCAACGACAGGTCCTTCTCCCTGAACGGCAACTCGTCGAACGTCATCCCGGCCATCAATACGTGCGCCAGCGGGGCCGCATCGAGAGTGCGCAGGTAGGTCAACAGCTCTTCGGCCAGAGGCGAACCGAGCCGTCGTGAATCGACCGCCGCGGAGATTCCGTGCATGCGCGCGGCCCCGCTGTCGGCAAGTGCTTCGGTCAATAGATCAGCGAGCAGCAGCACTTCGACACCCCGCGAGCGAAGCAGCGACGCGAACGCGTCATGTTCCTGCTGCGCCTTGGCCACCCACGGCAGGCCGTCGAACAGCAGCGTGTCGTTGTTGCGTGGTGTCAGCCTCTGCAACTCCGCGCCTGGGCGGTGCAGGACCACGGCCCTCAGCGTGCCCACCTCTGAGTTGCAGCCTGACACGGCGTCCGTCACATCCAACACCGTAAACCCAATGACGAACCACAGCTGAGCTACGAACGGCAGTAGCCATCCAACCCAGAATAATCGAACGTTTGTGCGATATGCTGTCAGCTATGGAGCCGGTGCTGCAGAGCACTCTGTTCGAGCACGCCGATCGCCGCGACCTCGGAAGCGGCGCGTGGCTTGAGGTTCGTTCCGGGTGGCTGTTCCAGGGTGACTCGGTCAACGATTCACTGTTCGGCGAACTCCACGATGCGATTCCGTGGCGGGCTGAACGCCGCCAGATGTACGACCGGATGCTCGATGTTCCGCGACTGGTCAGTTTTCACGATTTCGCCGATCACCTGGCACCGCCGCCGCATCCACGCCTCACCTGGCTCCGGAGAAGACTCAACGACCTGTACGCCGGTGAGTTGGGCGAGCCCTTCATGACCGCGGGGCTGTGCCTCTACCGCGACGGCAACGACAGTGTTGCCTGGCACGGTGACATCATTGGCCGAAGCAAGACCGAGGACACCATGGTCGCCATCGTGAGCCTGGGGGCGACAAGGGTTTTCGC
>CAZCHU010000059.1:0-5729 GCA_964498215.1 uncultured Mycobacterium sp. | reverse complement strand
CCGCCGCCCGTGACCAGCGTGACCGCCTCGGTGACAAGCTCTCGGGCACGTTGAGTGTCGACGGGTACGACGGGTTCGTCGGGCAGCACCAACGGGTTGGCGGTAACGATGACGATGAAATTGCCGAAGGTGGCCACGTAGTTGTAGAGCTCGCCGGTGCGTGGTCCACCACCGGCTGCGGTCGTCTGCACGACACGGTGGGTGCCCACGCTGTGCACACCGCCGACCTCGGGCGCCTCAACGACCTCGACCATGCCACGCACCCCGGGACCGTTGAACGCCACTGTGCTGCACTGCTCGGTCGGCGCGTCGACGGGTACCGGCTCGGAGGTCTCGACCGCGATCACGATGTAGCGCACGCCTTCCCCCTCGGCGGTTGTCGCGGCCATGTTCCCTTTCACTCCGGGCGGCAACGTCTGTCGGCTGGCCGATGCTGCACAGTCGGCGGGGTCGAAGGTCACACCCGGGGGTAGCTTCTGGGGTCCAAGTAGCCGAGGGTCGATAGCGGCAGGTCCAACGGTGCTCACCGCGAACTGCGGACCGAAACTGGACTTGATATCGGCCACGTTGGCGATGTCGGCCCGCGAAAGGTCCAGCGTCTGACCCGAACCGCACGCGGCCAGCAGCCCGACGGACGCTGAAACCGCGATGGTGGCCAGCGACATCTTCACGTTGGGCATCGCCGTCAATGTACCGGCGCACAGGCTTTAGCCGCGCAGCGCTGACACGACGGTGTCCAGAAGGTCAGCGGCGAAGCCCTGGGTGAGAGTGGGACTCGACGCCCCGGGATCGGTGACAAGCGAGACAAAACAGAGAGCGCTCGCCAGGTAGGCGACAAAGGTATCTGCACTCGTGCGTGTTTCCGTACCCCCCTCAACGACTGTGGTGACGTCGATGCTCATCGCGACGGTCTGCGCCGCGTCAATGACAGGCCCGGGCTGCACGGTGACCGCACCCGAGGTGTGCCCCGACCTCAACGTCCACTGCGCGCACTCGGCGAGTAGATCCGCATCGGGCCGCTCGGCATGATGTGACATCGCCACCACCGCGTAGACGATCCCGCCGGGTCCGGACGCCGACCAGCCCCTCATCGTGGCCGAATCGACGGCCGGTGCCGCCAGAGCCAGGCACTGCGTCGGCTCGGAGACGGCCCCGTCACCGAAACTCCATATTCTGACCGGTTCCGGCGCTCCGGTATACGTGGCGACCTCGTACCCCGGGGGCAGCTGCCCGCGGGCCCGATCGATTCGTGTGGGATCGATCTGCGCGAAGGCCGTCTCCGTCGAGGACGACGTGGATACCGGTTCAGAGGACTGCGTGCATGCGGCACACAGCATTGCCAGCGCACACACAGCGAACAGCCTCACGGCCTGTTGATACCACCATGTCGCCGCTGGAGAGCTCGTGACGCTCGGGCCAACTCCACATCGGAATCGTCGGTGTCGGTGTCACCATCGGCCGCACCGGCGCAATAGAGGGCCCCTCTACCGGAACGACGCGGTGGGGCTCCATTCGAAAACGGATTCACGGCCTTTCGGAGAGAAGTTGGGGCTCGGCGGTTAAACTGCTCGGCGATCCGGCTATCGTCGCGCGCAAAGCGCGGCGACAACGCGGGCCGACGAAAACAGGAGACGATATGAGCATCCCCATGCGGGCCGGCGTCATCGCCATCGCGGCCACTGCACTCGGTATCGGACTGTCCGGGTGTAGCTCGGATACCACCACGGAAGAGTCGACGACTACGTCAACGACGTCCGCGACCACAAGTAGCGAGGCTCCGACCACGTCCGCTGAGGCTGCCGCCCGGAAAGAAACCCTCCAGGACTACATCAAACAAAACAACATCACCGAAACCCGGGCAGAGCGCGGCGCCCCCGGAACCCCGACCATCGAGCTGCCGACCCCGGACGGCTGGGAGGATGCCGGGGACCAGACCCCCGAGTGGGCCTACGGCGCAATCATGTACACCGGCGACCCGGCCCTCGCCGCAGATCCGCCGATGATCGTCGCCATCCTCTCCAAGCTGACCGGCGACGTAGACCAGGCGAAGATTCTCGAATACGCAGAAGGCGAGATTCAGAACCTGCCCGAGTTCGAGGGACCGGATACCACCACGCCCGGGACGCTCGGCGGGTTCGACGCGGTGCAGATCATGGGCAACTACCAGAGCAAGGACGGCGTGACCCGGACGATCGCGCAGAAGACGGTCGTGATTCCGGGCGAGGACGGCCTCTACGTGCTGCAACTCAACGCTGACGGCACCCAGGATCAGGAGTCGGTCCTGATGGACGCAACCCAGGCTGTCGACGACGAGACCACGATCACGCCCTAATCGGCGTTCCGCTCTGGGCTCGACCCAACTCGCAGGTTGGGCGCCTGCATAGTCGGCGATGTCGACACCGTGCCGCAAGTCGGCACGGACGGTTAAACTGCTCTGCGATCCGGCTATCGTCGCGCGCAAAACGCGTCGGCAACGCGGGCCGGCGACAACAGGAGACGACATGAGCATCCCAACGCGGGCCGGCATCATCGCCATCGCGGCCGTCGCACTCGGAATCGGACTGTCCGGGTGCGGCTCGGACACCAAGACGGAAGGGTCGGCGACCACCTCACCGACGTCGGAAACCGCAAGCGAGGCCCCCACCACGTCGGCGGAGGCTGCTGGCCCGAAGAAAACCATCGTCGACTACATCAAAGAGAACAACATCACCGAAACCCAGGTGGAGCGGGGCGATCCCAATGCGCCGACCATCGATCTGCCCATCCCGGAGGGCTGGGAGGATGCCGGCAACAGAACTCCCGAGTGGGCCTACGGCGCGATCATGTACACCGGCGACCCGGCGGCCGCTCAGGATCCAGCGACGATCATCGCGATTCTCTCCAAACTCACCGGCGACGTGGACGAGGCCAAGATCCTCGAATACGCGGCTGGCGAAATTCAGAACCTGCCCGATTTTGAGGGGCCGGATGTTGGCAAGCCCAGCACGCTGGGCGGGTTCGAGGCGATGCAGATCGGCGGCACCTACAAGAGAGACGGTCTGAACCGGATGATCGCGCAGAAGACTGTGGTGATTCCGGGCCAGGACGGCCTCTACGTGCTCCAACTCAACGCTGACGGTAAAGAGGATCAGGCGTTCACGTTGATGGATGCCACCCAGGCCATTGACGAAGTGGCTACGATCGAGCCCTGAACCGGCGTCGTCAGGCTCTCGACACAGCGGAGGCTTCGGCGATCTGCTCTGGGCTCGGGCGTACCCCGGTATAGCGCTCGAACTGTTCGGCTGCTTGTCGGGCGATCACCTGCGCGCCGGTGATGACGCCGACCCCGGCGGCCCGCGCCGCGGCGATGAGCGGGGTCTCGGACGGCAGTGCGACCACGTCGAACACGGTGTGCGCCGCGCGGATTGTCGCATCGTCGAACGCGAGGTCGTGTTCCTCGAGTCCCCCGGCCATGCCGATCGGGGTGACGTTGACGATAATGTCGGCGAAACGCGCCAGGTGTGTCGGGGCGTATTCGTAGCCGAGCTGATCGGCTAGTGCCGGTCCGGCAATGCGGTTGCGCGCAACCACGATTCCGGCAGCGAAGCCTCGATCGGCGAACGCAGCCGCGACCGTGTTGGCCATGCCACCACTGCCGCGGATCATCACCGAATGCTGGGGATTCAATTCGTGCTCGTCGATGAGCTGTTGCACCGCACGGTAGTCCGTGTTGGCTGCGATCAGCCGCCCGTCATCGTTGACAATCGTGTTGACCGACCGGATCGCCCTGGCCGAGGGCTCGACATGGTCCACCAGGCTGAGCACGTCCCGCTTGAACGGCATCGATACCGAGCAGCCGCGAATCCCGAGCGCGCGCACGCCGCCGATCGCGGCGACGATATCGCAGGTGGTAAACGCCTTATAGACGAAATCGAGGCCCAGCACTTCGTAAAGGTGATTATGGAACCGGGTGCCGATGTTGCTCGGCCGTCCCGCCAGCGAGATGCACAGCTGGGTGTCCTTACTCAAGGGCGGCCTCCTACCGGCGACCACCGGCTTCTGCCTCATCCCACCGCCCGGATGACCTGGCGGGCGACATCACGGATTTGCCGGGTGAGATCCGACGAGAAGGGCAGTTCCCCGGATCGGGGCACCTCGATCTCGGTGTTGACGACGCCGAGGTCATCGCGGTGCCAAACCGCACCGAAGTGATCGAGGATGGCGCGCATGGGCGCATTGTCGCTGAGCACCCGCGCAGTGAAGCGCTGCACACCGTCATCCCTCGCGGCTACCGCGAGGGCGCCCATCAGGAACGTGCCGATACCCCGACCCTGGTATGCGTCGCCGACGATGAAGGCGACCTCGGCCTGCACCGGATTGTCAACGGCGCGAACGAACCGCGCGTCGGCCACCACCGGACCGTCAGGCCCATCGGTCAACACGAACACGAAGTGTTCCAGGTAATCGACCTCGTACAGGTAACCCAACAGGGTCTTCGACGGGGTTCTGACCGACTGGAAGCGGCGATAGAGCGTTTCATCAGAGAATTCGACCGAGCCGCTCGCGGTACGTTCACTGTCCCCGGGTAACACCGGACGCAGGTACAGGATCGTGCCGTCACGCATCACCGCCGGGATGGGCGTGACGAACGCGGCGAGGCGCTGTCGGGCCGTGCGCACCAACCTGTCGATGATCCCAGGCACCTCAAGGAGGGTGGCGAAGGCCTCACGGTCGCCGACCCATCCGGTCAGTGGTTCGGTGGCCATCACAGTCGCGGTGCGCGGAGCATTCCGCAGCAGCGCGATTTCGCCGATGATGAGACCCGGCGGTATCTCGACGACGGTGTCGTGCCCGTCGGAGCCGACGTGGGTGACCTCGGCGCAGCCCGACCCGATCAACAGAAACGACACCGCGAGCTCACCCTGCTGCATCAGCACCCGACCCGCAGGAGCCGTCAACGGTCGCAACTGCTCGGCCAACGGGACCAGCTCCCCCACCGGTATCCCCGCGAAGACCTCCAAGACGGCGAGATCATCGGCTTGGACAGCGGTCAGGCCGGACACGTCACGAGGCTACGGCGGCTTGGGGTGGCGGGCAAGAGAATGCCGTTGCGGGCGGTTACCCCTCCGCGCTGGTGCGCTCCTGCGATCTGCAGCAACCGAACGGGCGAGCTAAACTATTCCGATGGCCATCGCCACTAGGGAGTTGTACTTCGAGACCGGCCTGGAGGTGTTGTCCGAGCTAGGCGTCGGAGGCCTGAAACTGGCCGAGGTCTGCACCCGGGTCGGAGTGACGACGGGCTCGTTCTACCACTATTTTTCCAGCTGGAAGGTCTACACCCACGAACTCATCACGTATTGGCGGAATGATCGCACGCTCGCGGTGATCGAGGCGCTCCGTCAGCTAACCGATGATCCGCGAGAACGCTTCGTCGCGGGCATACAGCCCGCACTGTCCTTCCCCCACAAGGCGGAGGCGGCCATCCGGGCGTGGAGTTCGGTAGACCCCTATGTCCTCAAGATTCAGACTGAGGTCGACCAACAGCGATTCAACTACCTATACGAGCTTGTCATGCAACTGGTCGATGCCCCCCGGCAAGCCGAGGCATTCGCGAAATGGTGCATCTACACCCTTATCGGCTTTGAGCAATCAACCCTGCCGCGCGATCCGGCCATATTCGAGTGGATCATCTTGCAAACGCTCGACACCATCGAGTCGGGAGTCTTTGCCGACCTCCCGTCGCGGTCAGG
>CAZCHU010000058.1:0-18496 GCA_964498215.1 uncultured Mycobacterium sp. | reverse complement strand
GACGTCACGGCAAATTGACCGGCAGGACGCCGCGAACTGGAGTGAAAATCCGCCGGAATCACGAGGTGGTCACGTCGACTACCCGGTGTCGGCCGCCGCAGAGTACCGGCGAGTACCGGATCGGTGTCGCCGACGACGCCTCCTGCGACCGTCAGCGTTAATGACGTGGGAGATGTTATGGAATCCTTCGCTGCACACGTGGATCCCAACGAACGCACCCCGGAAACCTGCTACCTGGGCGATCCTCAGATGGTGAACATGAGTCCGGTTGGGGAGGCACACCTCGGCGCACTGCACGGTTGGCTGTCCGGGGCCGCGCGATGAACGCCCCGACGGGGCCGCTGGACGGCATCCGGGTGATCGAGGTCGGGACGCTGATCTCCGGTCCCTTCGCGGGCCGCCTACTCGGCGATATGGGTGCCGAAGTCATCAAGATCGAACCGCCCGGCTCACCGGATCCACTCCGCACCTGGGGGCAAGCCGAGCTCGACGGCCACCACTTCTTCTGGACGGTCCACGCCCGTAACAAGAAGTCCGTCACCCTCAATCTGCGTGAGGCTAAGGGACGTGATGTCTTCCTTGACCTCGTGGAGCGCAGCGACGTGATCGTCGAGAACTTCCGGCCCGGCACATTGGAGAAGTGGGGTCTGGGTTACGACGATCTTCGGCAACGCAATCGCGGCATCATCCTGGTCCGCGTGTCGGGTTACGGGCAGACCGGTCCGGACGCGCACAAAGCGGGCTATGCCTCCGTCGCGGAGGCCGCCAGCGGACTTCGGCACATGAACGGGTTTCCCGGCGGCCCTCCGCCACGGCTCGCCTTGTCGCTGGGCGATAGCCTCGCCGGGATGTTCGCGGCGCAGGGTGCGCTGGCCGCGCTGTACCGGCGATCGGTGACCGGCGAGGGTCAGGTGGTCGACGCTGCCCTGACCGAATCATGTTTGGCGGTGCAGGAATCTACGATCCCCGATTATGACGTCGGCGGTGTCGTTCGAGGCCCTTCGGGAACCCGCCTAGAGGGCATCGCCCCATCGAACATCTACCCGAGCGCCGACGGCAGCTGGGTGGTGATCGCGGCCAATCAAGATACCGTCTTCCGGCGGTTATGCGAGGCCATGGGCCGTCCCGAACTCTCGACCGATGAACGGTTCTCCAATCACGCTGCGCGCGGGCGTAATCAAGATGAACTCGACAGCATCATCGGTTCATGGGCCGCCGAACGCCAGCCCGCTGAGATCATCGCGACCCTCTCGCAGGCTGGGGTGATCAGCGGGCCGATCAACACCGTCGCCGATGTTGTCGCAGATCCGCAGCTGCAGGCACGCGGCATGATCGCCGACCACTGGGACGAACGTATCGGACAGAACGTGAAGGGCCCCGGCGTGGTACCGGTGCTGTCTGCGACACCGGGAACCATTCGGTGTGCCGGCTCCGCGCGCCCCGGCCAACACAATGACGAGATTTACCGTGGACTGCTCGGCAAGAGCGAGGGCGAAGTCGAGGCGCTCCGAGCGGAGGGTGTGTTGTGAGCGAACTACCTGGACATGTCGACATTCGCGACGTCTCGCTGCGTGACGGCCTGCAGATCGAAGAGCCGATTCCGTTGGCTGCCAAGCTCGACCTCATCGCCGCGATTGCCGCCACCGGGGTGCGGGAGATGGAGGCGACGGCCTTCGTCTCACCATCAAAGGTGCCCGCGCTGGCCGACGCGGCCGAGCTCGCCGCTGAGCTGCACAACTTTGCCGGCATCGAATTCTCCGCGCTGGTCGCCAGTCCCAACGGGGCCAAGCGGGCCATCGCTGCGGGACTTCGGTCCATCGAATACGTCGTGTCTGCCTCCGACGGGCACAGCCGC
This sequence comes from uncultured Mycobacterium sp., assembly GCA_964498215.1. Taxonomy (GTDB): domain Bacteria; phylum Actinomycetota; class Actinomycetes; order Mycobacteriales; family Mycobacteriaceae; genus Mycobacterium. The sequence continues at coordinate 16,641 of CAZCHU010000058.1, read as the reverse complement.
GCCAATGTGGGCCGCTCGTCGGTGGAGGCGACCCGGCAGATCGCGGATATCGTCGCGATCGCGCATGACAGCTCAATTACCGTCGAGGTGATCATTGCCACCGCATGGGATTGTCCGTTCGACGGTCCGACGGCTCCGCAGCGGGTCGTCGACATCGTCACCGCAGCGACCGACTGTGGCGCCGACCGGCTGGCGATCGCCGACACGATCGGAACGGCTACACCGCGTCGAGTCAGCGACCTGATTACCCTCATCCTCCCCAGGATCGGCGAGACGCCGCTCGGCGCACACTTCCACAACACCCGCGGAACCGGTCTGGCCAGCGCCTATGCCGCGGTCAACTCCGGTGTTGCCCGCCTGGACGCATCCGTTGGCGGGCTCGGAGGATGCCCTTTCGCCCCGGGGGCCAGCGGGAACATCGCCCTCGAAGACCTGGTTTATCTGTTGCAGGACAGCGATATTCACGTCGATGTCGACCTGCAGGCGGCCATCGTCGCAGCGGGGATCGCGCAGAACGCGGTGGGACACGACCTGCCCGGTGCGCTGCTGCGTGCTGGCGACCGGATCCGGGGCTAGACGCAGCCCGCTCGGTCCGACATGGTCGCCGGCATGGCGACCATTTCTGGTGACGTGATATTCATGCCGGGCTACCATCGCGCCCATGGCCCTGCCGTCGCCGACTTCCAAGTCCGCTCTGGACCCGCTGCGCATCCTGGTCTACAGCGACAATCCGCGAACCAGGGAGCAGGTGCAGCTTGCATTGGGCAAGAGGGTGCATCCTGAACTACCGGAACTCAGCTACGTCGACGTCGCCACCGCCGCCATGGTGATCAAACAGATGGATGCTGGCGGCTTCGATCTGGCAATCCTCGACGGTGAGGCCAGCCCCGCCGGCGGAATCGGTATCGCCAAGCAACTCAAGGACGAGATCGAGGGCTGCCCACCCGTGCTGGTGCTGACGGGGCGGCCCGATGACGCGTGGCTGGCCAGGTGGTCCCGTGCGGAAGCGGCGGTTCCGCACCCCATTGACCCGATCCGACTGGGCGACGCGGTAGCGACACTGTTGCGTGCCGCCGGTTAGCGGACTATATCCCGAAATATCTTGTCGTGCTTGCGATTTCGATCCGAGGCACGATAGTTAGATGGACTTTGTAGATAAGCGAACCAAAACGTTTGGCTTGTATCGAAAACGGGCTAGGCTGTGGGTCAGCTCACAGCGACAGCCCCCGAGGAGCGCCTGCTCAGCATGAATCTGTACACACCGATACTGGTGCTTGGGGCGATCGCTGCCGCCTTCGCCGTCGGTTCGGTCGGGATAGCCCTGCTGATCGGGCCTAGGCGATACAACCGCGCGAAGCTCGAAGCCTACGAGTGCGGGATCGAGCCGCTGGACGCATCCAACCCCGCCGCCGCCATCACCGGCCAGCGATTCCCGATCAAGTACTACTTGACCGCCATGTTGTTCATCGTGTTCGACATCGAGATCGTCTTCCTCTACCCGTGGGCGGTGGCATTCGACAGTCTCGCCGCCTTCGGAGTCATCGCGGTGGGAATTTTCCTGTTCAACGTGACGGTGGCTTATGCCTACGAGTGGCGGCGGGGAGGTCTGGCGTGGGATTAGAGGAACGGCTCCCGGGGGGGATCCTGCTGTCCACTGTCGAGAAGGTCGCAGGCTATGCACGCAAGGGGTCGCTGTGGCCGGCGACATTCGGGCTGGCCTGCTGCGCGATCGAGATGATGGCCACTGCCGGGCCGCGTTTTGATATTTCACGCTTCGGTATGGAGCGCTTTTCGGCGACACCCCGGCAGGCCGATCTGATGATCGTCGCGGGCCGCGTAAGCCAGAAGATGGCGCCGGTATTGCGCCAGGTCTACGACCAAATGGCCGAGCCGAAGTGGGTTCTGGCAATGGGGGTCTGCGCGTCGTCCGGTGGAATGTTCAACAACTATGCGGTCGTGCAGGGCGTCGACCACGTAGTGCCAGTCGACATCTATCTGCCGGGCTGCCCGCCGCGGCCCGAAATGCTCCTGCACGCAATCCTCAAACTGCACGAAAAAATTCAGGAAATGCCCCTTGGCGTGAACCGTGAGGAAGCGATTCGGGAGGCCGAGAAGGCCGCGCTTGGCGTGCCGCCGACAATCGAACTGAAAGGCCTCCTGCGGTGATGTGCGCTTGCGCGAAGATCAGGGAGCCATGAACACCTCAGACAACGACGGACCACCCGAAGTGATCGGCGTGCGCCGCGGCATGTTCGGGGTCGACGGCAGCGGCGATACATCGGGCTACGGCCGTCTCGTGCGTTCGGTCGCGTTGCCCGGCGGCTCGCCGCGTCCCTACGGTGGCTACTTCGACGAAGTAGTCGACACGCTGGCCTCGGCGCTGGGTGCGGACACCTTTTCAGCGGCGATCGAACGCGTCGTGGTGCACCGTGACGAACTGACCTTGGAAGTGAGCCGCGAGCAGCTGCCAACCGTGGCGCAGGCGCTGCGCGACGAACCGAACCTGCGCTTCGAGTTGTGCCTGGGTGTCAGTGGAGTCCACTACCCCACCGATACCGATCGTGAACTGCATGCGGTCTACCCGCTGATGTCGATCACCCATAACCGCCGCATCCTCATCGAGGTGGCAGCCCCCGACGCCGACCCTCACATCCCGTCACTGTTTCGGGTCTACCCCACTACTGACTGGCATGAACGCGAGACCTACGACTTCTTCGGCATAATCTTCGACGGACACCCCTCGCTCACCCGCATCGAGATGCCCGACGACTGGGTAGGTCACCCCCAGCGCAAGGACTACCCCCTCGGCGGAATTCCGGTGGAGTACCACGGAGCTGAAATACCCCCGCCCGATGAGCGGCGGGCATACAACTGATGACCACATCGCAGCGTCCACCCGATCGAGTGGTAGTCGTCGGCGGCCAGGATTGGGACGAGGTCGTCACCGCCGCAAGGCAGAGTGCCGCCGAACACGCGGGCGAACGCATCGTCGTCAACATGGGCCCACAGCACCCCTCGACACACGGGGTGCTGCGACTCATCCTCGAAATCGAGGGCGAAACAATCGTCGAAGCACGGTGCGGGATCGGGTACTTGCATACCGGTATCGAGAAGAATCTGGAGTTCCGCAACTGGACACAGGGCGTGACGTTCGTGACCCGGATGGATTACCTATCACCGTTTTTCAACGAGACGGCCTACTGCCTAGGGGTCGAGAAGCTGCTCGGCGTCACCGAGGCGATCCCCGAAAGGGCGTCGGTGATTCGGGTGCTGCTTATGGAGCTCAACCGCATCTCGAGCCACCTCGTCGCACTGGCCACCGGAGGTATGGAACTGGGCGCCATGACCGCGATGTTCCTCGGTTTCCGGGACCGCGAGCTCATCCTCTCGGTGTTCGAGTCCATCACTGGACTCCGAATGAACCACGCCTACATTCGCCCGGGCGGAGTCGCCATCGACCTGCCCGATGACGGACTCGCCCAGGTTCGCAATCTGCTGGACCTGTTGCCGAGACGCTTCAGCGATCTGGAGAATCTCCTCAACGAGAACTACATCTGGAAGGCCCGTACCCAGGGCATCGGATATCTGGATCTGGCCGGGTGCATGGCGCTGGGCGTCACCGGTCCGGTGCTGCGTTCCACCGGTCTGCCCCACGACCTGCGCAAGGCCCAGCCGTATTGCGGCTACGAAAACTATGATTTCGACGTCATCACCGACGACGGCTGCGACTCCTACGGTCGCTACTTGATCAGGGTGAAAGAGATGCATGAGTCGCTCAAGATCGTCGAACAGTGCATGGAGAAATTGGAGACGCTGGCGAACCGACCCGTGATGATCGAGGACAAGAAGATCGCGTGGCCCGCCGATCTCAAACTCGGCCCCGACGGGTTGGGAAATTCACCGGAGCACATCGCCAAGATCATGGGCCACTCGATGGAGGGCCTGATCCATCACTTCAAGTTGGTCACCGAAGGTATGCGGGTGCCCGCCGGCCAGGTCTACGCCGCGGTCGAATCACCGCGCGGAGAGTTGGGCGTTCACATGGTGTCCGACGGCGGCACCCGCCCCTATCGGGTGCACTACCGGGATCCATCATTCACCAATCTGCAAGCGGTGGCAGCGATGTGCGAGGGCGGTATGGTCGCCGATGCGATCGCCGCGGTGGCGTCAATCGACCCGGTGATGGGCGGGGTGGATAGGTAATGAGCGCGTGCGCGAAGAACACAGGGCCGAGCACCACCTTCATCGAACTCGGTCAGCGCCCTGATGAACCCGGCCCCCCGGTCCATGGGACCGCGACCTACCCGCCTGACGTCACGTCCCGATTGGCGGCCGATGCCGCGGTGATCATCGCGCGCTACCCGGAACCGCGATCTGCTCTCCTTCCCCTGCTACACCTGGTGCAGTCAGAAGACAGTTGCCTGACCCCCGCTGGAATTGCGTTCTGCGCAATGCAATTGGATCTGACTCATGCCGAAGTCACCGCGGTCGCAACGTTCTATTCGATGTACCGCCGCGATCCGACGGGCGACTATCTGGTCGGGGTGTGCACCAACACGCTGTGCGCCATCATGGGTGGTGATGCGATCCTGGAAACACTGCAGGAGCATCTGGGTGTCGGTGCCGGGCAGACCACCGAGGACGGCAGAATCACCCTCGAGCATGTCGAGTGCAACGCCGCGTGTGACTACGCGCCGGTCGTCATGGTCAACTGGGAGTTCTTCGATGACCAGACACCGTCGTCGGCACGAAATCTCGTCGATGCACTGCGCAACGGTGAATCGCCGAAACCGTCGCGCAGTTCGTCGCTGTGCACGTTCCGGGAGACTGCCAGAACCCTTGCCGGCCTGATGGACAACGACGCGCGAAACGATAGCGCGCCCACTGGTGCGGCGACCCTGGCCGGGCTCCGGATCGCCCGCGAGCGCAATATGGCCGCACCATCACCGAATCCGAAGGCCCAATCTTCGGCACCCGAGGCCGATCCGAACTCGACGGATCAGCAATGACCCCACTGACTCCGGTACTCAGCCGGTTCTGGGACGAGCCTGAGCCGTGGTCCCTGGATACCTACCGCCGTCACGGTGGCTACCAGGCGATGGAGCGGGCGCTGGCGATGGATCCTGACGAGGTCATCGCGACTGTGAAGGACTCCGGGCTGCGCGGCCGCGGTGGCGCAGGCTTCCCGACGGGAACCAAATGGTCGTTCATTCCGCAAGGCGACGAGGGTGCCGGCGCCAAACCGCACTACCTGGTGATCAACGCCGACGAGTCGGAACCCGGTACATGCAAAGACATCCCGTTGATGCTGACCACCCCGCACTTCCTGGTCGAGGGGGCGATCATCGCGGCCTACGCGATCCGGGCCCACCACGCGTTCATCTATCTGCGTGGCGAGGTCGTACCGGTGCTTCGGCGCCTACAGGCCGCTGTCGCCGAAGCCTACGCCGCCGGACACCTGGGAACCGATATTCACGGCTCCGGATTCGATCTGGACCTCGTCGTGCATGCCGGTGCGGGTGCCTACATCTGCGGCGAGGAGACTGCGTTGCTCGACTCGCTGGAAGGCCGACGGGGCCAACCAAGGCTGCGTCCCCCGTTTCCGGCGGTGGCGGGTCTGTACGCCTGCCCAACGGTGGTCAACAACGTGGAGTCGATCGCCAGCGTGCCGCCGATCCTGCTCAACGGTGTCGATTGGTTCCGCTCGATGGGTTCGGAGAAGTCACCCGGCTTTACGCTGTATTCGCTTTCAGGGCACGTCACTACCCCTGGACAGTACGAGGCACCGCTGGGCATCACGCTGCGTGAACTACTCGAGTATGCCGGCGGTGTACGCGCCGGGCACTCGCTGAAGTTCTGGACACCGGGCGGATCGTCGACGCCGCTTCTGACCGCCGAACACCTCGACGTACCGCTGGATTACGAAGGGGTGGCCGGCGTCGATTCCATGCTCGGCACCAAGGCTTTGCAGATCTTCGATGACACCACCTGCGTAGTGCGGGCGGTGCGTCGCTGGACGCAGTTCTACGCCCACGAATCCTGCGGCAAATGCACGCCCTGCCGCGAGGGCACCTACTGGTTGGCGCAGATATATGAGCGTCTCGAAAGCGGAGCCGGCACCGCCTCGGACATCGACAAGCTGCTCGATATCTCCGACAGCATCGACGGAAAATCGTTCTGCGCGTTGGGTGATGGGGCGGCCAGCCCAATCACCTCCTCCATCAAGTACTTCCGCAACGAATACGAGGCACACCTGGACGGGGGCTGCCCGTTCGATCCGTATGCGTCCATGCTCGCCGCACCGGAAAGGGTGGGTGCATGACACGCGCTGAGCACAGCCACGACGCACCACCCGTAGAGATGGTGACGCTGACGATCGACGGCGCCCAGGTCAGTGTGCCCAAAGGCACGTTGGTGATCCGGGCCGCCGAGCTGATGGGAGTCCAGATCCCCCGATTCTGCGATCACCCGTTGCTGGATCCGGTCGGCGCATGTCGGCAGTGCCTGGTCGAAGTCGAAGGTCAGCGCAAGCCGATGGCGTCCTGCACCATTACGTGCACTCCGGACATGGTCGTCCGTACCCAGTTCACCTCCGAAGCCGCTGATAAGGCCCAGCACGGTGTGATGGAGTTGCTGCTCATCAACCATCCGCTGGATTGCCCGGTCTGCGATAAGGGTGGTGAGTGCCCACTGCAGAACCAGGCGATGTCCAATGGCCGGCCGGAGACCCGGTTCGAGGATGTGAAACGCACCTTCCCGAAGCCGATCAATATCTCGTCGCAGGTGCTGTTGGACCGCGAGCGCTGCGTGTTGTGCGCGCGGTGCACGCGGTTCTCCGAACAGATCGCCGGCGATCCGTTTATCGAGTTGCTGGAACGCGGTGCGCTCCAACAGGTTGGTATCGCCCCGGACGAGCCGTTCCAGTCGTACTTCTCCGGTAACACCGTGCAGATCTGTCCGGTGGGGGCGCTGACCGGCGCCGCATACCGATTTCGAGCACGCCCCTTCGACCTGGTGTCGAGCCCCAGCGTCTGCGAACACTGTTCATCAGGCTGCGCCCAGCGCACCGACCATAGGCGGGGAAAGGTGTTGCGCCGACTCGCCGGTGACGATCCCGCAGTCAACGAGGAATGGAATTGCGACAAGGGCCGGTGGGCCTTCACCTACCCGACGGTCGGTGACCGGATCACCACACCGCTGCTCCGCGATGCTGACGGCTCACTGCGCCCGGCGTCGTGGTCGGAAGCCCTTGCGGTGGCCGGGGCTGGGCTTGCCGCCGCCCATGGCAACGCCGGGGTTCTCGTCGGCGGACGGGCGACGGCCGAAGACGCTTACGCGTACGCCAAGTTCGCGCGAATCGTACTGGCAACCAACGATATCGACTTCCGCGCCCGGCAGCACAGCGCTGAGGAAGCGGACTTCCTCGCCGCCCGGGTCGCCGGCCGGCCGATGACGGTCACCTACACGGACCTGGAGAACGCATCGGCGGTGCTGTTGGCCGGGCTGGAACCGGAGGAAGAGTCACCCATCGTCTTCCTTCGACTGCGTAAGGCGGTGCGTAAACGCGGTCTGCGGGTGCTGTCGGTGGCGCCGTTCGCCAGCCGCGGCCTCACCAAGCTGTCAGGCAGCCTGATCAGCTCAACGCCAGGACGCGAGGCGGCCGCATTGGACGGGTTGGCTGACAACGACCTGCTGACGACGCCCGGTTCGCTGATCCTGGTCGGCGAACGATTGGCAGCCTCGCCGGGAGCGCTGTCGGCAGCGGGACGATTGGCCGATGCCACCGGCGCCCGGCTGGCCTGGGTTCCCCGCCGGGCCGGCGAACGCGGCGCGGTGGAGGCGGGCGCACTGCCGAACCTCTTACCCGGCGGGCGACCCGCAGGCGACGCGAACGCCCGCCGGGAGCTGGCTGCCGCCTGGAACGTCAACGACCTGCCCTGCGGACCTGGCCGCGACACCACCGCGATCCTTCGTGCGGCGAGCGAAGGTGAGCTGGGCGCCCTGCTGATCGGGGGCGTCGAACTCGACGACCTGCCAGATCCCGACGGCGCGCTCGCCGGGGTGGACGCCGCACCGTTTGTCGTTAGCTTGGAACTGCGGGAGAGCGCTGTCACGGCGCGGGCCGACGTGGTGTTCCCGGTAGCCCCGGTGGTGGAGAAGGCCGGTTCGTTCGTCAACTGGGAGAGCCGGATTCGACCTTTCGAAGCCTCGTTGCAGACCAGTGCGGTCCCCGACCTGCGGGTGCTGAACTTTCTTGCCGACGAGATCGGCGTCGACCTCGGGCTACCGACGGCCGCGGCAGCCGCCGATGAGCGGACCCGAGTCGGCCTGTGGAGCGGAGAACGTCCAGAGTCACCCCAGGCGCGGCCGTCGCCGCTCAGTCCGTCCAGAGGCCAGGCAGTCCTGACAGGTTGGCGCATGTTGCTCGACGCTGGACGGCTTCAGGACGGTGAACCACATCTCGCAGGTACCGCCCGCGCGCCCCTGGCGCGGCTATCTGCGGCTACCCTCGCCGAGATTGGTGTCGAGGCGGGCGAACCGGTGACCATCAGTACCGAACGCGGTGCGATCACCCTGCCGTCCGAGGTGACCGACATGGAGGACCGCGTGGTGTGGCTTCCACTGAACTCACCCGAATGTGCGGTTCACCGGACCCTCGGGGTCACAATGGGTGCCGTGGTGTCGATCGGACGGGGACGCGAGTGACCTATCCCGATCCGACGCTGTTCGGCCATGACCCGTGGTGGCTGATGCTGGCAAAAGCTCTCGGCATCTTCGTTTTTCTGCTGCTGACGGTATTGACCGCCATTCTGCTCGAGCGAAAAATCCTGGGCCGCATGCAGTTGCGTCTCGGGCCCAACCGGGTGGGGCCGCGCGGCCTGCTGCAGTCTCTGGCCGACGGTATCAAGCTCGCCCTCAAGGAGGGACTGGTCCCTGCCGGGGTGGACAAGTGGATCTACCTTGCCGCGCCGGTCATCGCGGTGATACCGGCCTTCATGGCCTTCGCGGTCGTCCCGATGGGCGGTGAGGTGTCGATATTCGGCCACCGCACCCCGCTGCAGCTGACCGATCTACCGGTGGCGGTGCTCTACATTCTGGCCGTCACCTCGATCGGCGTGTACGGAATCGTCTTGGCAGGCTGGGCTTCCGGGTCGGTCTACCCGTTGCTGGGCGGGCTTCGCTCCTCAGCGCAGGTGGTCTCCTATGAGATCGCAATGGCGTTGTCGTTCGTCGCGGTCTTCATCTATTCGGGAACGATGTCGACGTCGGGAATCGTTGCTGCCCAGGATGACACCTGGTTCGTCTTCCTACTGCTTCCCGCCTTCCTGGTCTACCTGACCTCGATGGTCGGCGAAACCAATCGTGCGCCCTTCGATCTGCCCGAAGCGGAGGGGGAACTGGTTGGCGGCTTTCACACCGAGTACTCATCGTTGAAGTTCGCGATGTTCATGCTCGCCGAATACGTCAACATGACGACGGTGTCGGCCCTGGCAACGACGTTGTTCCTGGGCGGCTGGCACGCGCCGTGGCCTATCAGCATGATCGAAGGCGCCAACGCCGGTTGGTGGCCACTGCTGTGGTTCACGGCAAAGGTCTGGATGTTCCTGTTCGTGTTCATGTGGCTGCGCGCCACCCTGCCAAGGCTGCGCTACGACCAGTTCATGAGGCTGGGTTGGAAGGTCCTGATCCCAGTGGCCCTGGGCTGGACCATGTTCGTGGCGATCACCCGCACGCTGCGCGATTACGGCTACCAAACCTGGGCCACCGCGCTGATCGGCGTGGGCGGGATGGTCTCCGTCGTGGCGCTGCTAGCGGGTTGGAAATCGGTACGCGCCAGAAACCACCGCAGGAATCCCGCGCAATCCGTTCAGCCGACCGACCACAGCGCCTTCCCCGTGCCGCCGATACCCGTCAAGGAGCCGACGGATGCCTAAGTTTGTTGATGCACTTGCCGGTTTCGGTGTCACTTTCGGGTCCATGTTCAAGAAGCCGGTGACTGAGGAATACCCGGAGAAACCCGGACCCGTGGCTCCGCGCTACCACGGCCGCCACCAACTCAACCGCTATCCCGATGGCTTGGAGAAGTGCATCGGCTGCGAGTTGTGCGCGTGGGCCTGCCCCGCCGACGCGATCTTCGTCGAAGGCGCCGACAACACCGAGGAAGAGCGGTATTCGCCCGGCGAGCGTTACGGCCGCGTGTACCAGATCAACTATCTGCGCTGCATCGGCTGCGGCTTGTGCATCGAAGCCTGCCCCACCCGGGCACTGACAATGACCAACGACTACGAGATGGCCGACGACAACCGTGCCGACCTCATTCTGGGCAAGGACAAATTGCTCGCGCCGCTACAGCCGGGAATGGAGCAGCCCCCGCACCCGATGGAGCCGGGCAGCACCGACGACGACTACTACCTCGGCAACATCGGCCCCGCGAAGGAGGGGCGGTGAGAACTGAGATCGTCGCCGCCGTCGCGGGCTCGGCCGGATACACGAGTACCGGTGAAGCCATCCTGTTCTGGGTCCTGGCAGTGGTGTCGGTGGCCGGAGCCATCGGCGTGGTCGCCGCACCGAAGGCGGTCTACTCGGCGATCGCGCTGGCGCTCACGATGATTGCGCTGGCCGTGCTCTACATTGCCCAGGACGCTCCATTCCTCGGGGTGGCTCAGGTGGTGGTCTATACCGGTGCCGTCATGATGCTGTTTCTGTTCGTGCTGATGCTGATCGGTGTCGACTCCTCGGAATCGCTGGTGGAAACCCTGCGCGGACAACGCGTTGCCACGATCGGCGCGGGTACTGGATTCGGAGTCCTCTTGATCGCCGGCATCGGCAACGTCTCGGTGGCCGGGTTCGCCGGTCTGACCGAGGCCAACGCCAACGGAAACGTCGAGGGCCTGGCGACACTGATTTTCACCCGTTATCTGTGGGCGTTCGAGCTGACCGGAACGCTGCTGATCACAGCCACACTGGGGGCGATGCTGCTGGCCCACCGGGAGCGCCTCGAACACCGCAAGACCCAGCGTGAACTCGCCACCCAACGGTTCGCCCCCGGCGGGCATCCGACCACACTGCCGAACCCGGGCGTGTATGCCCGGCACAACGCCGTCGACGTCCCAGCCCGGTTGCCCGACGGTTCGGCCGCCGAACTGTCAGTCAGCGCGATCCTGCAGCTGCGCGCCATTCCCGCTGATGAGGACGAGGACGAAGACGGTGACGGTGACCGCCGATGAATCCAGACAACTACCTCTATCTTTCAGCGCTACTGTTCACTATCGGTGCTGCCGGAGTTTTGTTGCGCCGCAACGCGCTTGTCCTGTTCATGTGCGTGGAACTGATGCTCAATGCCGCGAATCTGGCATTCGTCGCGTTCTCCCGTATGCACGGGAACCTCGACGGGCAGGTGGTGGCGTTCTTCACCATGGTGGTCGCGGCGTGCGAAGTGGTGATCGGGCTAGCGATCATCATGACCATCTTCCGGTCCCGACGCTCAGCCAGCGTCGACGACGCCAGTCTGTTGAAGCACTAGTTTCCGCCAGAGACGCTCACCGAAGGGGTTCACCAACATGGCGATTGACACATCGGGCGAGGTCGGGCGCCCACAGGAGGCGAAGGAATCGCCGATCGGCAAAGGCTGGGTGCAAGGTGTAGCCCTGGTAATGATCTTCGGCTTCTTCGTCATGGGGATCCTGGCCTACCGCACCTACGCGGCGTCGATGCCCATGCCAGACAAGGTGGTCAACGAATCCGGCGAGGTCCTGTTTACCGGCGAGCAGATCACCCACGGGCAGGAACTGTTCCAGGCCCGCGGCCTGATGCAGTACGGGTCGGTGCACGGCCACGGCGCCTACCTCGGCCCCGACTACACCGCCGACTATCTGCGACGCGCCACCGATGATGTCATCGCACAGTTCGAGCGCGCCGGAATACCGCAAGTGCACGACCGGGTGGTCGAGGAGTTCCGCACCAACCGCTTCGACGACGCCACCAAGACTCTCACCTATACCGACGCGCAGGCTGCCGCCTTTGACCGCCTCCGTCAGCACTACACCGATCACTTCGGAGCGGATGCCAAAAAGAACGGACTGTCGCCCGATCTCATCACCGACCCGGCCGAGATCGATGACCTGACCGCGTTCTTCTCCTGGAGCGCGTGGGCCGCAGCCGCGGAGCGCCCGGGGCACAACTACACCTACACCAATAACTGGCCTGCTGAGCCCCGGGTGGACAACGGCCCTACCGCAGACCTCATTGTCTGGTCGGCTCTCTCGTTGGTGGCGTTGCTCGGCGGATCCGGCATCTTGTTCGCGATCTACGGTCGCTGGAGTCAGAAAGTCGGTTGGCATGCCGAAGACACGCCTGGCATTTCCTACAAACAGCCCGGCGAGGTAACGCTGACTCGCTCGCAACGGGCGACGGTCTGGTTCTTTGCGATCGTCTCAGCCCTGTTCTTGGTGCAGGCCCTGCTCGGGGCGCTCGCAGAGCACTACCGTGCCGACCTATCGTCGTTCTTCGGTATCGACCTGGCACAGTGGCTGCCCTACAACCTGGCCAGAACGTGGCATGTGCAACTTGCGCTGCTGTGGCCGGCGGCGGCATTTCTGGCCGCGGGAGTCTTCCTGGCGCCATTCATCACCCGGCGAGAACCCAAGCGACAGCACTGGCTGGCCTACGGTCTACTGGGTGCGCTGGTGGTGGTCGTAGTCGGATCGCTGACCAGCGAGGCGCTGTCCATCTTCGGCCTCATCGAAGAGGGCAGCCTGTTTTCGCAACAGTGGGAATATCTGGACCTGCCGCGGATCTGGCAGGTTCTGCTGATCGTCGGGTTGTTCCTGTGGATCGCCATAGTCTTTCGCGGTCTACGAGCAAGCCTGAAGACCTCGTCGAAGACCAGCATGCCGTGGCTGTTTTTCTTCGCCGGATTGGCGATCCCGGCGTTCTACGCAGTCGGCCTGCTCGCGGGCAGCGACACGCACTTCACGGTCGCCGAATTCTGGCGGTTCTGGGTCGTACATCTGTGGGTCGAGGACTTCCTCGAACTGTTCACCACTGTGATGGTCGCCTATATCTTCGTACTACTCGGCGTGGTCCGGCAACGGATAGCACTTGGGATCATCTTCCTTGACATCATCCTGTACTCGGCGGGCGGCGTGATCGGTACGATGCACCACCTCTACTTCTCCGGGACCCCGGTCGAGCACATGGCGCTCGGGGCGTTCTTTTCGGCAGCAGAGGTTATTCCCCTGACGTTCCTCACGGTGGAGGCTTGGACCTTCCTCCAGTTGGGTTCCCGCCAGCAAACTGGAGATAGTAAGCCGTTCCCGCATCGCTGGGCGGTAATGTTCCTGGTAGCGGTCGGGTTCTGGAACTTCGTGGGCGCCGGCGTATTCGGGTTCCTCATCAACCTCCCAATCGTGTCGTACTACCAAATCGGTACGGCACTGACCGCCAACCATGCGCACGGGGCGATGATGGGGGTCTACGGCATGTTGGCCGTCGGTATTGCGATGTTCGCCTACCGCTACGTCATCCCGGCCGACAAGTGGCCGGAAAAGCTTGCTCGACTGAGCTTTTGGTCGCTCAACATCGGCCTGGCCTGGATGATGTTCGCCACTCTGCTGCCACTGGGCGTGCTGCAGCTCTACCACTCGGTGAACGACGGCTACTTTGAGGCCCGATCGCTGGGGTACATCACCCAGCCCGGAAACGTCTTACTGGAGTGGATGCGCATGCCCGGTGACATCGTCTTCATCGGTGGCGGGATCCTGCCGTTCATCTGGATTTCCTGGCTGGCGATCAAGGGCTTCTGGCAGAGCAGGAACTCCGAAGTCGTTGATGAACTTCCTGATCATCCGTTGTATGCCGAGCTGCCCGCAGGTGCAGCCGGCAAAGAAGGGCATAACAAGTCGTGACTGCTCCCGACATCGCGACCTGGCTGGTAGCGGGGTACGCCCTGCTACTGGCCGCGGTGGCGTGGGGGTTCGACCTCATGGCCAAGCGAGCATCACACCGGGCAGCAGCCTGGCGCACCGGTGGATTCGTTTATCATCCGAATCACGATGCCTGGCAGTGCCCGGAGGATGAATGGCTATGGCCGTCCTCGTTCGACCCCAATAATCGGGTCATGCGTTACCGCGCCACACCCACCGTCTGTAACCACTGTCCGGTAAAGGTTGACTGCACAACCTCACACCATGGACGCGAGATCAGTCGGCAGGTCGACCCGTGGCCGTTCTCCGAGGCCGGCCGCTTCCATCGTGGAATCGCCTGTGCGCTGGTGGGGCTGGCGATCCTCATGCCGCTAGCCCAGGTCCTCATCACACGCAGCGGCAGCGATCTGCTGGTAGGAGGAGCTGCAGCCTTGATCGTGGCGCTGGCCTGCGCCCCGCTATTTCGACATTTGTGGGCAGCGAAGGTGACCCCTCCGGAACACCTCCCGCACCGGAGCGCTCACGAGGACACCGTGGCTGCCGCGATCGACAAGTACTCGACGAAATGGGGAGTGGGATCGGCGAAGAAGGACAGTAACGCCCGATGACATGGACACTCGCCGCTGCGGCGATCGCCTTCGCGATCAGCCTCATCCTGTACTTCTCGCTGAGAGTGCTGTCCGAATACGAACGCGGAGTGGTGTTCCGCGGCGGCCGACTCCGACAGCTGTACGGTCCGGGTGTCAAGCTCGTGATCCCGGTGCTGGACCGCCTGGTCCGGGTGGACCAGCGGGTGGTCACCTTGACCATCCCGCCGCAGGAAGTGATCACCAAGGACAACGTACCCGCCCGAGTGAATGCCGTTGTGATGTTCAAGGTCATCGATCCCGTGAACGCGATTGTGGCAGTGGAGAATTACTCGATCGCAACGTCGCAGATCGCACAGACCACGCTACGGTCACTGCTGGGCCGGGCGGATCTCGACACGTTGCTGGCGCACCGCGACGACCTGAACCAGGATCTGCGCACGATCATTGAGAAGCAGACCCAAGATTGGGGCGTGCAAGTGCAGGTCGTGGAAATCAAAGACGTCGAGATTCCCGAGTCGATGCAGCGTGCCATGGCGCGTGAAGCGGAGGCCGAGCGTGAGCGCCGCGCCAAGATCATCAACGCGCACGGTGAACTGCAGGCCTCTGACGAACTACGGCAGGCCGCTGAAACGCTCTCGAAAAGCCCGGCGTCGCTTCAATTGCGCTACCTGCAAACCTTGCTTGAACTCGGCGCCGACCAAAATTCGACGGTCGTGTTTCCGCTGCCGGTAGACATCATCACGCCGTTTCTCAAGTCGATAGCCACGGCGCGCGAGGATCGTCCGACATGACTGTACCCGTGTGGCTCGTGATCGCGCTCCCCCTGGCCGGCGCAGCCATCCTGCTGCTGGCCGGCCGGCGCTCCGATCGATGGGGTCATCTGCTGGGCACGCTGGCCGCCGTCGCCTCCTTCGCTTGCGGTGCCGTGCTGTTCGTCGACATGCTCGGCCGAGATTCGGACAACAGGTCGATCCATGAGTCGCTGTTCTCGTGGGTCCCGGTGGGCGAACTGCGTGTCGACTTCGGCCTGCAACTCGACCAACTGTCGATGTGCTTCGTGCTGTTGATCACTGGTGTCGGATCGTTGATCCACATCTACTCGATCGGCTACATGGCCGAAGACCCCGGACGCAGGCGGTTTTTCGGCTACCTCAACCTGTTCCTTGCCGCGATGCTGCTGCTTGTGCTCGCCGATAACTACCTCGGCCTCTACATGGGCTGGGAAGGCGTGGGGCTAGCGTCCTACCTGCTCATCGGATTCTGGTCGCACAAACCGTCGGCCGCCACAGCGGCCAAGAAGGCGTTCGTCGTCAACCGGGTTGGCGACATCGGTTTAGCCGTGGCGTTGATGGTGATGTTCGCCGCCGTCGGATCAGTCTCATTCGCCACCGTGTTCGGCGCGGCGCCGGAGCTCACCGAGGCCACGTTGACCGCGATCGGGTTGATGCTGCTGCTGGCCGCGTGCGGCAAGTCCGCTCAGGTCCCGCTGCAATCCTGGCTGGGCGACGCGATGGAAGGACCGACACCGGTGTCGGCGCTGATCCACGCGGCCACCATGGTCACCGCCGGCGTATACCTCATCGTGCGCTCCGCGCCGGTCTTCGATCTCGCCCCGCATGCCCAGACCGCGGTGGTCGTCGTCGGCGCGGTAACCCTGCTGTTCGGAGCCATCATCGGCTGCGCCAAGGACGACATCAAGAAGGCGTTGGCCGCCTCGACGATGAGCCAAATCGGCTACATGGTGCTGGCGGCCGGGCTGGGCCCCGTCGGCTACGCCTTCGCGATCATGCACTTGTTGACGCACGGATTCTTCAAAGCAGGCCTGTTCCTCGGCGCCGGGTCGGTGATGCACGCGATGGATGACGAGGTAAACATGCGCCGCTACGGCGGACTGCGCAAGGCACTGCCGATCACCTTCGCGACATTCGGGCTCGGTTATCTGGCCATCATCGGCGTGCCGCCACTGGCGGGCTTCTTTTCTAAGGACGGCATCATCGAAGCGGCGCTGGGGGCCGGTGGCCTCAAGGGCGTCGTCCTGGGCGGGGCAACGATTCTGGGGGCTGGAATCACCGCGTTCTACATGACCCGGGTGATGCTGATGACGTTCTTCGGACCACGGCGTTGGG
>CAZCHU010000057.1:12782-18525 GCA_964498215.1 uncultured Mycobacterium sp. | reverse complement strand
CCGGAGCCAGCAGTGCCGTGCAGACCTTGCGTAGGTCGATGATGCCGCCGAAGACCGAGGCCGGCATGGCCGTGCACCCGTTTGCCTTCGCGTGGACAGTGGCGGCCGGGACGGAAGATGTCGTGGCGGCCGACGGCGCACTGCCCCGTAGCGGCGCAACCCGGCCCTTGGCGCCGCACGTCGGCCAGGCCTTGATCCCCTGGGTCCGCAACACGTTCTCGGCGACCCGGATCTGCTCGGCGCGGGAGGCGGCCGACGGATGCCCCACCCCGCCGTGGGAGGTCCATGTCGCGGTCTTGAACTGCAGACCCCCGTAGTGCCCGTTGCCGGTGTTGATCGACCAGTTGCCGCCCGACTCGCATTCCGCGATCGCGTCCCAGTTGACCGAGTCGGCGTGCGCGGTGGCCATTGGGCTCACTGCTCCGTCAAGTGCCATCGGGACGACGGCAAGAGCTCCGGAGGCCATCAGGCCTGTGGTGACAGCCTTGCAAATGTTCATCTCTGCGGTCCTTCCCCGACCGTGTGACTCAAATCCCGCAAGTGAAGTGCCGTGGGGTGCGCTCCGTTGCGGTAGCCAAGTCTGTCGAGAGACCGGTGTCACTGTTGCGAAAGAGACCAAAGTTTTAATAGGTGCTTATGTGACGTAAGGGGCGCCTGAGGGGATTGAGCTTTTAGGTCGAACAGAACGTCATACAGACCACTGACGGGGGCGGTACCGGCATCAGCCGGCACCGCCCCCGTCAGGCCTACGTCAGTGAATCAGCCAAGCCGGCCGCAGTGCGGCCATGCGCCGATACCCTGCGTCTGCAGCACGTTCTCGGCCACCCGGATCTGCTCCTCACGGCTGGCCGCGTGCGGCATCCCCGCCCCACCGTTGGAACTCCAGGTGGAGGGGAGGAACTGCAGGCCGCCGTAGTAGCCATTGCCGGTGTTGATTGACCAGTTGCCGCCCGACTCGCAGGCAGCCACGGCGTCCCAGTTGACACTGTCCGCGTTCGCGGTGCCGGTCGCAAGGACCATCGGCGCTACGACGAGCGCCCCGGTGACAGCGGCCAGGCCAAGTGTCTTGCGGATGTCCTTCAACTTCAATCCTTTCGCCACGCGCACGCCGTCAAACCGTCCGCGTGGGTCACACGCGGGCTTGCTGCCTGGATTCAGGCGGGTTTGGTTGGGTCGCACCGTCTCGGTCGGGCACGACAGGGCAGGCATTCGATCGCCTCGCCGGGCCTGAGACCCGACGGCCGCCAGAGGCGAACCGCCTCCGACAGACCCACACACGCAGGTGTCGTGATTTTGAATTATTTGCTTCATAAGAAGCTCTCCGCGAGGCTACAAAGCGCTTTGCACAATGTCATGCCGGTCATCAATGTGTCGCGATCAGATCACGGAACGATCACAACCGCCCGATTCAATCGTCAATGCAGGTCAGTATCCGATTTGGCGTCTCGCTACCAGTCGAGGCATTCCGCCGGGAGGTGAGCCAAATCACGCGCATTCTGTGAACTGGAACACCCCCATCCGGGCCGGCCGGCCGAGCGCCGCACGAAAACGCCTGTTCAGCACGTTCAATGCAGGTAGATGCCATCCCGACCGGCCAGCGGAGGGCCACAGGAGTTCGCTGGGAACCGGGACGCAGAGTTCATCTGGATCGCGCCGTGACGATCGATCACCATGTATTAGGAAATGACTGTTTTCGGAAGACGACCCAGCTGGCGGATGCCGCCGCCTACTTGAAGTCTAATGCCGTTGCACACCAACGACTTTGGCTTCGCACCCCGGCCATCGAACGGCAAAACGCCCAGAGGCGGCCCGTACTTATCACGGTTTAACCCCGGACAAATTCCGAGTCGCTAATAGATGCAGTCTGCGCACTAATTCCACATCGGCGTTAATTGAATTTGCTACGTCAATCTCGGTGGGGTCACGAACTCTAGATCGGCCACGGTGTTGACGTTCGCCAACGCCGGTTGCTCGGGCATCACGATTCGTTGAGTGTCCACCGACTCCACCAGGGCGCGCATGCTTCGCTCACCGGCCTGCACGAGTCGGGCAACGTTGGCGAACAACGCCGTGCGGTAGATACCGGCCAAATAGTGGTCGCGGCCGTCCCACGGCAGGATGACGTCGGCACCCAGTCGTTCGGCAGGACCGGTCAGGGCCTCGATAACCTCGGTAGTCAGCGCCGGCATATCCACAGCGCAGACGAACGCGTGCTCGAACCCCGCCTCCGAGGCTGCCCGCAGCCCACGCCCGGTCGCGAGCAAGGGGCCGACGCCAAGCACCTCGTCCCGAAGGATGACTGCAGGAACCTCGGGGAGCGCCTGGCCAGGAGCGGCGACGACGAAAACGGGCGCACAGCGTGTGCCCACGACCGCGACCATCCGCTCGACCAGGGTGGTGGGTCCGCTGGGCGCTTCGATGACCATCGTGGCCTTATCGCGGCCCATCCGCCGCGACGCGCCACCGGCAAGTACCACGGCGGCCAACGGCAGCGACAACGTCACACCGGTGACGTTAGCGCAACGTCACGACGGCCAATCAGTCGACGGTCCAGGTATCCCTACCGCGAAGCAGCGCCTGCAGTGCCGCCGCATCATGGGCCTTGGCTTCGCGCGCCGTCACAAGTTGCTGACGAGCGGCATCGTCGTAGGTGGGCTTGCTCACCTCGCGAAAGATGCCCATCACCATGTGGTCGAGGTTCTGATCGGACAACCGCGACAGCGCAAACGCGTACGCGGGATCCTCGAGGTGCGCATCATGGACGACGACCTCGTCGGCCGACACATCGGCGGTCTTGACGACCTCCAACCCGTATCCCGACTTGACCACGCAGTACTCACCGTCGGACCCGAACGTGATCGGCTCGCCGTGGCTGAGATTGATCAACCGCTCCTCCGCACCCTCCTTGCGCAGCACATCGAAGGAGCCGTCGTTGAAGATCGGGCAGTCCTGCATGATCTCGACGAGCGCGGCCCCGCGATGCTGTGCGGCCGCACGCAGCACCTCGGTCAAGCCCTTGCGATTGGAGTCCAGCGCACGGCCGACGAATGTCGCCTCGGCACCCAGGGCCAGCGAGACCGGATTGAACGGGTAGTCCAGCGACCCCATCGGGGTGGACTTGGTGACTTTGCCGACTTCGGACGTGGGCGAGTACTGCCCCTTGGTCAAGCCATAGATTCGGTTGTTGAACAACAGAATCGTGATGTTGATGTTGCGCCGTAATGCGTGGATGAGGTGATTGCCGCCGATCGACAGCGAGTCGCCATCACCGGTGACCACCCACACCGAGAGATCCTCTCGGGCCAGAGCCAGGCCGGTCGCAATGGTCGGGGCTCGGCCGTGGATTGAGTGAAAGCCGTAGGTCTCGAGGTAGTACGGGAAGCGACTCGAGCAGCCGATACCGCTGACGAACGCGATGTTTTCCCGACGTAGACCGAGCTCAGGCAGGAAGTTGCGGATGGCGTTGAGGATGACGTAGTCGCCGCAGCCGGGGCACCAACGGACCTCCTGGTCACTGGAGAAGTCCTTCGCTTTTTGCGGTCCTTCGGCGGTCGGTACCAGGCTGGTCTTCTTCGGTACGGCCGGAGTCAACCCCAGATCGCTACCGATGTCCTGGTTCGTTACGCGATCAGCGTCACGTCTGGCTGTCGTCATGCGCTCGCCCCCACACCAGTCTCGTTGGCCTCTGGGACATCTGGGTCATCTATCGTGGCTGCCGCCAGCCGGGCGAACTCGGCCTTTTCGAGTTCCTTGTCACGCAGGGTCCCGTCCAGCGCCGAATCGATGATGCCCTCAACCTCGTCGGCCAGGAAGGCCATCCCCTCCACCTTGGTCACCGACTGGATGTCGACCAGGAACTTCCCGCGCAGCAGCAGGGCCAGCTGGCCCAGATTCATCTCGGGCAGAACGACCGAGGAGTACCGCCGCAGCACCTCGCCCAGATTGGCTGGAAATGGGTTGAGATTTCGCAGCTGCGCATGCGCGACGTTGATGCCCCTGCGCCGAGCGCGCCGACAAGCCTCCCCGATGGGGCCGTAGCTGCTGCCCCAGCCCAGTAACAGCAGGTCAGCTTCGCCGCTTGGGTCGTCCACCTCGAGATCAGGGACCTTGATGCCCGCTACTTTCTCCTGACGCAAGCGGACCATCAGGTCGTGGTTCTTCGGCTCATAGGAGATGTTGCCCGAGCCGTTGGCCGTCTCCAGACCGCCGATCCGGTGCTCCAGACCCGGCGTCCCGGGAATCGCGAACTGGCGGGCCAGGGTCTCTGGGTCACGGGCATAGGGCGAAAACGGGGCACCCGACTTCGCGAACGTGTGCTCGATCGGCTCGTAGGAGCTCACGTCGGGAATTCGCCACGGCTCGGAGCCGTTGGCGATAGCGCCGTCGGACAGGATCATCACCGGGGTGTGGTACTGGATCGCGATGCGGGCAGCTTCCACGGCGACATCGAAGCAGTCCGACGGCGACCGCGGCGCCAGCACGGCGATGGGTGATTCGCCGTTGCGTCCGAAGAGCGCCTGCAGCAGGTCGGCTTGCTCGGTCTTGGTGGGCAGACCGGTCGATGGGCCACCGCGCTGGACGTCGATGACGACCAGCGGCAGCTCGGTCATTACGGCTAAGCCGATCGACTCGGACTTCAGCGAGATGCCCGGCCCCGAAGTGCTGGTTACTCCCAGCGCACCGCCGTAGGAGGCGCCGATTGCCGCGCCGATACCGGCGATTTCGTCCTCAGCCTGGAAGGTCAGCACATTGAAGTTCTTGTGCTTGGACAATTCGTGCAGGATGTCGGATGCCGGTGTGATCGGGTAGGTGCCGAGCACTATCTGGATGCCGCTGAGGTGACTTGCAGAGATCAAGCCGTAAGCCAGTGCAATATTGCCGGAGATCTGCCGGTAATCGCCGGCCTTGAGTTCGGCCGGCGCCACCTCGTAGCTGGTGACGAACGCCTCGGTGGTCTCGCCATAGTTCCAGCCTGCCTTGAGTGCGAGCACGTTGGCCTCGGCGATGTCGGGCTTGCGGGAGAATTTCTCCCGAATGAACGACTCGCTGTGTTCGAGTTCCCGCCCGTACATCCACGACAGCAGACCGAGGGCGAACATGTTCTTGGCGCGCTGGCCATCCTTCTTGGTCGCTCCGATCGGCTCGACCGCCCCGAGCGTGAGCGTCGTCATCGGAACCGGCTGCACCATGTAGTCGGACAGCTCGTCGCCCTCCAACGGATTGGCGTCATACCCGACCTTGGCCAGGTTGCGCTTGGTGAACTCGTCGGAATTGGCGATGATCAGGCCGCCCCTGCGCAGGTCGGGGACGTTAGCCTTGAGCGCAGCCGGGTTCATCACGACCAATACATCGGGCCGGTCCCCCGCGGTCAGGATGTCGTAATCGGCGATCTGAATCTGGAACGACGACACGCCGGGCAGCGTGCCCTGTGGCGCGCGAATTTCGGCGGGGTAATTGGGTTGTGTCGCAAGGTCATTGCCGAACAGGGCGGCTTCAGAGGTGAACCGGTCACCGGTGAGTTGCATCCCATCGCCGGAGTCGCCGGCGAAGCGGATGACAACCTTCTCAAGCTTCTGCCGCCGGGCTGCGCTGCCGCCGTCTCCCACTCGCCTGTCCCTTGCGTCTTGCTTAGCCAGTAATTGGCGCATGACCACCGTGTCGCAGCCGACGCGACGTGCCTGCCGAAGGATGTTCGCCAAGGTTGGTGTCACTGCCAGTAACGATTATGCACTTCTCTTAGACG
>CAZCHU010000057.1:0-12682 GCA_964498215.1 uncultured Mycobacterium sp. | reverse complement strand
ATGTTCGCCAAGGTTGGTGTCACTGCCAGTAACGATTATGCACTTCTCTTAGACGCTACTCGGCAAGGCGCGCAGGTGAGCACTCGGGACGTCCGGGCCGAATGCGCTGCTCAGGGCACCCGGCGCCGATGCATTGAGACATGATTGTGGAATTCGTCACGTTTGCGCCGGTTGCCATTTCTAAGAACTAGCTACCGGCCGGTAGCTGCCCGCTGGCACTTGCTCCGGCTCCACCGAGGCACTCGCGACATGAGCGCGGGTGGGGGCCTCTCGCCTGGATCGGCCCACCCAGGCGGAGGCTTTGGCAGAGTGACCCTGTGGATTCGTTGTTGAACCGGGTGTTGGACGCCCACGGAGGCGCGCAACGCTGGGCGAACGCCACAGCCATTCGGGCACGGGTGCGCACCGGCGGCCTGCTGACCCGCACTCGCGTGCCCGGCAACCGATTCAGTGACTACCGCATCACCGTCGATGTGCAAGAACCCAGGACGATCATCGACCCGTTTCCACACGACGGACTGCGCGGGGTCTTCGACCACGGGTCGGTTCGAATCGAGGACCACCGGGGCGACATCATCAGTTCACGCAGCCATCCGCGTCCGCTGTTCTTCGGGTTGCCTGGCCTGCGACGCAACATTCGTTGGGATGCAATGGATTCCGTCTACTTCGGCGGGTACGCCATGTGGTGCTATCTCACGACTCCGTATCTGCTCACCCGTAGGGGTGTGCGTGTCGAAGAAGGCGATCCGTGGCAGGAAGACGGGCAGCTATGGAGCCGGCTGAATGTCGAGTTCAGCCCGGAACTCGACACCCACTCGCCCCACCAGACCTACTACTTCGACGCTCATGGTCGCCTACGTCGCCACGACTACACAGCACAAGTGGTTGGCCACTGGGCCAAAGCCGCCCATTACTGCGCCGACCCGGTAGCCGCCGGCGGCCTCACTTTCGCCACCCGCAGATGGGTCCGCCCGATCGGTCCCGGCAATCGCCCGCTGCCGTTTCCCACTCTGGTATCGCTACAGCTCAGCGACCTTGTTGTGGAGACCGACTAGAAACACCAGACGGTCTGCACCAGACGCGCTATGCGATATCGGCTCTTCTTACTGGGTGTCGGCTCGCCGCTGATGCCAGCGCAGCCGTAACAGCAGGAGGCCGCGATGTGCACGCCACCCCGCTGACAGCGGGTCGCGCCAGACGGGCGTGACCGACGGTGTCTTCAGATCCCTTTCCACATCATCTATTGTGCCGCGCCTGATCGGATGGCGCTCCCGATGTTGGCAGCGTCACCATGTCGAGACCGTCACAACTCGGTGAACGACCCGGTGCAAACCGGGCTCATTCGGCGAGGCCCTCGCGAACGCCTCGACGCCCCGTTTTCAGGCGGCGACGAAGTTGCCGACGTCGTGCCGTAGCTAGCGACGACTAGCCGCGGCGCATCCAGCCCCAGTGGTGCACACGACAGTGTCGCTGTGCACGGCGGTATCGGCTTGCGAACCATTGACCGACGGTCGCATGTCGTGGACCCGTGAATGGTGGTGGTGAGAGTGGTGGTGATGAAAACCGCTGCCAGTGGTCGCGGCGGCGGGACCGGCCAATCCGAGGGTGGCTGTGGCCAAGGCGCCGGACACGACGACGACGAATCCGATGTTCTTCCTTATTGCGTTCTTGTTCTTCACTGCTGCGCCTTTCTCTGTTGGTGCCCGCCCGAACCAGTCGTTCCGGTCTGACTTGCACGACACCCATTGCAGCAATCGCAACCCATCACGTCCAACGGTTGTTATCGATTTTTTCCATCTAGGTCGTTGATAGATTGCGGTATGGAAATACGCCAGCTCGAGCACTTCATCGCCGTGGCCACCGAGATGAGTTTCTCCCGAGCCGCTCACCAGGCTCATGTAGTCCAATCGGCTCTGTCCACATCAGTGGGCAACTTGGAAAAAGAACTCGGGGTCGAACTGTTCGACCGAACCAGACGGCAAATCAAAATGACCCCCGCCGGCGAACTGTTTCGTGAGCACGCCCGCCGCGTGATCCACACCTCAAAGCTGGCCAAGGACGCGATGAGCGAGTACCGCGGCCAGCTGACAGGAACGGTTGAGTTCGGATCACTCAACTCGTCCAGCACACTGAATGTGCCAAAGATCCTGGGCGACTTTCACCGCAGCTACCCACTGGTGCGAGTCAGACTGCGGCAGAGTCAGACCGGATCGATGGCATATCTGTCCGCGATCGCCGACGGTTCACTCGACCTAGCGTTGGTGTCAGCACCTGATCGGTTCCCCACCGGTATCGAGATGCAGATGCTGTGCGAGGAGGCGATGCTGTTCCTCTGCCGGACCGACCACCATCTAGCGCAGCGGGATCACGTCAGCATCACCGAACTCGCCGAAGACGACCTCATCAGCTTTCCCCCCGAGTTCGGGCTCCAACGGCTAGTCGAAAGCGCGTTCACCGCTGCCGGCGTCACAGCGCCCACACCCTGCGCTGAAGCTGTCGAACTCTCAACTGGAGCCAGCCTGGTGCGCCACGGGCTGGGCAGCATGTTCATGCCCGCCAGCGAAGCCAGCCGTTTTCCCGACCTCCGCGCACTGCCAGTGCAGCCGAGCCTTCAATGGACCATCTTCCTCGCCCGGGCCGGCCAGGAGCAGATCCGGCCGACGGCGGCCAAGCTCGCCGAACTACTGCTCGCCGCAGCCCCCAAAACGTAAGAACTCGACCCTGCCTGAGACGATCCGGAAGCCGGCGACGACCAAGTCGGTGGGCAACGCAGACCCGCCGCACGACGGAGGATCCGCTGGACCACTTCGG
Organism: uncultured Mycobacterium sp.; assembly: GCA_964498215.1. Classification (GTDB taxonomy): domain Bacteria; phylum Actinomycetota; class Actinomycetes; order Mycobacteriales; family Mycobacteriaceae; genus Mycobacterium. The sequence continues at coordinate 9,871 of CAZCHU010000057.1, read as the reverse complement.
ATGAAGGATCGAGTCCCCTACGCTGGACTCATGTCCACCCGCCGCCGCCTGGACCAAGATATTGAGGCCGAGGTCGACGAACACGCGCTGCAGGTGTCGGGTCGCGAGCACGAGGCCGCCGGTGTCAAAGCCGTCATGGTGTCACTGCGGCGCGCGTACGAATCCATGGGCGTGCTACGCACGGCCGAGACGCTGGCCAGGCTCAACCAGCGACACGGGTTCGACTGCCCGGGATGCGCCTGGCCCGAGGAGCATGGCGGCCGCAAACTGGCCGAATTCTGCGAGAACGGCGCCAAAGCGGTTGCCGAAGAAGCCACCAAGCGCGTCGTCACGCGAGAGTTCTTCGCACGGCACACAATCGCCGAGCTCCAAGCCCAGCCCGAGTACTGGCTTTCCCAGCAGGGCCGCCTGACCGAGCCCATGGTGCTGCGCCCGGGTGACGACCACTACCGCCCGATCTCGTGGGACGAAGCGTTCAAGCTGATCGCCGACGAAATGCATGCGCTCGACAGCCCGGATCAAGCGGTGTTCTACACCTCGGGGCGCACCAGCAATGAGGCCGCCTTCCTCTACCAACTGCTCGTCCGCAGCTTCGGCACCAACAACCTGCCGGACTGCTCGAACATGTGTCATGAATCCTCGGGTACCGCACTGGTAGACGCGATCGGGATCGGCAAGGGTTCAGTCACCGTCGAGGACCTCCTCTTCGCCGATTTGATCGTCATCGCCGGACAGAACCCCGGCACCAACCACCCACGGATGCTGTCGATCTTGGAGAAGGCCAAGGACAACGGCGCCAAGATCATCGCCGTCAACCCGCTGCCCGAGGCGGGATTGATCCGGTTCAAGGATCCGCAGAAACTGCACGGCGTCATCAGCGACGGCGTGCCGATGGCTGACGAGTTCGTCCAGATTCGTCTCGGCGGCGACATGGCACTCTTCGCCGGCATCGGCAAGCTCTTGCTGGACGCCCAGGACAAGGCCGGTTCGCGCGTCCAAATCGTGGATCGCGACTTCGTCACGACGCACACCGCCGGATTCGACGCCTATGAACGCCAGACGCGTGGCGTCGACCTGAACACGGTGCTCGAGGCCACCGGTGTCGGCCGCGAGCAACTCGATCGCGTCGCCAACATGATGGCGACATCACAGCGCATCATCGTGTGCTGGGCGATGGGCCTGACACAGCAGAAGCACGCGGTGGGGAGCATTGGCGAAATCACCAATGTACTTCTGATGCGCGGCATGCTCGGTAAGCCCGGCGCCGGACTGTGCCCGGTGCGCGGCCACTCCAACGTTCAGGGCGATCGAACCATGGGGATCTGGGAGCAGATGCCCGAACCTTTCCTGGCCGCCCTCGACGACCGGTTCGGCATAGCCTGCCCGCGAAAACACGGCTACGACACCGTCGACGCGATCCGTGCGATGCGCGACGGCAAAGCCACGGTGTTCATGGCGATGGGCGGCAACTTCGCGTCGGCATCGCCGGATACCGCGGTCACCCAGGCGGCGCTGCGCAATTGCTCTCTGACGGTGCAGGTTTCGACCAAACTAAACCGCAGCCACCTGGTGCATGGCAGTACGGCGTTGATCCTGCCGTCGCTGGGCCGTACCGACCGCGATATCCAGGCCAGTGGTAAACAGCTGGTGTCGGTGGAGGATTCGATGTCCATGGTGCATCTGTCCCGCGGCAGCCTGCACCCACCGAGCGACGATGTGCGCAGCGAGGTCTCGATCGTCTGCCAGCTAGCGGGCGCCCTGTTTGGCCCCGATCACCCGGTGCCGTGGAAGACGTTCAACGGTAACTACGACACCATCCGTGAAGCGATCGCCGCGGTGGTCCCCGGCTGCGAGGACTACAACAGCCGGGTGCGGGCACCGGACGGTTTCCAGCTGCCCCACCCCCCGCGTGACTCCCGCGAATTTCATACCGCGACAGGCAGGGCAAATTTCGCGGTGAACCCTTTGGAATGGGTTCCGGTGCCCGAGGGTCGGCTGATATTGCAGACGCTGCGCAGCCATGACCAGTACAACACCACCATCTACGGCCTCGATGACCGCTATCGCGGCGTGAAGGGCGGCCGCCGGGTCGTGTTCGTCAATCCGGCCGACCTCGACAAGTTCGGCCTCTCCGATGGTGAGCGCGTCGACCTGATCTCGGAGTTCACCGACGGTGGCGGACAGCTACAGGAGCGGCGTGCCGAGGATTTCGCAGTGGTGCCGTACTCCACGCCGGTCGGCAACGCGGCCGCCTACTATCCCGAGACCAATCCGCTGGTCCCACTCGATCACACCGCCGCCAGGTCGAATACACCCGTATCGAAGGCGATCGTCATCCGATTGGAGCGACGCTGATGGGCCGGGTGACGGCGCGCCGACCGGTGCGACATCTCAGCAACCAGGACACGGTCGCCCGCCCGGACACCTTGGTTGTCGAGGAGCCCCTGGAGATCCGCCTCAACGGTGCGCCCCTCACGGTCACCATGCGTACACCCGGCTCAGACATCGAGTTGGCGCAAGGATTCCTCCTCACTGAAGGGGTCATCGCTCGTCGCGACGATATCGTCTCGGTTCGCTACTGCCGCGGCACCAACGACGATGGCACCGGCCCGACGGCCAACTCGTACAACGTGCTCGACGTGACCCTTGCCCCAGACGTGCCGGCCCCGGACGTCGACCCAACCCGGAACTTCTACACGGCGTCGTCATGTGGAGTGTGCGGCAAAGCCTCGCTGGACGCAGTCCGATTGATCAGCAAGTACTGCCCCGGCGACGATCCATCGACTGTCGCCGCGCAAACACTGTCCGCCCTGCCCCGCAAGCTTCGCGAGCAGCAGAAGGTCTTCGCTGCCACCGGCGGCTTACACGGAGCTGCCCTGTTCGGCACCGACGGCGCCCTACTGGCGGTGCGCGAGGACATCGGCCGGCACAACGCCGTCGACAAGGTCGTGGGGTGGGCACTCGAACAGCAACGGCTTCCGTTGAGCGGAACCGTCCTGCTGGTCAGCGGGCGGGCCTCCTTCGAACTCACCCAGAAAGCCGTGATGGCCGGCATCCCGGTATTGGCTGCGGTATCGGCACCCTCATCGCTGGCGGTCGACCTGGCCAGCCAGTCCGGTCTGACACTGGTGGCGTTCCTGCGCGGCGAGTCGATGAATGTCTATAGCCGGCCAGACCGGGTGCAGGACTGAACCGACGTGCCGGGCCGGCCATCCCTACTCTGACGGCTCAGCTGGATTCGCAATGCCTAAGGTTGGCTCGTGCCCGCCGATCAGCCCGCTAGGTCACTCGTTGGCGGACTATTGCGGATGCACCCGGCACCGCGCCGGTGGCCGCTGGCGTTGCGCGTCGCCGTCAGCACCGCGATAGCGATCCTGGTCGGCTGGGCCGCTGGCGATATCGGTGCCGGTCTCATCGCGTGCCTGGGCGCGTTCACCGCCGACTACGGCACCGACCGGCCCTACCTGAATCGCGGCGCACAGTCGGCAGTGGTCGCGGTGGCACTGGCCGCCGCGGTGACGGTCGGCGCCTGGGCAGCTACGTCCACCTGGCTGGCGGTGGTGGCGGTGTCCGCGGTCTCCGTCGTTGCGGTCTGGCTGTGTTCATCGTTGTCGGTCGGCCCCCCAGGCGCCTACATGTTCGTCCTGGTATGCGCTGTGGGCGTAGGCGTTACAGCGTCGAACCTGCCGCCGTTGCAGATTGGACTTCTCGTGCTGGGCGGCGGCGCAGTCGCGTGGGTCGCTCAGATGAGTGCCGCGCTGGTCGCCCCGCGCGGTCCGGAGAAGGCCGCCGTCGCGGCGGCCGGGGAGGCCGTCGCCGGCTACCTCGAGGTCGCTGGGACGGATGCGGCGATCACTGCCCGACGTCAGGCGGCAGCGGCATTGTCCCAGGCGTGGGTCGTGCTCGTCGACCACCAGCCGCGCTCGGCCGGCGGCGGGGTGTTGAATTCGCTCAGAGAGGCTAATCACGCGCTACATGTGTTGTTCACCGACACCATGTTCGCGGTGGGCGCGGGCGATCCGGCTCCCCCCGGCGCTGCGGCCACGGCCCGGGCGGTCGGTGCCCTCGCCGCCGACCCCGCCGTCGTCGCCAACCGCGACTTCGATCGCCCCCCGCTACGCCCACCACCCGCCACCACGCTCCTGATCCGGGCGGTCAGGCCCGGCGCCCACACCCGGCAGGTCATGCTGCGGGTAGCGGTGGCCGTGCCGCTGGCGGGCGCGGCCTCAGCGCTCCTGGGCTTCAGCCATGTGTACTGGGCGATGGCCGCCGCACTCCTGATGCTTCACCAGGGAGCTCACCGACTCGCCACCCTCCAACGCGCGGCCGACCGTGTCATAGGCACGTTGGTGGGGTTGGGATTGGCGGCGGTCGTACTCAGCGTCCACCCGCAAGGGCTGTGGCTGGTCCTGGTGGTTTCACTGTTGCAATTCGCCATCGAGCTCACCATCGTCCGCAACTACGCGCTGGCCACAGTGTTCATCACCGCCATCGCGCTGACCATTTCCACCGGCACGAAGCGCGTAGACATCGTCGCTCTGCTGGTGGACCGCGGCGTGGAGACCGCGTTGGGGTGCGGTGTCGGCATCGCGGTCTACCTGATCGCCGCGCGCCGCCAGGAAGCCCGCCGGGTCGGACGCGCGGTGGCCGACACCTTGAACCACACGGTCGCTGCCACCGCGTTCCTGGCGCGCGGGGACGCAACGTCCCTGATGGCTCGCGGAGCACGCCGAGAGCTGCAGGAGAGCGTTTTCCGACTCACCGATGCCGAGGAAGCCGCGTGCAGCGGTTCCCGTCGGGACCGGGCCGTGGCCGCTCGCCTGGCGACGGTTGTCAGCGCTACCGAACAGCTCGGCTACGCGACTGTCGCCGCGTGCTGGGCGGCCGAACAAGATCCTGGAAGCGTGTTCGGATCCGCTGACGCCGACTACTACCTCGCTTCATTAGCTGCACTCGCCCAAGCGCTACACACGGGTGTGGCGCCGACCGGAATCGATCGAATCGATGCACTACCGACTTTCGCCGCACCCGAAGTGGCGGTGCTGACCGCCGCCCTGCTGGACCGTACGCGCAACGATCACCCGCAGTGAGAGCTGCGAGCGTCTGGACAGCTAGGCGCTCTTTTCGCGGCGCTCTCCGCGAGACGCCTTGCGGGGCACGATCGTCGGGAGCACGTTGTCTTCCACCGTCTCCTTGGTGACGACGACCTTGGCGACGTCGTCCCGGCTGGGGATGTCGTACATCACCGGCAGCAGGACTTCCTCCATAATCGCGCGCAGACCGCGCGCGCCGGTGCCGCGGTGGATCGCCTGATCGGCGATGGCCTCCAACGCGTCTGCGGTGAACTCCAACTCGACGGCGTCCATGTCGAACAGTCGGGTGTATTGCTTAACCAACGCGTTCTTAGGCTCCGACAGGATTGTGACCAGCGAGTCCTTGTCGAGGTTGGTCACCGAGGCCACGACGGGAAGCCGTCCGATGAACTCCGGGATGAGCCCGAACTTGATCAGGTCTTCGGGCATCACCTCCGCGAAGTGGTCCTGAGTGTCGATCTCGGCTTTCGAATGCACCTCGGCGCCGAATCCCAGACCACGCTTGCCGACGCGGTCGGAGACAATTTTCTCCAGCCCAGCGAACGCGCCCGCCACGATGAACAACACGTTGGTGGTGTCGATCTGGATGAACTCCTGGTGCGGGTGCTTGCGGCCGCCCTGCGGGGGGACGGACGCCTGAGTACCCTCCAGAATCTTGAGCAGCGCCTGCTGCACGCCCTCGCCGGAAACGTCGCGGGTGATCGACGGGTTCTCGCTCTTGCGGGCGATCTTGTCAACCTCGTCGATGTAGATGATTCCGGTCTCGGCGCGCTTCACGTCGTAGTCAGCAGCCTGAATCAGCTTGAGCAGAATGTTCTCGACGTCCTCACCGACATAGCCGGCCTCGGTCAACGCGGTGGCGTCGGCGATGGCGAACGGGACGTTGAGCATCTTGGCAAGAGTCTGCGCCAGGTAGGTCTTGCCACAGCCGGTGGGTCCGAGCATCAGAATGTTGGACTTGGCCAGCTCGACGGACTCCGCGCGCGAGTCGCGCATTTTCTCGCCGGCCTGAATGCGCTTGTAGTGGTTGTAGACCGCAACCGCCAGCCTTCGTTTGGCGGTGTCCTGGCCGATCACATATCCCTCGAGGAATTCACGGATCTCTGCGGGCTTGGGCAGTTCGTCCAGCTTGACGTCGTCAGCGTCGGCGAGTTCCTCTTCGATGATCTCGTTGCACAGATCGATGCACTCGTCGCAGATGTAGACGCCCGGACCCGCGATGAGCTTCTTCACCTGCTTCTGACTCTTACCGCAGAACGAGCACTTCAGCAGGTCACCGCCGTCTCCAATGCGTGCCATGGTGCTGATGTCCCACTTTCTGTTGGCAGTCGATGGTCAATCGGTTCGGTGGGCACCATCGGGCACCCTGCTACGTGTTGCCCCCGACGCTACCCGTTGATTCCGGCACCGTGCGAGTGATAAAGCCGAATAGCGTCGGTGGTATTCAAGTGTGGTGGCGTCAACATATCGCCTGATCCGTCCCTAACGGCTCCGGAACACACCACCGTGTCTCTGGCGTGTCGCCGCCGTTACCGCCCGGGAGGCTGTGGACGGCACCACACCACGGTACTCGTCACCCCTCGCGGGGCTACTGCTGCGGCTGAGATCAGGAGGTCTGAGCGGACAGCTTGCGGTACTCAAGCACCGTGTCGATGATCCCGTAATCCTTGGCCTGCTCGGCAGTCAGGATCTTGTCTCGATCAGTGTCCTTGCGGATGATCTCGGGATCCTTGCCGGTGTGCCGTCCCAGGGTGACCTCCATCAGGGTGCGCATCCGCTCGATCTCAGCAGCCTGAATTTCCAGGTCGGAGAACTGGCCCTGAATGACGCCGCCCAACGAGGGCTGATGGATCAGGATGCGCGCGTTGGGTAGCGCCAACCGTTTGCCGGGCGTGCCTGCGGCCAGCAGAACAGCCGCAGCCGAGGCAGCCTGCCCCAAGCACACGGTCTGAATATCAGCGCGCACGTACTGCATGGTGTCGTAGATGGCCATCAGCGAGGTGAACGAGCCGCCGGGCGAGTTGATGTACATGGTGATGTCGCGGTCGGGGTCCAGCGATTCCAGCACCAGAAGCTGCGCCATGATGTCATTCGCCGATGCGTCGTCGACCTGCACACCGAGGAAGATGATGCGTTCCTCGAACAGCTTGTTGTACGGGTTGGACTCCTTGACACCGAAGCTGGAGTGCTCGATGAACGACGGGAGGATATAGCGAGCCTGCGGTTGCACTCGGGCGTCCATGGCTGGGGTCTGGTCGGTCATGACACAACTCCGTTGACGTTGGTGCTGGTGATGATGTGATCGACGAAGCCGTACTCGAGGGCTTCCTGCGCCGTGAACCAGCGGTCGCGATCGGAATCCGCTTCGATGCGCTCCATGGTTTGACCCGTGAACTCAGCGTTGAGGCGGAACATCTCCTTCTTGATGACCGCGAACTGCTCGGCCTGGATCGCGATGTCGGTGGCGCCGCCGGTGATACCACCCAGTGGTTGGTGCATCAGAATGCGCGCGTGGGGCAGCGCGAAACGTTTGCCCTTGGTACCGGCCGCCAACAGGAACTCCCCCATCGAGGCGGCCATGCCCATCGCGTAGGTCGCCACGGCGCAAGGGGCGAGCACCATCGTGTCGTAGATGGCCATGCCGGCGCTGATCGAGCCGCCCGGCGAGTTGATGTACAGGTGGATGTCCGCGGTCGGATCCTCGGCCGACAACAGCAGGATCTGCGCACACAGCCGATTGGCAATGTCGTCGTCGACCTGGGAACCCAGGAAGATGATCCGCTCGGACAGCAACCGCTCATACACCGAGTCGACAAGGTTGAGGCCCGCTGAGGCGCCACGCATGTCAGTCACGACTGGATACCTGCTTTCTGTACGTACTTCCGACCTGTCCGACCCAGCGGCCGTCGTCAACGTCGTCAATGACACTAACCAACCCGCACCACCGACGAGTCCCCAGACGCGGCCCGTTCGCTCAGAGCGTCACTTCGTCTCGTCGGCCTCGGGTGTCGCGGCGGCTTCATCGGAACCGGCGGACTCATCGGCGCCGCCCGCCTCACCGGCCTCGTCGACCTCGTCAGCCTCATCGACCTCGTCAGCCTCATCACCGCTGTCGTCACCCCCCTCGGACTGCCCACCCGAGGGTCCGAAGAACTCGGTGGTTTCGATTGCAGTCCCGTCGGTGTCGGTGACGATGGCGCCATGAACGACTGCGGCGACGGTCAAGCCACGACGAACATCGGCGAACATCGCGGGCAACTGGTTGTTCTGCTGCAGCATCTGCAGCAGCTGCTGAGGCTCCAGACCGTACTGACGAGACATCAGCACCAGGCGTTCGGACAGGTCGTTCTCGCCAACCTGGATATCGAGCTTGTCTGCGATCACGTCCATCAGAAGCTGCGTCTTGACGGCCTTCTCCGCGTTGCTGCGGTTCTCGGCGTCGAATTCCTCGCGGCTGCTGCCCTTCGCTTTGAGCCCCTCTTCAAACTTGGCCTCGTCGTGATCCAGCCCATGAACAGCGTTGTGCAGCGCGTCGTCGATTTGGGCCTGCACCACCTTCTCCGGCACCGGGACCTCGACTTGCTCCAGCAACTCCTCAATCGCCTTGTCGCGGATTTGCTCCGCTTGGTGGACGCGCTTGAGTCGGGTGACCTTCTCACGGAGGTCGCTTCGTAACTCGTCGATGGTGTCGAACTCGCTTGCCAGTTGAGCGAATTCGTCATCCAGTTCGGGTAGCTCGCGCGCCTTGATCGATTTGACGGTGACAGTCACCTGCGCCTCGTCGCCGGCACGCTCACCGGCGACCAAGGTAGTGGTGAAGGTTCGGCTCCCGTCCGTTTCAAGGCCGATGATCGCCTCGTCCAGGCCGTCGATCAGCTGACCGGAGCCAATCTCGTGGGATAGGCCTTCGGTGGCGGCCTCGGGAACATCCTCGCCATCGATGGTGGCCGACAGGTCAATGGACACAAAGTCCCCGTTCTCAGCTGCGCGCTCGACCCCGGTCAGGGTTCCGAACCGCTTCCGCAGCGTCTCAAGCTCGGCATCGATGTCCTCATCGCTGACGCTGATCGGGTCCACCGTGATCTTCAGCGCGGCGAGGTCAGGCAGATCGATCTCGGGACGAATATCCACCTCGGCGGTGAAAACCAATTCCTCGTTGTCGGCGAGCTTGGTGATCTCGATCTCGGGCTGCCCGATCGGCTGCAGCGACGAGGACGTCACCGCCTCGCTGTAGCGGCCGGGCAGTGCGTCGTTGACCACCTGTTCGATTACCGCACCGCGGCCCACTCGCGCCTCCAGCAGCTTGCGGGGGGCTTTGCCGGGGCGGAAGCCGGGCAGCCGGATCTGCTTGGCCAGCTGCTTGAACGCGCGGTCGATGTCGGGCTCGAGCTCGGTGAAGGGCACCTCCACGTTGATGCGAACCCGCGTCGGGCTCAACTTCTCGACGGTGCTCTTCACTTTCGTACTCCTCTTATTGCCGTTTTGAGTGGGTGCTGCTGGTCGGGGTGACAGGATTTGAACCTGCGACCTTCCGCTCCCAAAGCGGATGCGCTACCAAGCTGCGCTACACCCCGGTCGTCGCTGTGTCAGGGCAAGCTCGCAGCGCCGGACCACCGGCGATACTACGGCTTGGGGTCGGACGGGCCACAATCAAGGACCTCAATTGGATTCGAGTTGAGCGGGGCCGGTACAGTCTGCCGGTACTGTCACCAGTGCAGCGCATGCGGGCGTAGCTCAATGGTAGAGCCCTAGTCTTCCAAACTAGCTACGCGGGTTCG
>CAZCHU010000056.1:9524-18591 GCA_964498215.1 uncultured Mycobacterium sp. | reverse complement strand
TCGGTCCAACCTGGTTGGGGTGACCTTGTGTGGCAACGAAACCCGCGCCGCGGTTTTGTAGCGAGATCCCGGTACCGGGCACCACCACGCCCGAGCCGAAGCCCATGAAGTTCGACTGGATCATCGACACCATCATCCCGGAGGAGTCCGCGGCGGTCAGATACACCGTGCCCCCTGTCGGCGGCTTCCCCGCAGCGAATGGTTTTGCACGTCTGCGGTCGATAAGTTCCGCCCGCTGCTTCAGGTACTCCTTGTCGAGAAGCTGTTGAGGATCGACCGTCATGTAGGAGATGTCTGCCACGTAGGCGAGGGCGTCGGCGAAGGCGAGCTTCACCGCCTCGATCTGTAGGTGCACGCTATCGGCCGAATCTACGTGCAGATCAGCCATGTCGAAGTGCTCGAGGATGCCCAGCGCGATTAACGCGATGATGCCTTGGTCGTTCGGCGGGATTTCGTGCACGGTGTAGCCGCGATAGTCCTGGGTGATGATGTCCACCCAGTCGGGATGGTGAGCGGCGAGGTCGGAGACGAGCATCGCTGCACCGTTGGCCTTGGCGTGCGCCTGCATCTTCTCCGCGAGTTCGCCGGTGTAAAAGGCCGCGCCTTTGGTCGCGGCGATCTTCTCCAGCGTCGTCGCATGCTCGGGCAGTCGGAACAGCTCGCCGGGGGCCGGCGCCCGGCCATCCAGCAGGAATGCTTCTGCGAAGCCTGGTTGTGACGTTAACTCCGGCAGCTGTGCTGCCCATTGCCGCGCGATCATCGGTGAGACGAGGAAGCCTTCTCGGCCGTAGCTGATTGCAGGCTCGAACAGTCGCTCGAACGGGAGCTTGCCGAGCTTGTCATGCATTGCGACCCAGCCCGACACCGCGCCCGGCACGGTCACCGAGTTCCAACCCCGAACAGGGACGCCCTCGCCGGCGAAGAATTCCGGAGTCCAGGCCGCGGGCGAGCGTCCCGAGGCATTGAGTCCGTGCAGCCTGTTCCCGTCCCAGGCGACGGCGAATGCATCCGAGCCGATGCCGTTCGACACCGGCTCGACCAGGGTGAGTGTGATCGCCGTGGCGATCGCCGCGTCCACTGCGTTACCGCCGCTAGCGAGCATTTTCAGGCCCGCTTGCGCAGCCAGCGGTTGCGTCGTGCACACGACGTTCTTAGCCAGAAGGGGCGTCCGCGGCCAGGCGTAGGGAAGTTGCCAGGACAACGGGACGGCCATCTGCTGCATCGTAGATGTAAGCGCCGGCGATGAGTCCCAATACGCCAATACGGGGTGCGCCGAAGCTGAACATTTGTGCCAGCTTTCGCCGGAATCCCGCGCACAACTTCAGTTTCGGGACGGGCAGTGACAGTACGATTCCGAAAGTGGCCGACTTGTACCGCTTGACTGCCTCTGAGGGCGCGCGCCTCATCAACTGTGGCGAGTTGTCGAGTGAAGCGCTGGTGCGTTCCTGTCTGGCTCGAATCGAGGAGCGCGAGCCGACAATTCGCGCCTGGGCGTCGCTCGATCCCGCAAGAGCGATAGCAGAAGCTCGCGAGATCGACACCCAGGTGCGACATTCCCCTGGCAGCGTCGGCCCGCTGGCGGGGATTCCGTTTGGTGTCAAAGATGTTATCGACACCGCCGATCATCCAACCCAGCACAACACCCGTGCTCACCAGGGCCGCAGATCTGGTTGGGACGCACCGTGTGTGGCTATCTTGCGTGCGGCCGGCGCGGTTCTTCTCGGTAAGACTGAGACGGTTGAGTTGGCGTCGTCCGCCGGACGCCTTGCGGTAACCACCAACCCCAACGACGGGGGGCGCACTCCGGGTGGCTCGTCAAGCGGTTCCGCTGCCGCGGTCGGCGACGCGATGGTTCCCGTCGCACTGGGGACTCAGACCGGGGGATCGGTCATCCGTCCGGCGTCTTTCTGCGGTGTGTTCGGCTTCAAACCAACGCATGGCACCGTCAGCCTCGAAGGGGTGAGTAGGTTCGCGCCCACCTTGGACACCTTGGGCTGGCATGCGCGCTCTGCCGAGGACCTGGCGCTTCTCGCCACGGTTTATGGCGTTTCCGATGACCCGATTCCGGACATTCCTCGACCTGCTGGACTGCGCATCGGCATCTGCCGGACCCCGGGGTGGGACGTTGCCACACCATCTGCGGGCGCCGCACTCGAGGCGGCTGCCGATCGCCTGACCCGGGCAGGTGTCCTGATTGGCCACGCTGAACTGCCGGCGCCGTTTGCCGGCATCAACCGGTTGAGGGACATCATCATGCGGGCCGAGGGTGCGACGTCATTCCGGCACCTCGACCAGGCATTCCCTCATCGTGTCGAGGCCTGGTTGGTGGAGATGGTGCGGAACGGACCGGGCCGGACCGAGCTGCGCAACGCACTCGACGAGGTGGCGGCGCTGCGCCCCGCATTCGATGACGTGGCCCAGAAGTGGGATGCGCTACTGACCCTGAGCAGCCCCGGTGAGGCACCGGACCCCACAACAACCGGCGACGCGGTGTTCAACGGCTTATGGACCGCGCTGCACGCACCGTGCGTCACGATCCCGGGTCTCAGCGGTCCCAACGGGCTACCTATCGGAATCCAGTTGATCGGCGCGCGCTACGCCGATGCGAGCCTGCTTGCCGTTGCTGCGTCGGTCGCCCCGATCGTGGCGGTGGGTTAGCCGGGTTCGTCGATACCAGCTCGAGCGGGGCGGCGAGCCAGCGGAGTTGTTCACGTGCAGCAGTCAGGGTTCAGCACGGTGCACAGGGCTCCGACGGCATCGGCGGCCGGCCGATGATAGACGTGCATTCCGCGCCGATCGGATTCGACCAAACCGGCGCCGCGGAGTTGTGTCAGATGGTGGCTAACGGTGGACTCGCTGAGCCCGAGCACCGCGGCGAGCTCGCCACTGTTTTGCGCGCCGGCAGGGGAACTGAAGAGCAGCGACATGATCCGCACGCGTACCGGATCTGCGAGCGCCTTGAGGCGTAACGCCACTTCGAGTGCATCGGCGTCGCTCATCGGACCGGCCGCCATGGGCGCACAGCACACTGGTGCGGACATGTCGATCGTCGGCAAGCTCTTGGGCACGATCCGATCTTGCCATTAATGTTGACATATATCAAAAAGGTGGCATGGTGGCACTGGTACGGTAATTCGATATAAGTCGCACAGGTCCGGAGGTTCCCATGTCCAGAGTTCAGCTCGCCCTCAACGTCGACGATCTCGACCAGGCAATCGGTTTCTACTCGAAGCTCTTCAACACCGGCCCCGCCAAAGTCAGGGAGGGCTACGCGAACTTCGCCGTTGCGGAACCGCCGTTGAAGCTGGTGCTGATCGAAAACCCTGGCAAGGGTGGCACGCTCAATCACCTCGGCGTGGAGGTGGCCACGTCCGACACCGTGCACGCTGAGATCGCGCGGCTGACCGGTGAGGGTCTCTTCACCGAGGAGGAGATCAACACCACGTGCTGCTTCGCCACCCAGGACAAGGTGTGGGTCACCGGCCCGGCGGGGGAGAGGTGGGAGGTCTACACGGTTCTCTCGGACTCAGACACCTTCGGCGCCAGCCCCCAGCACGTCGACGGTGGAGCCGCTGAGCAGGGCGTGTGCTGCGGCTAGGTCCGCCGAACCTGAACATATGCGCCAACTTTCGCCGGAATTTCGAGCATAAGCTCAGTCTCGCGACCCCATCAGCTGCGCGAGGCTCAATCCAGCGGGTTGGAGCGTTTGACGATCAGCGGGTCGGCAGGGGTGAACGGAAAGTTCGGCAGGTCGTCGAGGTGGGTGTTGAACGTGGCGGCGAGTACCTCGCGCGAGTACGCGCTCGCTGAGGCGCGGTAGCCGATGTCGGCGGGGAACGGCTGGTCGAAGAAGATGAGGAAGTGCCAGTCGTTCCCGCCGATGTTCTCGATGTGGTGCGGGTAGGCCCGCGGGATGAAGTACATATCGCCAGTCGTCATCGTCCAGGTATCAAGCGTGCCATCGGGATTCATGACGGTCATCCGCGCGTCGCCGCGCTGAACGTAGCCCATCTCGGCTGTTACCGGATGCCAGTGCGGTTCGCGCATGCCGTCCTCAGTGATGCGCAGTGAGTACATCGAGATGTCCTTGAGCGCGGGCCAGTACTGATCGCGAGCGAACCGTGCGTTGCCGCAGACGTAGTTGAGGCCAGGCGCTTGGGCTTCGACATCGAACTTGTGCGGGTCGTTGAAATACGCCGACGCAGGGATCTCTGGATCGCCGATCCGCGCGGCCAGCCTGTGGTCGGTGGTATCGCGACGGATCTTGGCCAGGTCGGAGGCGGGTAGATCGTAGGTGTTGCCCAGCACGGCATCGGAGAACGCGCCGAAGGTGGCGCCGAACCCGAAGTCTTCCGGCCGTTCGTTGCGAAACGCGATGATGAATTCCGCGACGTCGTCACCGATGTTCTCGATGTGGTGCAGCGACCCGGAGTCGGCGTGAAACATCTGGCCGGCGGTGAGGATGAAGGTGGAGAACCTGCTGTGATCATCGAGGATGGACACCAGTGCGGTGCCCGACAGGCAGTAGGTCAGTTCGTTGGCGTTGGCATGCCAATGCGGGGTCCGCATGGTGCCTGGATTGAGCACTACCCGCTTGATCGACAAGCCCTTCAGGATCGGCAGATTGTCCGCAGTGACGCGCCGCATCGAGCCGAGGTCGGATTCCTCCACGATCTCACCGTCGAGCAGTGAGGCGGTGTGGCTGGCTGTCATGGCTGTCCTCCTCGTGGGTCTGGAACTACTGTTGCCGATCACTCTGCTCTACCGTTGCTGTCGAGAGTCGTAACTCAGCGAGTTGGGTTCGGACATCGTCGGGAATCGGGGTCGGTCCGTTGTCGTCGAGCAGCACCAGGACCGTGTCACACAGGCTGATGCATTTATCGTCGAGGAAGAGGGCTGTCGAGGCGACGTATGAGGTGCGGCCGATATGTCCGACTCCGACCGCCGTCCGCAGCGTTGAGGGCCACGGCGCCTCTCGTAGGTAGTGCACGACGATCGTCGACGTGACAATGCGAAGGCTGCGCGCGGAATACATCCGAGCGAATACCTGCCGGTTGAGTGTCGCCCGGGTGTTCTCGTGCAGGGTTTCCACCGCGACGTTGTTGAGATGGCCGTTGATGTCCATGTCAGCGAACCGCGCCTGGATCTGATCCTGAACCGGATATGACGCCGCAGACAGTCGAGCCGGATGGGGGCGGGGCACGGTGCTGATGAGTGGGTTCGGATCGGAGGCCATAGGTCAAACTAGCGCGCTCTGGCAGGAGTGCCCGGCGTTGTCACTGTCCGTGTGCCAGCTGCTCCAACAGCGGACGCGTCCGGTAGGCGACGACCTCGTGCATAGCCACCGACATCGTGGTGCGTTCGACTCCCGGTACCGCGAGCACAAGCCCGGCGACTCGGTACAGATCGTCGGCGTCGGTGGCCACCACACCGATCAACAGGTCGGCCGCACCGGAGAGCCCGGTGACCTGGGTGACCTGGGTGACGGTCTCCAGGGCAGCGATGACGTCCTCGAGTTGGTGCTGATCGACCACCACGGTGATGAACGCCTTGAGTGGATACCCGAGGTCGCGCGGCGAAATACACCGGTCAATCGGGGCGAGCACCCGGTCCCGGTCCCATCGGGCCAGCCTTGCCTGCACGGTGTTCCGGGCCAGGTTCAGCATGGTGGCCAACTGCACACCGGTGGCCCGCGGCGCGTCGCAGAGCGCCAGGAGCAACCGGGCGTCGGTGCGGTCCAACTTCGTCATGTCGCCCACTATTGCACACCACATACGGCAAAAAGCGCGCAAACTGCTCATAGCGGGACCATCACCTTGCTCATTCTGCGTCGCAGTGCCATCCTGGAGTAAGCATGTCGCCCATGCGCCACGAGAGGTGGTGAGCGCAGATGACGGATCTCCGCATCCGCCGGTCGGAACCACGTCTCTACACCAGGCCCAGCGCACCGCCCAACAGAGGCGCCTCCGAAAGCACTGATGACGGTCACTACACACTCGGCGACCGCTACCGCCCCGGATCAGGACCAGTACTGCTGACCGGAGTGCAGGCCATCGCCCGCGCACTCGTCGAACAACATGAACGCGACGCCCGTGCCGGCCTGAGGGTGGCAACGTTCGTCTCGGGGTATCAGGGCAGCCCGCTCGGTGGTGTCGACCGGATGCTCGCCGCGATGCCCGACGTCCTGGCTGCGCATGACATCACCTTCGTGCCTGGTGTCAACGAGGAGCTTGCGGCGACCTCGGTATGGGGCAGTCAAGCCGAATTGGCCGCTTTCTGCCCGGGCACGTCGCGCTACGACGGTGTGGTCGGGGTCTGGTACGGCAAGGGGCCTGGCCTGGACCGGGCGACAGACGCTCTCCGGCACGCAAATATGTACGGCGCCAACCCTCACGGTGGAATGCTGCTATTTGTCGGCGATGACCCGGCATCCAAGTCCTCGACGGTTCCCGCCGTCAGCGAACGATCCCTCGCCGCGCTCGGCATCCCGGTGCTCTTCCCGCGCAATGCCCGCGAGATCATCACGATGACCATGCACGGCGTGTCCTTGTCGCGTGCCTCCGGATGCGTGGTGGCGATCAAGATCGTCGCCGACGTGGCCGACGGCGCCTGGTCGGTCGACTCAGACGAACTCGACTTCCACGGCGTTGTTCCCGAAGTCGTCTGGGAAGGAGCACCATTCGTCTACCGGCAGCGCCCGATGGCGGCCCCCGCGGCCAGTCTTGCTGCCGAGGCGGACCTGTACGGACCTCGAACCGAAGTCGTTGGTGCCTACGGTTCCGTCAACGGTCTCGATGAGATCGAACTCGACCCACCGAATGCGGTCATCGGGATCGCCGCTGCAGGAACGACGTTCGACTCGATGCGGCAAGCACTCGCCGACCTCGGCGCCGACGACTTCGCGCTGCGCCACGCCGGTGTCAGGTTGTTCCGGATCGGCATGCCGACGCCGCTCGGCACCGACGGCGTCACCACGTTTGCCGATGGCCTTGACCAGATACTCGTTGTCGAGGACAAGACCGCGTTCATCGAGGCCCAGATGCGCGACATCCTGTTCGGCCGAGCGGACGCGCCGAAGATCATCGGCAAGAAGGACGCTGACGGGCGCCCGTTGATCCCATCCGGCGGCGAGTTGACCGCGGGTCGTCTACTGGCCCCGCTGCGCCGAGTGCTCCGGGAACGGCTCGAACTCAAGAAGCCGCCGCCTCCGGAGCTGTCACTGGAAGTGCTTACCGCTCAACGGACCCCATATTTCTGCAGTGGATGCCCGCACAATCGTTCTACCGCGGTACCCGAGGGATCGCTGGCAGGCGGCGGAATCGGCTGTCACATCATGGTGACGATTTCGGGCCGCGAGGACAGCGCCGTCACCGGGGTCACCCAGATGGGTGGGGAAGGCAGCCAGTGGATCGGACAAGCCCCGTTCACCGAGATACCCCACCTGTTCCAGAACATCGGCGATGGAACGTTCTTCCACTCCGGCCAGCTCGCCATCCAGGCCTGCGTTGCTGCGGGCGTCAACATCACCTACAAGCTGCTGTACAACGAAGTCGTGGCGATGACGGGTGCCCAACACCCCGAGGGCATGCTGTCCGTCGCCACGCTGACGCACAAACTTGCTGCCGAGGGCGTGAGCAAGATCATCATCTGCGCTGACGATCCCAAGCGGCACAAGAGACGTCAGCTCGCCAAGGGCACCGTCGTCTGGCACCGCGACCGCCTCGACGAGGCTCAGCGGCGCCTGCGCGATGTCAAAGGGGTCAGCGTGCTGATCTACGATCAGCACTGCGCCGCCGATGCGCGCCGGCAACGTAAACGAGGGACGTTGCCCACCCGCAGCACCCGGGTTCTCATCAACGAAGCGGTCTGCGAGGGCTGTGGAGACTGTGGCGCTAAATCCAATTGCCTATCGGTGAAGCCGGTCGATACCGAATTCGGCCGTAAGACGCGGATCGACCAGAGCACGTGCAACACCGACTACAGCTGCCTCGATGGCGATTGCCCGTCATTCGTGACGGTTGAAGTGCAGCCCGAGCACCCGAAGAAGGGTAGCCGTGCAAGTCTGCGCAGCAACGAGTCTCGGCCTATGCCGCCTGACCTGCCTGACCTGGTGGTCGAACCGGTGACTGGCACGCACAACATATTTCTGGCCGGAATCGGGGGTACTGGCGTCGTCACGGTGAACCAGGTGCTCGCTACCGCGGCGCTGCGTGCCGGCTACGACGTGGAGAGCCTCGATCAAACGGGCCTGAGCCAGAAGGCGGGGCCTGTTGTTTCGCACCTGCGAATCGCGGTGAGCAAGCTCGATCCCGCCAACCGGCTCACCCCCGGCAGCGCGGACTGCATCGTGGCCTTCGATCTGTTGGTCGCTGCTGACGCCAAGAATCTCGGTTACGGCGACCCCGCCAAGACGATCTCGGTGGTGTCGACCAGCAAGACACCCACTGGTGACATGGTGTACGACAAGGCGGTCACCTACCCTGAGACGCCCTACCTGCTCAACAGGCTGGGCCAGGTATCTCGTCATCTCCACTCACTCGACGGCGCGGACGCCGCTGCGCAGCTGTTCGGCAACACCGCCGCCGCCAACTTCCTGCTCGTCGGTGCGGCCTATCAGGCTGGGGCGCTGAGGATTCCGGCATCCGCGATCGAGGAGGCCATCGAAATCAACGGCGTCGCCGTCGACGCCAACATCGCCGCATTCCGCTGGGGACGACTCGCCATCGCCGACCCGGCCCGCTTCGCTGACGCTGTGACGCCGGTGCGCACCCGGCAGTCGGCGCATTTGCCTGCAGGGGTCCTGAACGGGACCACATTTTGCGGCGACGTCGGCGACCTGATTGCCCGACGGGCAGCCGACCTCATCGGATTCCAGGGCGAGAAGGCCGCCCGCCGATACGTCACGCTGCTGCAATCGATCTGGGTCGCTGAACGTGCGGTGGGCCAGCGCACCGAGTTCAGCGAGGCCGTCGCCAGGGGGCTGTACAAGTTCACGGCATACAAGGACGAATACGAGGTGGCGCGACTGCTGACCGACCCGCAGTTTCTCTCCTACGTGAAGTCCGAA
>CAZCHU010000056.1:4296-9424 GCA_964498215.1 uncultured Mycobacterium sp. | reverse complement strand
AGGAATATCACGCCCGGCTTCGCGAGCTAGAAGTTCTTCGCTGATGACTCGCCTTGCTCGACATGCTCGGTGATCCACTCGGCGGCGAGCTTCACCAGACCGGACTGCGGGTAGCTGGAGTGGGCTTCGAGATCCCGACCGCGCGAGCAGATGGGGTCGTTGGTATTGCACAGATCGGCTGTGCGCGCACCGAAGTCGGGGCTGAGGTTGGTCAGGGGCCGACCCAGTCGCGCGGACGGGTTACCAAAGACGGCGACCGCTGCAACGTGCGGAACCACGCTAGCCGGCAGCGGCTCGGTATAGCCCAATCCGGCGATCGGTGAGGTGGTGACGACGTCCATGACGGCGGCGCCTTGCGAGTACCCACCCAGCACGATCTTGGTTTCCGGACAGGTGGCAGCGATGGTCTGAATGCGTTTGCTCGCGTCGTTGGCTCCGGTCGCCACCTGGCTGAAGTCCCACGAAGCGGGGTACTTCACCGCGTAGGTGCTGATCGACTGGTCCTTGACCATCGGTCGCAGGGTGTCGACCAAGGCTTTTCCGACCTTGCCGAGCCCTGCAGGCTCATCGGTACCTCGTGCGAAGACGATTTCGATGTCGCTGCACTTGGGGGCCGCACCTGCCGTGGGTGCGCCCAGACCGGCCAGGGCCGCTAATACGGCAAGTATCGACAGGGCGGCAGCGGTAGTCCTCTGCCACCGTCGCGAGGTGGTCGTGCCGATAGCCATTCGTCTGTCCTTCCCTGCCGCTGCTGCCCGGGTCTTCGTGTAGACGTGACGCGAGTACTAAGCACCTTCCGTCACTTGTTACCCAATTATCGCTGTTGTCACTCCAGTAACAATGGTTTGTGAGCATCCTCACCGTGGTTTCGGTGGTGCGCAACGGAACGACACGGGCCAGATGTGGTAGCACGTCCCGTTCTTCCAGCGACCGATCAACCGGCCAATGCCCGGGGCGCTGGGACTACGATGGGAACCGTGCCTCGACTGTCACGTCGAAGGGAATGACATGCCTGGGAATTCAACACGTTCCGGGATCGCCGTGGGTGTGGACGGGTCACCGCAGTCCGCTGCGGCCGTGCATTGGGCAGCACGCGAGGCGGCGTTGCGCGGCTCGCGGCTCATACTCGTACACGCGCTGACTGACCCGACGGCCGGAGCCTGGCTCGATGTGCCTGTGCCAGCCGACTATTGGATTGAGCGTCGAGCCAATGCCGCCGACTTGCTGGAGGACGCGGCGAGCCTGGCGCGTCAGGCGCAGCCGATGGGACCCACCATCGAGATCGAACAGGATCTTGCCTCCGGCGGCCCGCTGGCGCCGTTGGTGGAGTGGTCCAAGGTTGCCGAGATGGTGGTGGTGGGGCGCCGCGGTGTTGGCGGCCTGCAACGGTTGTTGCTGGGCTCCGTCAGCTCCGGTCTCGTTCACCGTGCGCACTGCCCCGTCGCCGTCATTCACGGTGAAAACACACCCAAGGCCCAGCCCGCGGACGCGCCGATCGTGGTCGGCGTCGATGGCTCGCGGGCGTCGGAGCTGGCCGTCGACGTTGCCTTCGGTGCGGCATCGCGGCGGGAGGTGGAACTGATCGCGCTGCACACGTGGCTGGAAAACAGCGACGAGTTCATCGGCGCCGGTTGGCCGAACGTCCGAGAGCGGGCGGACGAGACACTTGCTGAACGGCTGGCAGGCTGGCAGGAGCGCTACCCCGACGTCGTAGTGCGCCGGGTCGTCAAGATGGACAATCCAATTCACCAACTCCTCGAGCTTGCCGACTCCGCTCAACTGCTGGTGGTCGGCAGTCACGGCCGCGGAGCTCTGGCCGGATTGCTCCTCGGTTCGGTGAGCTCGGCAGTGATTCAAAGCGCGGCGATCCCGGTGATCGTCGCCAGACAGTCCTGAGAGTCCGGGGCGTCACTCCGCGGGGTGCCGACGGCTTTGGTCCAGCCGGGAAATGAATACCGCCGCCTGGGTGCGACGCTCCATTCCAAGTTTCGCCAGCAGCCTGGAGACATAGTTTTTGATTGTCTTCTCGGCGAGGAACATTCGGGCGGCGATCTGCCTGTTCGTCAAGCCTTCGCCCAGCAGTTCCAGCAATACGCGTTCCTGATCGCTGAGTCCGGACAACGGGTCAGAGTGGTCGGCGTCGTGGCGAAGCTTGGCCATCAGCGCCGCAGCCGCCCGGTTGTCCAACAGTGATCGGCCGGCCCCAACGTCCTTGATCGCCGCGGCGAGTTCCATGCCTTTGATGTCCTTGATCACGTACCCGCTGGCACCCGCCAGGATGGCGTCGAGCATCGCCTCATCAGAGGTGAACGACGTCAGCATGAGGCAACGCAGATCGGGTAGAAGAGATAGGAGATCTCGACACAGTTCAATTCCATTGCCGTCGGGTAGGCGCACATCGAGGACTGCGACGTCGGGTTCAACGGCCGGAATTCGGGCCATCGCCTCGGCCGCCGATCCGGCCTCGCCGACCACATCGAGTTCGTCGTCTGCGCCCAGGAGGTCGATCAGTCCGCGACGAACCACTTCGTGGTCGTCGACGAGAAAGACTTTTACCACGAAGCCGCCTTCCCTAGATCGTGAGCCAGTAATCACAGTACGTTCTGGGGTTCGCAGATCACACAGCGTTTGTGCGTGGCGATCGAACCTCGAGGACCTCCCCGATGGGTCGGCGCGGCGTCGGGGGAGGGACGTCGCCGACGGCGGGGGCCGACCCCACCCGTACCAAGACCTGCGGCCGATGTCCTCCGGTGAGTTTCGCCACGACGTCGCGGCTGGCCGGATATTCCATGAGATGCGTGACGGTGCATGTCGCGAAGCCGGCCATCGTGGCGTCGAGGAGAAACGCCGACAACGCTTCGCCGCAACGCAACACGCTGTTGCGGGTGTCGTCGAACGTCGACAGCGCAACAATCTTGGACCGGTCCTCGTCGACTTCGGGGCGTCGGTGCGAGTCTGGGTTGACCGGAAAGCTGCGCTCGACATCGACGCGGTCACTTTCGGCCGCCGATGTCAACGAGCTTCGCGGAATGCCCTCCCCGGTCCCTAAACCAGAAGTCCACCAGTGCAGTTCCGCGTGGTACGGAGCGTCGTACAGGCGTAGTGACTCGGTGATCTCGGTCGCCGCAGCCAGCTCAGATCGATTGTCATCGGCGACGACGGCGAGCTGCACCGAGTCGAGGTTCAGCGAGGCCAACAACTCCGCTTCGAACAATCCCCAATCGGTGGGGGCGGCGAATGGCAGTCGGTCAGTGCGCCGCCGGAGAATCGCCTCTGCGCGTCGGCGGTGGCCATCTGTGACGAACCGGCTGGAGCTGAAGTCGATCGATGCCAGGTGTCGAGGATCGTTCGGATTGGGGAACCGGTCCACGTTGGCCGTCCATCCCGATGCGGCCATGGCTACTCGACAATGGTCGAGTGCGGCACCACAGCTGATCAGCGATTCTCGGCCGGACTTGTCAGCGGCGGCGGGGATACGGGTCGTATCGACGAAGAGTTGCAGTTCGCGGCCCTCAAGGACCCAACGCCACGGCTGGCTGTTGTGCAGCGACGGTGCGCGGCAGGCCAGCTGCACTGCTGCTTTGATGATCTCGCTATCCACCGCTGAGTCGCGCATCCGCTGCCTCCTGATTCTTCATCACTGTCCGGTCCGAGGCTCGTGACCATTGTCGGTCCGGGCGCTGGACCGGGCCAGGGCCAATGGTCCTCATCGCGTGGGCCTAGTGCTCTGGCCATTTCGCCGACGATGGTCGACCCTTGACAGCATGGACGGTAGTGCGCCGCACTCCGAGCAACCCGTGGCGATGGCCGCCGGAAACCTGGCCGCCCAAGTTCGCGAGACGCACACCGGCGTCGTCGTCTTGCTCGGGGATCGGGCCTTCAAGGCCAAGAAGCCGGTGCGTACAGACTTTCTGGATTTCAGCACGGCGGCTCGTCGGGAGCGCGCGTGCCAACATGAGCTCACCTTGAACAGGCGCCTCGCTCCGGGCAGCTACCTCGGCGTCGCTCATCTTTCCGATCCGTTAGGTGGCCCAGCCGAACCGGTCATCGTCATGCGTCGCCATCCGGATTCCGCCCGGCTGGCTTTCCTGGTGAATAGCGGTGAACCGGTCATCGGTCATCTGGATGCTGTTGCGCGCGTGCTGGCTCGCTTTCATGAGGTGGCCGAACGCGGAGGCACGATCGCCGCCCAAGGCACCGTCGACGCTGTGTGGGCGCGGTGGACGCAAAACCTGGATGAGCTGCAAAACTATGCCGCCGACACCGATGAGGTGCGTACCGCGGATTCCCTGCGGGAAGTCAGGCGGCTGGCCGGGCAGTTCGTCGCCGGCCGTCACGCGCTTTTCGCCCAGCGCATCGCTGAACGTCGCATCATCGATGGGCATGCGGACTTGCTGGCCGACGACATCTTCTGTCTTCCGGAGGGGCCGGAGCTACTCGACTGCCTGGAGTTCGACGATCAGTTGCGGTATGTCGACGCCATCGATGACGCCGCGTTTCTCGCCATGGATCTGGAATTCCTGGGCCATGCGGACCTGGCCGGCTATTTCGTCGAGCAGTACACGAAGTACGGTGAGGATCCCGCGCCGCGCGCGCTCATCGATTTCTACATC
Source organism: uncultured Mycobacterium sp. (assembly GCA_964498215.1). Taxonomy (GTDB): domain Bacteria; phylum Actinomycetota; class Actinomycetes; order Mycobacteriales; family Mycobacteriaceae; genus Mycobacterium. Next base: position 4,811 of record CAZCHU010000056.1, on the reverse strand, counting down.
GCTTACCGTGCCCTGGTGCGTGCCAAGGTGGACTGCGTACGGGTCTCACAGGGCCACAGTGAAGCTTCTGCTGATAGCCGTCGCCACCTGGACCTTGCCCTTGAGCATCTTCGGGCTGGCACGGTTCGGCTGGTCATCGTCGGGGGCGGGCCCGGCAGCGGAAAGACCACCGTGTCAACCGCGTTGGCTGCACAACTGGCAGCCCAGGTCATTTCGACTGACGACGTTCGCCGGAAGCTACAGAGCGAGGGCGTGGTGTCCGGTGCGCCCGGCGAACTCAACGCTGGGCTGTACTCACCCGAAAACGTGGCGGCGGTCTACGGCGAGGTCCTCGAGCAGGCGCAAGCCGGATTGAGTCGTGGACACTCGGTAATCCTGGACGGCACCTGGCGAGACCCAAGCAAGCGCGACCGCGCCCGCGAACTGGCCCGTCAGACCTCGGTGCCGATCGTCGAATTCCAGTGCACGGTTCCGATAGCGGAGGCTGCGGCCAGGATTGAGCACCGGTCACGATC
>CAZCHU010000056.1:0-4196 GCA_964498215.1 uncultured Mycobacterium sp. | reverse complement strand
TGTTCCTGGACGGACGGTCCATATCCACGTCATCGGGAACTCGGACGCGGGTACCCGCTGCGCCGGCGATGATCTCCGTGATGTCGGTCAGGGCTCCGATGACGGCTTCATTGCCGGTGTCGCGGCTGAAGTTACACGCGGCCTGAACTTTGGGGCCCATCGATCCAGCAGGCAGGTCAAGCCCGACCAGATCGTCAGGTGTGACGCGGCCAAGGCGGGCCTGTCTCGGTGTACCCCAGTCGGCGTAGACACCGTCGACGTCGGTTGCGATGACGAGTAAATCAGCATCGAGTTGGGCGGCCAGCAGCGCCGATGCCAGATCCTTGTCGATAACCGCCTCGACGCCACGAAGCTTGCCGTGCTCGTCATACATGGTCGGGATCCCGCCGCCACCCGCGCAGATGACGATCGTGCCCCGCTCCACCAGAGTACGGATCGGCCCAATCTCAAAGATTCGCTTCGGCTTTGGACTCGCGACGACTCGGCGGAACATGTCGCCGTCGAGGGCGATGGTCCAGCCGCCGGCGGTCTTCAGGCGTTCCGCGGTGTCCCGGTCATAAACCGGTCCGATCGGTTTGGTGGGGTGCGCGAACGCGGGGTCGTCGCGGTCGACTTCGATCATGGTCAGGATTGTGGCCAGCGGCTGCTCGGCCGGCATCAGGTTTCCCAGCTCCTGCTCGATGACGTAACCGATCATTGCATCGGTTTGGGCGCCCAACACGTCAAGCGGGTACGGTGCAACCCCCTGAGCGAGATCGTGGTAGGCGGCAGACTGCAGTGCCAGCAACCCCACCTGCGGGCCGTTGCCATGCGCGACGACGATCTCGTTGCCGGGAGCGATTGCGGCGATGTGTTCGGCTGCCAGCCGGATGTTCGCCCGCTGATTGTCGGCGGTCAAGGGCTGCCCACGGCGCAGCAGCGCATTTCCGCCGAGGGCGATCACGATCCTCATGACTGTGCACTGAACATGCTGCGGTTTCGGCTCGTGACCGCCAGGGCATTCCGTCGTCGTGTGGGCTGGTACACGGGGTCCAGCGGGCCACCCAGCGCGCTCACAGCACCGAGAGGCTGCCGGTTGCCATCAGTACGGCGGCGAGGACGGATGTGACCGCTACCACCGCGACGATCACCACCTCGGGCTTGGTGAATGCCGGCAGCCGGCTCTCCTTACGTGCCCAGAGGTAGAGCGCGGTGCCAGCAAGATAGAACATCGCCGCCACCAAGAGGTATTGCCAGCCGCCGGCGTACACCAGCCACACCGCATAGCCCAGGGCGATAACCCCGATGGCGAGATCACGCGTGCGCCCCTGGCCTGAGGCATAGGTCTCACCGCGTACCGCCAGCAGCACCTGGTAGGCGGCCGACCACAAGTAGGGCAGCAGGATCAGAGAGGTCGCAAGGTATACCAGGTTGGTGTATGTGCTCGCATTCGCCAACGTCCACAGCAATAAGATCTGAACGCAGATATTGGTCAGCCACAATGCATTTGCGGGTGCGCCGTGGGTGTTCTCCCGGCCAAGCGCGGTCGGCATAACGTGTTCGCGGGCGGGCAGTCGCAGGATCTCAACGCACAGCAGCAGCCAGGCGATCAGGGCGCCCAGCAGCGAGATGATCAAGCCGATCGAGATGAAGGCCGCGCCCCAGCTGCCCACCTGGTTCTCCAGCAGCCGCGCCATCGACGGGTCCGGTACGCCGGCCAGTTCCGCCTGGGCCATCAAGCCGTAGGACAGCAGGTTGACCAGGAGCAGCAGCGCCAACACCCCGACGAAGCCGAGGACCGTGGCCCGGCCTACATCCTTGCGTTTGGCGGCGCGTTGGGAGTACACAGCAGCGCCCTCGATGCCGATAAACACCCACACTGTCACCAGCATCATGTTCTTGACCTGGGTCACCGTGTCACCCAGTGGCGCTCCGTCGACCTCGATAGTCCGGCCCCAGAAATCCGCGGTGAACAGTCCGGCGTTGAATCCGATAGCCGCGATCGCGATGAAGACCACGATCGGGACGATCTTCGCGACTGTCACCACGAGGTTGACCCCTGCGGCCGTCTGGACGCCGCGAAGGGTCAGGAAATGGACTATCCATAGCACGATCGAGGCGCAGGCGATGGCGGGAACGGTTGCGCCGCCCTCGAATTGGGGAAAGAAATAGCCCAGCGTCGAGAACAACAGGACAAGGTAGGCCACGTTGCCGACCGTTGCCGATAGCCAGTAGCCGAAGGCTGACGTGAATCCGATGTAGTTACCGAATCCGGCTCGGGCGTAGCCGTAGACACCTCCGTCGACATCGGGTTTACGGCTGGCCAGCGTCTGAAAAACGAACGCCAGGGTCAGCATGCCGACTCCGGTGACACCCCACCCGATGAGCAGCGGACCGGGAGCGGCGCTGCCGGCCATCTGCGAGGGCAAGGCAAAGATGCCACTGCCGATCATCGACCCGACGACGATCGCCGTCAAAGCGCCGAGGCCCAGGCCAGCCTGGGATCTGCCGGGGCGAGCCTCCGAGGGCGGAGATATCGATGTCTCGGACAACGTCACCCTCCAGGTTTGGGCAGTGCCATTCACCGCGTAGTGCGGAGATTTTGGGCTACGGGCTGTCGGGCGAGGCCTTCTTAGCGACGGTGAGCAGTATCGCCGAGTCTTCGAGAGCTTCGAGCGAGTGGCGCGAATCCGGCACGATGATCAGATCGCCGCTCGAGCCCTCCCAGCTGTTCTGCCCGGCGATCAAGCGAACGCGTCCTTGCAGAACGTGCACCGTCGCCTCGCCGGGGTTCTCGTGCTCATCGAGCTTCTGGCCGGCCACCAACGCGATGACTGTCTGACGCAGAACGTGTTCGTGACCTCCGAACACGGTGTGCGCACTACGTTTGCTGGAGGCGCGTTCAGCGCCTGCCAACTGCTCGCGAGTCAAGGCCGTCAGCGATACCTTGTTCATAGAACCTCCTTCGTGGTGCTGCTCAGGGTAGTGGCCGTGCATTTCGAAGCTGAGCTTGTGTCCGAAGAATTCATGATAAGTCGAGCACAACTTCAGCCTCGGCGACCGAGGAACCGGTGACCAAATGCCCTGTTCGTTTCGCGGCAACGGAGGAAGATGGTCCCCGTGGCATGGACGGCGAGGAAGTAGGGGCGCATCCTTGTGAATGCTGACATCGAGGCGATCCTGCGACGCCACCGCTACGACGGGACGCGTTTGATCGACATCCTGTGGGACGTCCAGCATCGTTTCGGCCATATACCTGATGAGCATCTGCCACAGTTGGCGACCGGGCTGAACCGCTCTGCGCCCGACATTGTCGAGACGGCCTCGTTCTATCACTTCTTCCACTCTGAGCCATCGGGGCGGCACCGTATCTATCTGAGCAACACGGTGATTGCCAAGATGAACGGATACTGGGCGGTGCGCGACGCGCTGGAGCGTGAGGCGGGGGTCGGGTTCGGGGAGCGCATCGACGGGGGCCTGTTCAGTCTGTTCGACACCCCGTGCATCGGGCTCAGCGATCAGGAGCCGGCGATGTTGCTCGACGACGTGGTGTTCACCCGCCTGACACCCGACACCGTCGCAGACATCATTGCTCAACTGCAGGCGGGCACAGTCGCTGCCGATATCGCGAATCCGGGTCGTCTCCCAGAGGGAAGCCTCGCCTACGTCGACACTCTGGTGGAGTCCAACGTGCACACCCGGGGTCCGGTGTTCTTCCAGGAGAGCCCCGATCACATGGCGTGGCTGCAGCGTTGCCTCGCGGGTACACCCGAGGAGACGATCAGCGCAATCACCGATTCCGGTCTGCGTGGATTCGGCGGCGCAGGGTTCCCCACCGGGCGCAAGTGGCGTCTGTGCCGGGACGCACCAGGCGACGACAAGTACGTCATCTGCAACGCCGACGAGGGTGAGCCCGGCACGTTCAAGGACCGAGCTCTGCTGACCCGCTCGCCCAAGGACGTGTTCCTGGGGATGGTCATGGCGGCATACGCGATCGGCAGCAGACACGGGATCGTCTATCTCCGCGCAGAGTATGCCTACCTGCGGCGCTATCTGGAGGCCCAGCTTCAGCAACTCCGCGAGGACGGGCTCCTCGGAAGCGGTATCGGGGGCCGGTCCGGATTCGACTTCGACATCCGCATCCAACTGGGGGCCGGCTCTTACGTCTGCGGCGAGGAGTCCGCGCTGATCGAGTCCTGTGAGGGCAAGCGGGGCAC
>CAZCHU010000055.1:0-18846 GCA_964498215.1 uncultured Mycobacterium sp. | reverse complement strand
GACAACACAGGTTCGCGCACACCCTGCGACACGTGTCCAATGATGTTGTTCGCCAATCGGTCCCGGGCATCGTCGTCGAGAACGTCCCTGACCATGGAGCCGGCCTGGCCGAAGTCGTCGTCGTCGGGCCGCAGCGTGTAAGCGGTCCGGACCATGTCACCGTCGGCCGCCCAATGCACCTCGGCAGCGCGCTTGGGATCCGCCTCGGGCCCTCCCATCGAGTTCGGGGTGTACACCGGATCGGTCGCGTTGCGGATTCGCATGGCACCGTCCTTGCTGTAAGCGCGCACCTCGACCTTGGGCTCGTTGACCGGGATCTGCTTGTAGTTCACCCCGAGACGGTGGCGGTGCGCGTCGGAGTAGGAGAACCCGCGCGCCAGCAGCATCTTGTCCGGACTGAGCCCGGTGCCGGGAACGATATTGTCCGGCTCGAAGGCAGCCTGTTCGATCTGTGTGTGATAGTCCACGACGTTGCGGTTCAGCGTCATCTTCCCGACCTCGTGCAGTGGATAGTCATCGTGCGGCCACACCTTGGTCAGGTCGAAGGGATTGAGCCGGTAGGTCTTCGCCTCCTCGAACGGCATGATCTGCATGTGCAACGTCCAGCTCGGGAAGTTGCCGTCCTCGATTGCGTTGTAGAGGTCACGCTGGTGGTAGTCACCGTCCTCGCCGGCCAACCGATCGGCGTCCTCTTGGGTGAGGAAATCGATGCCCTGATCGGTCTTGAAGTGGTACTTGACCCAGAACAGTTCATCAGCATCGTTGATCCAGCTGTACGTGTGACTCGAGTAGCCGTTCATGTGCCGCCAGGTCTTCGGAATGCCACGATCGCCCATCAACCAGGTGACCTGGTGGGCCGACTCCGGCGAGAGGGACCAGAAGTCCCACTGCATGTGATGGTCACGCAGGTTGGTGGCGGCCATCCGCTTCTGGCTGCGGATGAAGTTCTGAAACTTCATCGGATCCCGCATGAAGAAGACCGGTGTGTTGTTTCCGACCATGTCGAAGTTGCCCTCGGACGTGTAGAACTTCAGCGCGAATCCGCGCGGATCCCGCCAGGTGTCTGGGCTGCCCCGCTCCCCGGCCACGGTCGAGAAGCGGGCCATCATCTCGGCCTTGGTGCCCGGCTGCAGGAACGCTGCCTTGGTGTACTGGCTGACGTCGTGTGTCACCTCGAACTCCCCGAAGGCACCACCGCCCTTGGCGTGCGGCTGACGCTCCGGGATGCGCTCCCGGTTGAAGTTGGCCATCTGCTCGATCAGATAGTGATCCTGAAGCAGGATCGGTCCGTCCGGACCGACAGTCAGCGAGTGCTCGACACTGGGAACCGGTGCCCCGGCGTCGGTCGTCGCGTATTTGTCAGTCATATTGCTATCTCCTTTGGACCGCGGCTTCTCATCTGTGGCACGGCGGCGCTCGCCACGTCGCCGTGCCCTTCCGGTGTACCCGAATACCGGTCAATCCAAAAGGAGATCGCCGATCATGGCCGAGGAGGGGCTGTGGTGGCGTCCGGGCCTCCCGACCCCCCGGGCGGCCGCGGGACGTCGATCATCGGTCCGCCGGGGCCGAACGGTCCCGCGAACCCGGGACGCCGCTGGAACTCTCGCGGCCCCATCGGCGGCATCCCGTGACCGGGCCGCATCATCATGTCGTGTCCCCCGCGGTGATGGCCGCGCGGGCCTTTGCCATCGTCGCCGACCTCTTTGCCGAGGTAGAACCCGCTACCGAAGATGACCGCCACGATGAACAACGATCCAGCGACTATGCCGACCCATGCGGCGGCCTTGTTCAGCCGACTGGTCCCCGAAACGTAGACCGGGGGCGGACCCACAGGCGCGAAAGCAGGTTGGGTGCCGGCCGGTGGCTGGGTCCGCACAGGTCCGGTCGCGGGATCAGAACTCTCGGATGACTTCTCGGAAGGCGACGTTGATTCACTCATGGCGTTGATCCTCGCGGCGCAACTGATGCATGCCTTCTGAATGGGCTATGAATCAGCTGTGAAGGACCCGGCAACCATGCTTACTGCGCTGGCGGGCACAGAGTATTGGACCCGCAGGATCCGGGAGCCCCAGTAGAGAACGAGCCACGGGAATACCAGCCACGGAGCGTTGAGAAAAATGAACTTGACCCCGAGATCCATGAACGTCGGGTTGACGTTTTCGAACCCGGCCAGAATCTCGGTGAGGTAGTAGTACCACGTCAGGACCGTCTCCACGACGGCGACCGCCATCACCATCAGCGTTCCCAGCGGGCGTTGGAATTTCGACCGGAAGAGCAGAATCAGACCGACCGCACCAATTGCTCCGTTGATAACCGAAAGCACCTCGATCGACAGGAAGTCGGTGGTGGGGTTGTAGTAGCGGAGGTCTCCACCGTCGATGTAACCCCACCACGGATACGCCCACGCAGCATGCCAACTGGCCGATATCGACTCATGCAGCAGAACCCACAGCCCTTCCCACACCAAGTGGGTAAGTACCGAGGCGATCAGGTAGGGCACGACCACCATGTGGATACGCCGCATGCGGGTCCAATGCCTGATCCCCTTGAGCGGCAGCATTGCCGACAGCGGCCCGAGCCAGTAGCAGATAGCGACCTGCGTGGCCAGGATGTCAGCCACCAGCCCACGGTCCATACCCAGCCCGAAGACCAGATAGGTGTAGATCGGAAAGGCTGCCACCAGCCCGCCGAAAGTAATCGCCCAGGCAGCCTTGAGGTCGCGGGGGAGGCGCTTTTCCGCCGGGCTAATTCCCAGGTAGTCGAATACCGATTGTCGTTCCACGCCCAACTCCACCCCTGTCTCGGTGCATCCAAGCTATCCGAGCCCGAAGGGCTTTCAGGGTGGCACTCTAGGAACCGCTAAGCACCAGCTCGTCGGTCCGCGGGGTCACGTTCATCTTGGTAGCACCAGCGGGTGCATGCCCCAACGATTCCAACAATGGCACCGCGGCGACCAACAGCAGCGCCCCCACCGCCATGACCGGCCACAGCGCACCGGCGAGTACGCCGACGGCCACCCGCGTCGATGGGCTCACGGCTGTATGCGGATCGGAGAACCGGATACTGCCGCCGATCGCCGCCAAGGCAGTGATCAAAGCACCGCACAAATACATGGTCAGCATTTGGGTCACCCCGTTCTGTCCGCGGCTAGTTCATATTCATATAAGTGTGCGGGCACACGCTAAGGAACTGCTGTGGAGGCGGTAACGGAAGCAGCACGAACACCTACCGGATATTGGCGGAATGTGTGCCGGGTCGTTACCCTTCTGAGACAAAGGCTTTTTGGCCGTTACCGCCAAGATTCTGTTTTCACGGCTAGTTCTTTGGGCTCTATCAGTCCACGCTCAGACAGCCGGGGCATTGTCAACGTCAGCGCCCGAGAAGTGGCGTCCCGCCGGAGCCGTAGACCTCCGTGCGGATGTGCTGAATGGAGGCGGTCGGGTAACCCCGGTCCTCCCCCCTCCGAGAACTTGACCGCCTCCTCAGCACGAGTCATCACATCGGGAATCCCCGCCGAGTTAGCGGTCTTAGCCAACACAGCAGCCATTTGGGCTTTAGCATGCCCGGGTGGACATTCTCATCATGATCCTCCTGTTCAGCGTCGCACTACTGATCTGGCGGGGCGCGAAGCGTGGTCTGGTTATCGGATTGTGGACTCTCGGAGTGGTGGCGATGTTGGGCCTCTTCCAGTACCACATGGACTCCGTCCTGGATGTGAGTCTCTGATGGCTACCGATAGCAGGCAGGACATCGCCCCGGGCGGCGGACCGGACGATTCATCGATGGCTGGCAGTCGCACCTGGGGCTTTCTCACCTTCTGGGGCCTACATATATGGCTCTTGGGCTACAGCGTGGTCTTCCTGAGTGCGTTCTTCGTGCAGTTCAGTATGGGTGAGTTTCCCTGCCCGCTGTGCATGCTGCAGCGCTACGGAATGTTCCTCTGCTCACTGGGCGCATTATTCGTGATCATGCAGGCCCGCCAGGGCACGCTCACCGCATCCCGGTACGCCCAGGGGCTGGGCATGGGCCTCGTCGGGGCTCTCGCCGGCTCATCGGTGTCCCTGCGCCAGATCGGTCTGCACATCGCACCGCACGACCCCGGTTACGGAGAACCGATTTTCGGGCTGCATCTCTACACCTGGGCACTGATCACTTTCGTGATCGTGATGATCTACTGCGGCGTGATGTTGATGCTGATGCCGGCAGGCATCCCGGCTGCCCCCGCTCCGCAGACCACGCCGCGACTGATCTCGACGATCGTGGTGTGGATCTTCATCGTCCTCATCGCAGCTAACGTCGTCGCGATCATCTTTCTCCAGGGATTCGCGTGGGTGCTGCCCGACAATCCCTTCTCATACAACCTGATTGACCAGCTGGGCGGCGGCGATTAGGGGACGAAGGGGTTGACAGCGAACTGGATCACCCGGTACGGAGTACCTCCGCGAGGCGTGGTGTTCCACTGGCTGACGAACACTCGCACCGAATCCAATGTGGACCCCGGTGAGATATAGCCGCCGTACGGCTGCGCGAGTCTGTTGACCTCAGGCGGCGGAAGGTGCTCAACCGGATCTGGCCATTCCGAGGCAAAAACTACCGTCGTCACCGGCGCTACGCCCAGACCAGTCGGATGGTCGGCTACCCGCATCTCCATGTTTCCGGTGCTGACGTTGAAGTACGACAGCACCGTCCGGCCGTCGATCTGTCGCACACTCATCTCGCCGACCCAGTCGCCCCACAACGGCGTGGGCTCAGCGCCCCACCCCTCGGTATCGGACCAGCCCTGCCAGACGGACCGGTCTGTGACGGACTGGGGAGCGACCCGGTAAAGCACCGCGGGCCCGCTGCGGTCGAAGTTGTTGGCCAGGATGTACACCCAGCCACGCTCGGATTCTGGCGTGGGGATCGGGTCGTAGTAACCACTGATCTGCGTCTGCCGCCCCCCAGCGTAGTCGGCGTCACGTTCCGATCCCGGAATGGTGGCCCAGTTACCTTGCCCTGGCACCGCTTTAACCAGTCGGGACGTCTGAGGCCGAAGTTCTTTGGTCGTCGTGACCAACAGATAATTCTCCCGGTTGATCTCGACGACCCCCGCCGGCAATTGCGAAACCCCCGGCGGGGCGGGGTCGGCCAGCAACGGTGTGTCGATGCCGGTCACCCCGAAATAGCGCACGCCGGTCGCGTCATCGAGTGAGTCCCCCTCGACATGTAATGCGATGGGGGAAAACCAGCCGCCGAAACCGACCCCTTGGCCCCGAAAGCTGTCCCCACAGACCTGCAGGATCTGCTCCGGGAACTCCATGAACTCGCACAGGTCCGTCGCGCCGATACCGTACTCACCGGTCGGCGTGCCGGTCCCTGCCACCGGACCAATCCGCACCACCTGCCCCGGTTGCAGCGGCGGCAGTTCGACGGGAGTGGCCATCGCGGCAGGCAGCGCGAGCGCAGCCAACGCAGAAGTTGCACTCCAGCAGAACAACTTCCAGCAAAGGCCTGCCGGAATGCGATGTCGACGCGACTCGGGACGAAGAGCGCGGGTCAAGGTCAGAGCTCGGCGGCCAACAGCTCGGCAATCTGGATGGTGTTCAGCGCCGCGCCTTTACGCAGATTGTCCCCGGAAACGAACAGCGCCAAGCCGCGGCCATCCGGCACACCGGGGTCCTGCCTGACCCGGCCGACGAGCGAGTCGTCGGCGCCCGCCGCAGCGAGCGGTGTGGGCACGTCCACCAGTTTGACTCCGGGTGCTTCAGCGAGGATCTCGGTGGCCCGTGAAACCGACAATGGCTGGGAGAACTCGACATTCAGAGATAACGAATGCCCCGTGTACACCGGGACCCGCACACAGGTGCCCGATACGGCCAAGTCGGGGATTCCGAGTATTTTGCGGCTCTCGTTGCGCAGTTTCTGGTCCTCGTCGGTTTCACCTGACCCGTCATCGACCAGCGCGCCCGCCAACGGGACGACGTTGAACGCGATCGGGGCGACGTACTTGCTGGGGGCGGGAAAGTCCACCGCGTCGCCGTCGTGTACCAGCCCACGGCTGCCCTCGACAACGGCGGATGCCTGCCCGAAGAGCTCCTCGACACCGGCCAGCCCGCTGCCCGAAACCGCTTGGTAGGTAGCGGCGATCATCCGTACCAGCCCAGCCTCCTGATGCAGCGGCTGGAGCACCGGCATCGCGGCCATGGTCGTGCAATTCGGGTTGGCGATGATGCCTTTCGGCAGGGACCGTACGCGGTTGGCTACATCCCTGGCGAAATTCACCTCGGACACCACTAGAGGAACATCGGGATCCTTACGCCACGCCGACGAGTTGTCGACGACCACCGCGCCGGCCGCGGCGAACCTCGGCGCCTGCACCCGCGACATGGTGGCACCGGCGGAAAAGAGCGCTATGTCCAGACCCGACGGGTCCGCGGTCGCGGCATCCTCGATCTCGATCTGCCGACCGCGAAACTCCAAGGTGCGGCCGGCCGATCGCGCAGAAGCGAAGAACCGTACATCAGTAGCGGGGAAGTCACGCTCCACCAATAGGTTTCGCATCACTTGACCGACCTGGCCGGTTGCTCCGACTACTCCGATACTCGTCATGGCGTTAGCCCCGTCACCGTCCCGTTCCCGCGTATACAACGGCATCCTCGTCCCCGCCGAGCCCAAACGCCTCGTGCAGAGCGGAGACCGCGCCGTCGAGTTCGGTGTCCTTGATCAACACCGAAATCCTGATCTCCGAGGTGGAGATCAGATCGATGTTGATCCCCGCATTGGCCAACGCCTCGCAGAACGTGGCGGTGACGCCCGGATGGCTCCGCATTCCGGCGCCGATCAGCGATACCTTGCCGATGAGGTCGTCGTAGAGCACCTGGGTGAAGCCGATCTCGCTCTGCAGCGACGTCAGCTTCTCCACAGCTCCGGGCCCACTCTCCCGTGAACAGGTGAACGTGATGTCGGTCTTGCCGTCCTCCACCTTGGAGATGTTCTGCAACACCATGTCGATGTTCACGTCGGCGTCGGCGCAGGCGCGGAAAACCTGGGCCGCGTAGCCCGGAACGTCGGGCACCCCGACGACGGTCACCTTGGCCTCGCCACGGTCGTGCGCAACTCCAGTGAGGATGGCGTCTTCCATCGGGATGTCCTCCATCGATCCTTTGACGAGCGTGCCCGGTTTGTCGCTGTACGACGAACGGACGTGGATGGGCAGGTCGAAGCGGCGGGCGTACTCCACACAACGCAGCATCAACACCTTGGCGCCCGCGGCCGCCATCTCCAGCATCTCCTCGAAGGAGACGGTGTCCAACCGACGGGCGTTGGCAACGATGCGCGGATCGGCAGTGTAGACACCGTCGACATCGGTGTAGATCTCACACACATCGGCGTTCAGGGCAGCGGCCACAGCCACGGCGGTGGTGTCAGAGCCGCCGCGACCGAGCGTCGTGACGTCCTTGGTGTCCTGGCTCACGCCTTGGAACCCGGCGACCAACACGATCTGACCGTCGTCGAGCGCCTGCCGCAGCCGGCCCGGGGTCACATCGATGATCTTGGCGTTCCCGTGGGTCCCGGTGGTGATCAGCCCGGCCTGCGATCCGGTGAACGACCGGGCCTGGGCACCGAGCGATTCGATGGCCATCGCCACCAGCGCGTTGGAGATGCGCTCACCGGCGGTCAGCAGCATGTCGAGTTCACGGGCCGGCGGAGCCGGGGACACCTGTTTGGCGAGGTCAAGCAACTCGTCGGTGGTATCACCCATCGCGGAGACCACGACGACGACGTCGTTGCCCGCCTTTTTGGTCTCGACGATGCGCTCCGCGACACGGCGGATGCGCTCGGCGTCGGACACCGAGGATCCTCCGTACTTCTGTACGACGAGCGCCACTACTCAGCCTTTCGATACCGGTTGGAATCAGATCGGAACTCCGAACGAGATCCCACCAAGGATAGAGGCTGGGCGCATCGGGGTTTATCCCGCCGGGCAACCCCCGGTACTGTCCGGGAACATGCCCGCGCAGCCCCCCGACAGGTCGGCCCACACCTCGGTGCCGATTCATCCCGCCATCGCGGCCCGCTGGAGTCCGCGCGCTTTCGACCCCACCGCCGAGCTTTCCGACGGCGATCTTCAGGCGTTGCTGGAGGCCGCACGCTGGGCCGCGACCTGGGGCCGACGCCAACCGGTCCGATTCGTCGTGGGGATTCGCGGCACCGAAGCCTTCGGCGTTCTGTCCGGCCTGCTGAGTCGGGGCAACCATTACGCCCACGCTGCTGCGGCGTTGATTCTGTTGTGCGCCGACCAGGGCCCCGACGAGGACACTGCCCGGTACGCCTGCGTCGACGCCGGATCCGCTATGGCCAACCTGTCCATCGAGGCGGTATCGCGGGGGCTGATCGTCCATCCGATGGCCGGATTCGATGTGCCCGGGGCCGGCGAGGCATTCGACCTGCCCGACGGCGTTCGCCCGCTGATGGTCATTGCCGTCGGCTCTCTGAGCGACTACTCCGAGGTCACGCCCGAGATCGCCGAGCGAGACAGCTTGCCTCGCGAACGGCTGCCGCTAGCCGACGTCGTCCTCAACTGGCAGGACGTGCCGCGTTGAGGCTGCGTTAGGGGCGAGGAATCCGAGTACTGTGCGTCCGGAGCGCAGTGTGACGGTTTCGCCTCTGTGGATAGAGGTTTTGGCTTCCGCATCGACCGGAGTACAGTGAACCCCGTGCAGCGCGTGCTCCTTCTCGGACGCCGCGACGGGGTCTGATCCAGACCGGCTTCCCGTCGCGGGTGTTTGCGACGCGCCGGTCTGAAATCCGCTAGACCTTCCGGAGCACCGAAATGACCTCTTTCTCCTCCCCGAGCTTCAATTCTGCGGACGCCTATTCCTCCGTCCGCAGCATCAGCACCCCCTCGGGTGACCCCAACCCCGGCCAGCCTGCCTGGAATCCTCAGCGTGGCTCGGCCATGCCGGTCGGTCGCTACCGCAGTTTCGCCGCGGAGGTCCCCGGGGGAGGGCCCGCCGGTCCGTTCGACCGCACCTGGCCCGACAAGGTAATCGATACCGCGCCGATGTGGTGTGCAGTGGATCTGCGCGACGGCAACCAGGCCCTCATCGACCCGATGAGTCCCAGCCGCAAGCGCCGCATGTTCGACCTGCTGGTCCGGATGGGATACAAGGAGATCGAGGTCGGCTTCCCGTCAGCCAGCCAGACCGATTTCGACTTCGTCCGCGAGATCATCACCGAGGGTGCAATACCTGAGGACGTCACCATTCAGGTACTGACGCAGTGCCGACCGGAGCTGATCGAGCGCACCTTCGAAGCCTGCGACGGCGCACCGCGGGCAATCGTGCACTTTTACAACTCGACGTCGATCCTGCAGCGCCGCGTGGTGTTTCGTGCTGACCGAGACGAGATCAAGAAGATCGCCACCGACGGCGCCCGGTTGTGCATCGAGCAGGCCAAGAAATACCCGGATACGCGCTGGCGCTTCGAGTACTCCCCCGAGTCCTACACCGGCACCGAACTGGAGTACGCGGTCGAGGTCTGCGATGCCGTGTCCGAGGTCATCCAGCCAACAGTCGAATCCCCGCTGATCGTCAACCTGCCGGCGACCGTCGAGATGGCGACCCCTAACGTCTACGCCGACTCGATCGAGTGGATGAGCCGTAGTTTGAAGCGGCGGGAGTCCATCATCCTTTCGTTGCACCCGCACAATGACCGCGGAACCGCTGTTGCCGCAGCAGAATTGGGCTATGCGGCAGGCGCGGACCGGATCGAGGGCTGCCTGTTCGGCAACGGCGAGCGCACCGGCAACGTGTGCCTTGTGACGTTGGGGCTGAACCTGTTTTCACGGGGCGTCGATCCGCAGATCGACTTCTCCAACATCGACGAGATCCGCCGAACCGTTGAATACTGCAATCAGCTGCCGGTACCCGAGCGTCATCCCTACGGCGGAGACCTCGTGTACACCGCGTTCTCCGGTAGCCACCAGGACGCCATCAACAAGGGCTTGGACGCGATGAAGATCTCGGCCGACGAGCAGGACTCCGACGTTGACGACATCCTTTGGCAGGTACCGTATCTGCCCATCGACCCCAGGGATGTCGGGCGCAACTACGAGGCCGTCATCCGGGTGAACTCGCAGTCCGGCAAGGGCGGCGTCGCCTACATCATGAAGGCCGACCACGGCCTGGCCCTGCCGCGACGGTTGCAGATCGAGTTCTCCCGAGTGATCCAATCCATCGCAGAGGGGCCCGGAGGCCTTGGCGGGGAAGTCTCCCCCAAGGAGATGTGGGACGCGTTCGCTGAGGAGTACCTGGCTCCGGTCACGCCGCTGGAACGGGTGCGCCAGAAAGTCGATGCCGCCGAGGTTGACGGGGGAATCGACACCATTACCGCGACCGTGAAGATCAACGGAGTGGAGACCGAGATCGTCGGTGCGGGCAACGGGCCGCTGGCCGCTTTCTGCGACGCGTTGGGGGCGGTCGGCTACGACGTCAACGTGCTGGATTACTCCGAGCATGCGATGTCGGCGGGCGAGGAAGCCCAGGCCGCCGCCTATGTGGAAGCGTCCATTGGCGGCAGGACCGTGTGGGGCGTCGGGATCGCGACCTCCATCACGACCGCATCACTTCGCGCGGTCGTCTCGGCGATCAACCGGGCCGCCCGTGGTTAACTGACCCTCGCGCAAGGTATGTACAACTCGGCTAAGGAGTAGGCGTCGTGTGGGATTCGTTTTGGGATTATCTGTGGTCAGCGGTCGTGATCTTCGCGTTCATCGCCTATCTGATCATTCTCTTCAACATCCTGGCCGACCTGTTCTGGCGCGATCACAAGACCTCGGGAGTGGTCAAGGCGATCTGGGTCATCTTCCTGATCCTGCTGCCCTACCTCACTGCGCTGGTCTACCTGATCGCCCGCGGCAAGGGTATGGCCGAACGGGCGCGTGAGCAGGCGATGCAGGCCAAGCAGGAAACCGACGACTACATCAGGCAGGCCGCCGGCCGGTCGCCCGCACAGGAGATCGCCGATGCCAAGAATCTGCTGGAGACGGGCGCCATCAGCCAGTCCGAGTACGAGACGCTCAAGGTCAAGGCGCTGGGCTGATTTCGATCCGACCTGTGGTCAGAAGAGGGTGAACTGGTCATCCACAGAGGACGGGTCGATGAAATCCTCGATGGCGGGGCCGCCGATCACCGAGTCCAGACTCCGCATGAACTCGGCACTGCCGATCAGCGGGATGCCGAGTTCATTCGCCTGGTAGCCCTTGCCCTGCCCTGGCGCTGCCTCGTCGCAGATGACCAGTGAGGTGTTCGGGTCCACAGTGTCGGTGTAAGCCAGCCCCGCATGCAGGATGCGCTCGATGAACTCCTCGTGGGTGCGGCTTACCTCTGCTGCCAGCGCGACCCGCATGCCCTGCACCAGCCGCCGGCCGGCCACGTGCCGACCGGGGTTGGCGTGCGGACACGCCATCCGGGCGGCCAGCACTTTAAGCGGCCGCAGCTGGTCGTGGGTGACGCGCCCGTTCGGCCAGGTGCGCCGCGTCACCGAATGCACCGGCAACCATGCCCCGCGATCGCAGGCGAGCGCCAGTACGGGTTTGAGGATCTGGGCGAGAACCATCGCGTCGTCGAGTGCGTCGTGGGGCTTCATCTGGGTGATGCCCCAATGGCTCGCGAGCGTCTCCAGCCTCAGGTTGGCGGTGCCCAGATCCAGACGGCGAGCCAACTCGACGGTGCACATCACGGTCTCGACCGGCAGTTCGGCCTCCACCAGTTCCGCCTCGGCGGCCAGGAACCCGTAGTCGAAGCCGACGTTGTGGGCAACCAGAGTACGACCGGCCAGCAGATTGATCAGGTCGCCGACGACGTCACCGAAGGTCGGCTGGCCCTCCAGCATCTCGGCGGTGAGCCCGTGCACGTGCGTGGGTCCGGGGTCGATTCCGGGATTCAGCAGACTGTAGAGGCTTTTCTCGACGTTGCCGTCGTCGCTGAGAGCCAGCGCGGCGATGCTCACGATGCGCGCCTGCCCGGGGTGAAATCCCGTCGTCTCGACGTCAACAACGGCCCAGCCGGCACCCGCTTGTTCGGCCGGCCTGCCCCAGTGCCCTCCGACGGTTGACCTCACCCATTGAGAATCGCACGCAGGGCCGACAAGCCTCGCCCACCGGGCGCGTGTCGCTGGCGTCATTTCGATCTCTTTTAGACTGCCGAGGTGATCACCGGACGCGGACGTTTGGCGCTGGCCGCCGGTGCCGGCGCGCGGTGGGCGTCGCGGGTGACCGGCAGGGGCGCAGGCGCCATGATCGGCGGGCTGGTCGCGATGAAGCTGGATCCCTCGATACTGAGCCAGCTGGGCCGCGACCGCCGCACCGTGGTTGTGACGGGCACCAACGGTAAGTCGACGACAACCCGGATGACTGCCGCGGCACTGGCCTCCCTGGGACAGGTAGCGACCAACACCGAGGGGGCCAATATGGACGCCGGGTTGGTGGCCGCACTCGCCAACGCGCCCGAGGCGCCACTGGCCGCGCTCGAGGTCGATGAAATGCACGTTCCGCACGTCTGCGACGCCACCGAGCCTGCGGTGGTGGTCTTGTTGAACCTATCGCGCGACCAACTCGACCGGGTCGGTGAGATCAACCACATCGAAAGGACCCTGCGCGGCGGGCTCGCCCGTCATCCTGCCGCGGTGGTCGTCGCCAACTGCGACGACGTCCTGATGACCTCAGCGGCCTACGACAGCCCGAACGTGGTGTGGGTGGCCGCGGGCGGCGGCTGGGCGGGCGATTCGGTGAGCTGCCCACGCTCCGGAGAAATCATCGTCCGGGACCAGACGCACTGGCATTCGGCTGGCACGGATTTCCGCCGCCCGACACCCGACTGGTGGTTCGACGCCACCCACGTCCACGGCCCCAACGGTCTGTCACTGCCGATGACGTTGGCGCTGCCGGGCGAAGTCAACCGCGGCAACGCAACGCAGGCGGTGGCCGCGGCGGTGACGTTGGGCGCCGACCCGGCCGCAGCCGTCGCCGCGGTGTCGCGGGTGGACGAGGTGGCCGGCCGGTACCGGACGGTGCAGATCGGTTCGCGCACCGCACGGCTACTGCTCGCCAAGAATCCAGCCGGCTGGCAGGAAGCGCTGTCAATGGTGGACCGTGACGCTGCCGGCGTGGTCATCGCGGTCAACGGGCAGGTACCCGACGGCGAAGACCTGTCCTGGCTGTGGGACGTGCGCTTCGAGCATTTCGAGACCGTGCAGGTGGTGGCCGCCGGCGAGCGCGGCACCGACCTGGCGGTGCGACTCGGCTACGCCGGCGTCGAGCACACACTGGTGCACGACACCGTGAGGGCTATCGAGTCGTGTCCTCCCGGCCACATCGAGGTCATCGCGAACTACACCGCCTTCCTGCAGCTGAGCCGCGCCCTGGAGCGCGTGACATGACCACCGACTCGGTAGTGCGAATCGGACTGGTACTGCCCGATGTGATGGGCACCTACGGCGACGGCGGCAACGCGGTCGTGCTGCGGGAACGACTGCGCCTGCGCGGAATCGGTGCCGAGATCGTGGAGATCACCCTGGACGACCCGGTGCCCTCCGAGTTGGACCTCTACACGCTGGGCGGCGCCGAAGACTACGCACAACGGCTCGCAACCCGGCACTTGATCCGCTATCCCGGTCTGCAGCAGGCGATTACGCGAGGCGTTCCGGTGCTGGCGATCTGTGCGGCCATTCAGGTGCTCGGCGATTGGTACGAGACCTCGGCCGGAGAACGTGTCGGTGGCGTGGGCGTGCTGGACCTGACGACGTCGCCACAGCCGGCACGCACCATCGGCGAGGTCGCTGCGACTCCCCTTCTGGACGGATTAACCCAGCCGTTAACCGGATTCGAAAACCATCGCGGCGGAACGGTGCTGGGCTCCGATGCACGGCCGCTGGCCACGGTGACGAAGGGGGTGGGCAACCGGGTCGGGGACGGCATCGACGGCGCCGTGCAGGGCAGCGTCGTCGCTACCTATCTGCACGGCTGCTGCCTGGCCCGCAATCCGGAACTCGCGGACCACCTGCTCGCCGCGGTGGTCGGCCCGCTGGCTCCCTTGGAACTGCCCGAAGTCACGCTGCTGCGCCGCGAACGTCTGGCGGCACCACGACGCGTCTGAGCCTCAGCCGGGGGCGACGACGCCGTGCTCGTAGGCGAACACGATCGCCGCGGCGCGGTCGCGAAGGTCCAGCTTGACGAAGATCCGGCCGATGTGGCTCTTCACTGTGACACCCGAGATGAACAATTCGCTGGCGATCTCGGCGTTGGAGCGGCCTTTGGCCATCAGCTTGAGAACATCGAGTTCACGTGGCGTGAGACCGTCGACAGCCCCGGTCGCCGGCTCGGCGGCGGTGCGGTAGGTGTTCAGCACCCGGGAGGTGATCGACGGATCCAGGAAACCGTCACCGCGGGCGACCGCTCGAACAGCACGGATCAATTCTTCGGCGGGCGAGTCCTTCAGCACGAAACCGGCTGCACCTGCACGTAATACACCGGACAGCAACTCCTCATCGCTGAAAGTCGTCAGCGCAAGGACGGGCGGACCCCCACGGGAGGCGAGCTGGCGGGTCGCCTCGATTCCGTTGACGCGCTTCATTCTCACGTCCATGACCACGACATCGGGCCGGTGCGCCGCGACCGCGGCGGGTACCTCCTCGCCGTCCGAGCACTCCCCCACCACGACAATGCCGTCCCTGCGACGCAGTATTCGGCGCAATCCGGACCGCACCAGCTCCTGGTCGTCGACCAGTAACGCGGAGATCAGTTCCTCGGTCATCCGCCATCGCTCCTGAACGTCTGCTCCTCGCTGTGCGGAACGACAGCGCGAACTTCCCAGCTACCGCCCGAGGGACCGACGTCGATTGTGCCGTCCAGCAATTCGACACGCTGCCGCATGCCACGGATCCCGCGCCCTTCGCCCGGACCCGCGAACACCGGCGCGGGTAATCGGTTGGCCACGGTGAGCGAGACCGAATCCCGCGATACCACCAGCGTCATCTCCGCCGGTGCATCTGGGACGTGCTTGGCGACGTTGGCCAAGGACTCCTGGGCGATGCGATACAACGCGAGTCCAGTACCGGCGGAGATCCGATCCGGCCGGCCGCTGACCTCGAGGTTGACTGTCAGGCCGGCGCGGACGAAATCCTCGACCAGGGTGCTGATATCACCTACCCCGGGTTCGGGGGCGATGGTTCCGGCAGCTCCGTCGAGCAACCCAACGGTGCGCCGGATGTCGGCCATGGCTTGGCGTCCGAGCCGCTCGGCCTGCTCAAGTGAATCGACGGCATCGTCGATATCGCGGTCCATCTGCAGGCCACGCCGCGCTCCGGTGATATGCAGCAGGGTCACGCTCAGTGAATGCGCAATGACGTCGTGAACCTCCCGGGCGATACGTCGTCGCTCGTCGGCTGCCGCGTGCTCGGCAAGTTTTTCCTGGGCCTCCCGCTGCTCGGTCAGCAACTGCTGCTGGATGCGCATCAGGTAACCCACCACCCAGCCGATCCCGACGAAACACAGATACAACGCTGGTGTATCGATGCGGTGCACGATGGCGGCGACGCCCAGCAGGGCGACGGCCGAGCCGGTGGCGAGGACTCTGACCCGGACCGACGCCACCGAACCAACCACGCCCGTGAGCAGGGAAAGCAGCAACGGTGCGAAATCGCCCTCGATGGGCGTGGACGTGGCGAACAAGAGGATCGCGATGCACACGGTCCACGACAGCCACAGCGCGATCGCCTCCATGACGATCACGTTGAACAGCAGATAGACCATCCATGGAACGCACGCGACCGCGATGGCGACGGCACCGATCCACCACTGTGAGCTGGGGCGCTGGAGGGCGGCGATCACCGCGACGACAACCAGCATCACGTCGATAATGACGACGAACGGCCAGCTGAACCCGCCGAGGCCAGGTTGGTCCTTCCGAAGCACCAATAGCCGCAGTCGGCGCTGCACCGCAGCCAGCATCTGGCCATCCTACGAGCCGGCGTGCGGCGTAGCCATCAGCCCGCGGTAGGCATCGCAACTCCTACCCCGGTAGGAGATCAAGATCGGACCGCGGCACGACGCCCACGACCGTCAGAATTCGTAGCTTCGAAATATGACACGGTCACAGTTGCACGCACAAATGACGTCCCCGGCAGACCTGCGCACCGGGTCGCGCCCCGGCAACGCTAGGGTCGCCTGATGCCCGCCGCGCACCCGGCGATGTGGGCTCGCTGGGTGGCCCTGCACGGTGCACCCCGAGCGTTCCTCACCATGCGGGCACGCCGTGGAGAACCGCTGGCGCAGCTTCTGCTGGGACGCATCCATCGAACGGAACGTCTCCGGTTGTTCGACCAGATCCGCGCCGCCGGCCCGCTGGTCCGCACATCGGCGGTGTGGGTGACTGCCGACCACGCGACATGCCGAACAGTGCTGCGTGACAACAGGTTCGGAGTGGGCGGCCCCTCGGCCACCGGCCTGCCCGGGCCGCTGCAGGCGCTGGCTCGGCGCGCTGACCCCGCCCTACCCAACCCTGTGGAGCCCCCGGCGATGCTGATGTCGGATCCGCCCGATCACACCCGTTTCCGAAGCCTGGTGGCGCGCAGTTTCACGCCAAGGTCGATCGGGGAGCTCAACGCACGGATCGGCGAGGTCACCACCGAACTGCTCGACGTTCTGGACGCGTGCCGCGACGTCGACTTGATCGCCGACTATGCGGCGCAGCTTCCGGCGGCGGTGATCACCGAGATACTGGGTCTGCCCGCACGGGACCGGCAGCGGATTCTGGCCTGGGGCAGCACCGGCGCGACGTTGCTGGACATCGGCATCACGTGGCGGGCATTTCAGGCTGCTGTCAACGGTTTACGCGGCATCGACAGCTACCTCACCGAGCACTTCGCACGCCTGCGCGCAGAAGGCCCAGACGGCACTCCGTTCAGCGACTTGGCACTCGAGGGCGGTCTGACCGATCGTGAACTGAAAGCCAACGCAACGCTTCTCGTCGGGGCCGGCGTCGAGACCACCGTGAACCTGATCGGGAACGGCATCACGGCTCTTCTTCAGCATCGGGAACAGTTGGCTCTGCTACGCGTGGATCCCACGCTCTGGCCAGCCGCGATCGAGGAGATTCTGCGGTTTGACAGCCCGGTCCAGATCACGTCCCGAACGGCGCTCTGCGACATGGACATCGCGGGCGCCCGGGTCCGGGAAGGCGACGGGATCGTGCTGCTCCTGGGCGCGGCGAACCGTGATCCGCGGGTGTTCGACCAGCCCGATCGCTTCGACATCACCCGGCCAAACGCCCGCGACCACCTGGCCTTCGCCAGCGGTATACATGTCTGCGTCGGCGCCTCGCTGGCCCGCATCGAGGGCGTCACCGCCCTCAGGGAATTGTTCACCCGGTTCCCCGACCTGCACTTCGACGCGCCCCCGGAGCCTCGCGGGGTGGTGAATCTTCAGGGTTACCGCCGACTCCCGGTCCGGCTATACGACGGGAGTCCACGCCACGCCGCAAGCGTCGCGTGAACGTCGTGGCGAATTAGGCCATCGCCCGACGCCCCACCAACGCGCGACCCAACGTCAACTCGTCGGCGAACTCGAGGTCACCGCCCATCGGCAGGCCTGAAGCGATGCGCGTCACGGTCAGCCCGGGGATGTCGCGCAGCATCCGCACCAGATATGTTGCGGTGGCCTCACCCTCGGTGTTCGGATCCGTCGCGATGATCACCTCGGTGACGTCAATGCCGTCGACCCGCTCGCCGATCCTGTTCAGCAGCTGGCGGATGCGCAGTTGGTCCGGCCCAACACCGGACAACGGATCGAGCGCACCACCGAGAACGTGGTAGCGCCCACGAAACTCCCGGGTGCGTTCGACTGCTTGCACATCCTTGGGCTCTTCAACGACACAGACCAGCGATGCGTCGCGGCGGGAGTCGCTGCAGATTCGACAGCGGTCCTCGTCGCTGACGTTTCCGCACACCGCGCAGAACGTCACCCCGTCGCGAACCCTGCCGAGGACCGCGGTGAGCCTGTCGATGTCTGGCGGCTCGACGGAGAGCAGATGAAATGCGATCCGCTGAGCACTTTTCGGCCCGATACCCGGCAGCTTGCCGAGCTCGTCGATCAGATCCTGGACAGGTCCTTCAAACATCTAGGTGCAGGTCACATTTCCGGCAGGGTCGGGAATCCCTGCCCACCCATGCCGCCCGCCAGTGGTCCAAGCCGGTCCTGGGCCATGCTGGCGACCTGCGTGGAGGCGTCAGCGAAAGCGCCGACGATCAGATCCTGCAGGGTTTCCGGGTCGGCTGGATCGATGACTTTCGGGTCGATCGTCACGCCCACCACCTCGCCACTGCCCCGCATGGTGACCTGCACCAGCCCGCCACCGGATTGGCCATTCACCTCGGCGCTGGCCAGGGCCTGCTGAGCTTCCATCAGCTGCTGCTGCATCTGCTGAGCCTGTGCGAGCAGTGCTGACATGTCGGGTTGGCCACCGGGCTGCATTGTTGATCCTCTTTAGGTACTCGTCGACGCGGGTAGGTATGCGGGAAATTGCGTATCGGTCTCGACTTGGTTGCGCTCATCAAGATCTGGGACTTTGACCTTTAAGCGTAGACCGCGCTCGGGCTACCGTGGCGCCGTGCACGTACCAGCCTGTCTGCGTGTCGGCCTGCGAAAGGGTTCAGCCATCGCCGCCGGAGCGCTCATCGCCGTATCGACGCTCGCCGGCCCAGCGCACGCGGCCCCGACCAGCGTCGCAGGAAAGATCGTCTTCCTCGACCCGGGACACAACGGCTCCAACGACGCCTCGATCAGCCGACAGGTCCCCAACGGGCGCGGCG
>CAZCHU010000054.1:17769-18873 GCA_964498215.1 uncultured Mycobacterium sp. | reverse complement strand
GCGGTGACGTCCAATGAGATGCGTTATCTCAGTGAGAACTACGACGCGGACCAGTTCGACAACTTCAGCGTGGTCAACATCGGCAGCATCGACAACCGGGTGGGCGGGGCGTGGACCGTCCTCGGGTTTCTGGACTACATCCCGATTCTGGACGTCTCGACCAACCTCTACAACCCGATTTCCACCGGAATGCCGATGACGACCATCAACTTCCAATATGACCCCGTAGGAAGTCTTCCGCTGTACTACAACCTGCTTTCCGTGGTGAACGCGTTGATCGCATTGGACAACGTGCACGGCCTGTACCTGGCGCCCAACGAAGGGGATCCGGATGGCACATTGCCCTACGGATATACCGACGAAACACTGGCACACCAGCTGAACTGCGCCGCGACCAACAACTGCAAGAAGGACGAGTTCGGCAATGTGTACATCACGATCCCGGCCAACGGTCTGCCGCTGACCAATGCGGTGCGCGACTTTGTTGACAGTATCGGCCTGGGGTGGTTGATCGACCCGTTCATCGATCTGGTGGAGCCCGCCCTGCAGGTGTTGATCGACACCGCGTACGACCCGGAGGCCGATCCCGGCGACGTGCGGTACCTGTCGCTGTTGCCCTTCAACCCGAACACCAATCTGCTCGAGTTCGGCAACGATCTGTTCAGGTCGGTCATTGTGGGGGTCGAGGCCTTCTTCGACTCGATCTTCGACTCTTCGGCGACCGAATCGGCAACCGAGCCGGAGTCGGAGCTGTCTGCGGCAGCAGTTAAACGCGACGAGGCTGAAGAGTCGCAGAGTTCGGCCGGTGAGGCCGTTGCCGCCGATGGCCCGGTCAGCTCGACCTCGGAATCAGCTGCGGCTGAATCCACCCCCGAGTCCTCCGTCGTCGATGAAGCAGCCGTCGATGAAGCGCCAGCTGAGGCCGTCGCCACGAGTGAGGTCAACGAGGAAGGCGCCGAGGAGAGTGCCGGTGAACCAGAGGCGGCCGAGCTTGCCGGTGAGCCGGTCGAGGACGCCAACGTCGATGGGGATCTTGTCGAGGAAGCAACAGATGAGGTCGAGCAGCTTCTCGAGGATGGCCTCGCGGACCAGGACGAGGCCGAG
>CAZCHU010000054.1:14373-17669 GCA_964498215.1 uncultured Mycobacterium sp. | reverse complement strand
AGGAACAAGCCGTCGGTACAGGCCATCATGTAGACGGCCAGCAGATTTGCCTGCTCCTCGGACAGGTCAGAGACGAAGTGCCGGAGATTCTGGGCGATCATCTCCTTCGCCTGGGCTCGAACCTGTAGGAACAGCGCCCGGGCGCGCGGCTCGACCGGCCGGCGCTCGAGCGCCAGCATCAGTCCGAGCCGAAGGAAGTCCGGCGAGTCCTGCCAGATTTTCGCCCGCTGCACCGCTGCGGAGCCCAGCCCCTCCCTGGTGAACTCAGTAACAGGGAGCTTCCAGGACGTCAGCCAATTGGCGAAGCTCCGCTCGATAACCGCAGCGATGAGGTCGTCCTTGTCTTTGAAGTGCCAGTAGATCGAACTGGCGGGTAGGCCGCATTTGGCGCTGACGGAACCGATGCTCGTGCCGTCGTAGCCACGCTCCACCGCGATCTCGGCGGCCGCGTCGAGAATTCGATTGCGTGACAGTTCGCCGTCCGCCCGCCGCTGGCGATTGCGGGGTTCCTTCTTGCTCATCGTGCCTCCGTGCCAGTCGTTTCTGTAGTGATCGTTACTGTAGTGATCACTACTGTAATGGAGTGGTTGCTACAGAACAATGAGGTGCTGGTCACAGTGCGCTTCTGGTTGGCGTTCCGTTCGATGACGCCCACCGGGTGCAACGGGAAGCCTGGGTCAGTCGACGGCGGGGCCGACGTTGGTGTGCGACGCGCCGCACATGAACACCGCAAGCCTGGCGGTGGTGTCGCCCGGGTTCTTCCATCGGTGCCGGGTACCGTTCTGGACCACCGTGTCGCCCGGGCGTAGCGTCACCTCGGCGCCGTCGTCGAGTTCGAGTGTCACAGTGCCTTCCAGCACCACCTCGAAGTCGATGGTGTCGGTGGTGTGCATCCCGGGGGCGTCGGGTTCCAGGTAGCCGAGCAGACCGGGCAGCTTCATCTCGGCGTCGGCGAGAGCGTCTTGCGCGCTGAGTCTTTCGGTGTTGGGCTCGGCAGTCCCGGGTGGCAGCGAGAACATCGAGAACCGAAACCCCCCAATTGGCGGAAAGTAGCTGTGCCAGTGCGGCGTCGATCCGTCATCGGGAAACTGCGGTGTCTGGTCACCGCCCCAGAGCAGATGGAACTCGGACCCGGCCAGTAATACCGGCTCACGGGGCGCAACAGCATCGTCGCTGACGAACACTGACTTGCCGGACCCATCGTGCCCGGTGACCACTCGGCGAACATCCATAACGTCAGTGAAGCACCGCTGTCCTGCCCTGCGTGGCAATCTGAAGACATGGAGAACAAGCCACCTACGCCGACCATCGAAGCTGCCCATCGCGAACAGCTGAGCGCCCTGCCCTTTGACGACACCAGGGACTTCGAGGACGCTGACAGAGGGTTCATCGCCGCGAAACACCCGTGCGTCATCAAGGCCGCCGACGGGCGGGTCGTGTGGGACAACGACGTCTACGCGTTCCTCAACGGCGACGCCCCGACCACCGTGCATCCCAGCTTGTGGCGGCAGTCGCAGCTGGTCGCCAAGCAGGGTCTGTACGAAGTGGTCGAGGGCATCTACCAGGTTCGTGGGTTAGATCTATCGAACGTCACCTTCGTCGAGGGTGACACCGGGATCATCGTCATCGATCCGCTGGTCTCCACCGAGACCGCCGCCGCGGCGCTGGCGCTGTACCGAGAGCATCGGGGAAATCGTGCCGTCGCTGCGGTCATTTATACCCACAGCCACGTCGACCATTTCGGTGGCGTACTCGGAGTGACGACGCAGGCCGAGGTCGACGCAGGGACGGTAGCCGTCCTAGCCCCCGAGGGCTTCACCGAGCACGCCGTGCAGGAGAACGTCTACGCGGGAACCGCCATGGCGCGCCGGGCCGGATACATGTACGGCGCCGCTCTCGACCGGGGCCCTCAGGGCCAGGTGGGTTGCGGACTCGGCCAAACCCCTTCGACGGGCGAAGTGGCCATCATCGTGCCGACCGTCGACATCCGCGAAACAGGGGAGAAGCACACGATCGACGGTGTGGAGATCGAGTTTCAGATGGCGCCGGGCACCGAAGCGCCCGCAGAGATGCACTTCTACTTTCCGCGCTACCGGGCCCTGTGCATGGCCGAGAACGCGACCCATAATCTGCACAACCTGTTGACCCTGCGCGGCGCCCTGGTGCGTGACCCGCACGGCTGGGCCGGTTACCTCACCGAGGCCATCGACACCTTCACCGACCGAGCCGACGTCGTGTTCGCCTCGCATCACTGGCCGACCTGGGGCAAGGAGCGGATCGTCGAATTCCTTTCATTGCAACGGGATTTATACGCCTACCTGCACGACCAGACGCTGCGCCAGCTCAACCAGGGACAGACCGGCATCGAAATTGCCGAGACGTTCGCGATGCCCCCTGCCCTGGAGCGGGCCTGGCATGCCCACGGCTACTACGGCTCGGTCAGTCACAACGTCAAGGCCGTCTACCAGCGCTACATGGGCTGGTTCGACGGCAACCCCGCGCGTTTGTGGCCGCACCCTCCTGAAGCGATCGGCCCTCGCTATATCGCTGCAATGGGCGGGATCGACAAGGTCGTCGAGTTAGCTAAGGACGCCTTCGACGAGGGTGACTTCCGTTGGGCAGCCACGCTTCTCGATCACGCAATGTTTACTGACGACAACCATGAGGCTGCACGACAGCTGTACGCCGACACCCTTGAGCAGTTGGCGTACGGCTCCGAGACCGCGCCGTGGCGCAACTTCTTCCTCGCCGGTGCCACCGAACTGCGTGACGGCAATTTCGGCACCCCGACGCAAACCTCGTCGACGTCGATCGCCGGCCAGTTGACTCCAGAGCAGATGTTCGACGTGCTGGCGATCAGCGTTAACGGACCGCGCGCCTGGGACCTCGACATTGCCATCGACGTCACTTTTCTCGACACCGCGACCAACTACAGGCTCACGCTGCGCAACGGCGTGCTCGTCTACCGCAAGGTCGCGGCTGACGAAGGTACAGCGCAGGCGACGATCCGGCTGGCGACGCGGGTGCGGCTGCTGACGCTGGCAGCGGGCGATAACGCTTCGCCAGGTTTGGAGATCACTGGAGACGCCGAAGTGCTCGCCGCCCTCGTCGGGGTGCTCGATAAACCCGATCCAAGTTTCAACATCGTCACGCCCTGACTTCACATTGCGCCGAAACTGAAGCTGTGCGCGATATTCGGGTCAAATGTCGTACAAAGGCTCAGTTTCGGCGCCAGACGCCTAGAACCGCAGGTTTCGTAGCAGGTCGTACACGCCGGAGATCCACAGCAGTAGCGG
>CAZCHU010000054.1:11917-14273 GCA_964498215.1 uncultured Mycobacterium sp. | reverse complement strand
AGTTCCAGAGTCCTTTTCGCGACGGGCGACACCCGTCGGATCCCGTCCGTCGCGCCAATGATTATCACTGAGACCAACGCCAGGCCGAGATACAGAGTGAGTATCAGCCAAGCCCACTCCGGATACCACAGGCAGAGCCGCACCATAAGACCGGTTGGAATCACCACCGCCGCAGACAGCAATGCCCACGCGCACCAACGCTCGGCATAGAGCCGAGACCGGAATCCACAAACAACCGTTACTAGACCAGCAACGACCAGGCTGTGCAGAAAGAAGTGCCCCTGAACGACAACAGCTATCGATCCGACCGACAAGATCAGCGTACCTGCCATCAGGAACCCGATCAGCAGCCTATTTGCCAGTTGACTTCGCTCGGTCAGGCGCACTGCGGAGTCGGGAACTGAGGCGAGGATCGCCTGCCAGGTCTCTGACTCTTCTGACGTATCCGGCGCCTCGACAGGATCTAGCAGCTCATCGTTGGAGACCATCTCTCCTGGTGCTGGGATTGGTGGCAAAGCGATGCGGGCGACCGCAACAGTGAGTTTGGCTGCATTGGTTACAACGATCAATCCGAAGACGATCGCCGCGGCGGGTACCCAGCTGTCCCATCCGTAACCGAACGCGACGGCGGCGAACGTCACCGCTGTCGCGACCACGGCAAGGAAAGCCGCTACCTCGGCTCGTCGCCTCGGGCCACCGCGGGTCGCCAGCGTAAAGAGCAGGACCAAGCAGCTCGCGCCGGCGATCTGTGGTGCTCCAAGGTTTTCCACGCCGCGTGGCAGTGGCACGGCGAGCACGGCACCGGCCCCCAGGGTCAGCAACGAAGAGGCAAGTAGGCTCTCTGCCATATCGAGGTTGCGGTAGCGGTTCTGCGTCAACCTACTGCTGCACATAAGGGCCAGGCCCAACACGCCCAGCCCAGCTGCCCACCACCAGTCGCGTCTGGCGGCCCAGGTCAGCAGGGTCACCGATGTGATTGTGGCTACCGCCAGGGGC
Source organism: uncultured Mycobacterium sp. (assembly GCA_964498215.1). Taxonomy (GTDB): domain Bacteria; phylum Actinomycetota; class Actinomycetes; order Mycobacteriales; family Mycobacteriaceae; genus Mycobacterium. The sequence continues at coordinate 13,277 of CAZCHU010000054.1, read as the reverse complement.
AGGACCGCCGCGACGAACCGGTACAGTGCGCCACGATCGAACTCCGGTGTCTCGTCGAGCACCGCGATCGCGTCGATCACATCCTCAACCAATGGCCGATAGCGTTCCGTGCGGCTGACCGGTACCACGATCAGTAGCGCGCCGTCGACCACGCCTGCGTCGGTGAGTGATTCGGTGAGTTTGATGGGCGGCGCACCGGGACGGGCGAAGGACCAGACCCCCTGAGCGTTGAAGTCGAAGCCCGCCAACACGTCTGCCGGTGTGCCGTCAATGATGCCAGCCAACACCGCCATCGTCTCGTCCAGATAGGTCTCAATCGGAGCGGCCGACGGCAACACGAGATCGGTCATCCGGCGACCTGTCAATATCGTGACCCGCGTTGTCGACGGGACGTCGGACACGGCGCTCGGCGATGGAGGGGGAGTGGCCGTGACGGTCAACGCCGTTCGATCCTGTCGAAGTCATCGGAAAGCGCCGCCGCCAGTTCGACGATCCTGCGCTCAAAGACCTTCCCTAGCAGCCCAAATTGGATTTCGGTACCTGCTGCGATGTGCTTGTCCCACGGCAGCACTATCACTCGGCCGGGTGGCACATGCCTCTCGAATTGCCGCACCAGGTCTTCGATGTCGATGTTTGGCTTACCTGGCACAACATGGTTGATTACCACGCATGAACGCCCCAATAGATCCTGATAGCCGTTCTGGCGGAGCCAATCCATTGTGACTGCCGCTTGGCGGGCGCCGTCGATCGAGGCACTCGCGACGATGACCAGACCTGACACCGTCGACAGCACACCGCGTGAGGCGTGCTGGAAGAGGCCGGCTCCGCTGTCAGCGAGAACCAGGTTGTAGTAACGCGACGCGATATCCGTTGCGCTTTTCCAGTCTTGGTCGTTGAACGCACGCCCTGCCGTGCTGTACTCCTCGGAGGACAACACTTCGAGATTCGAGCTGTTCATGCTCGTGTATGCGCGAATGTCGTTGTAGCGGTGTAGTTCGGTATCGGTCAGCAGGTCAGCGATTGTGGCTGCGGACTGGCGTCCGACTCGGTCAGCAAGATTGCCGCCATCGGGATCGGCATCGATAGCCAAGATCCGATCGCCACGTATCTTGCTCAGCGCCGAACCGAGCGCCACCGTCAAGGCCGTCTTCCCCACTCCGCCCTTCAGGCCGAAGACGCCGATCTGATAAGAGTCACGCGCGTTACGGCGAATGCGTTGATGCAGATCTAACTCGTACAGTTCGTCCGCCGACAGGCCGAGGTTGACCCGGGCCAAGAGATAGATCCAACGTCGCCAGCCACGCTGCGGCGGCATTTTCACCGCGCTGCGGACACCGACGTGTGCCAAAGCATCGATGGC
>CAZCHU010000054.1:0-11817 GCA_964498215.1 uncultured Mycobacterium sp. | reverse complement strand
GTTGGGGTGCGGCCACCTGGATCGGTGGGATATGGCTCGTGACTTCTGTCTGTCGGGGTGGAGGCGGCGCGGCCGCCGCCTGAGTCCGCGGCGGTCTGAACGGCAACGGGGGTGGCGCCGTGTCACCTGCCGGTGGTGTGGCGGCGCCCGGGAGGGTCGCCGCGGCATCACGCTCGGCATTCTCGCCGGCTGTCCGCACAGAATCTGGCGAGTGAAAAAGCTGGTCGTAATCGGCCGACATATGCACCTCTCAAGGTTGTGGCATGAAGCCGCGGCGGGCGATCCCTGACTGGGCTCGCCCAGCCGCGTGCTCCCATGCGGTTAGGTGAAGGTCCCGATGACACCGTTTTCGGTAGTGCCCATGGTGGAACCGGAGTTGCTGACCGCGTGTCCGAGGCTCTGCAAAGCCTGGTTCAGTTCTGCGGAGTTGCTGTCCCAGCGCTGCTGGACGGCCTGGTATGACATCGAGCCGTCACCGGTCCACGCACCCTGCAGCCGCGCCAGTGAACCCTGGCCCTCCTCCAACAACCCCAACGTACGCGCAACCGCGGACTGGAGTTCGCCGGCACTGTTTTCGATACCTGCGAAGTTGTATTCGATCTGTCCCACGTCCGTTCTCCTTTTCCAGTAGGTCTCTTAGTTGATCTGCATCTGGGACGCGAGGTCGTCAGCGTTATTCGCGTCGGTGTTGAGGTACGAGGCGCCACTGGTGTGAATGTTCTGTGAGATGTCGTTGAGCAGACGGATCTGCTGGCTGGACGCTTCGTTGAAGCGAAGCAGCGCCGCCTGCGCGGCAGCCCCGGCGCCCTCGCTGTTCAGGCTTGCCTGAAGACTCGCAGCGGTCGACTCTACTTGGGCGAGAACTGACGACAGCTCACCGCAGATTCGGTCGAAGTTCGCCGCCTCCGTCATCAGCTGCGGAGTATCCGCATGCACCAAACTCATTGCTGACCTTCTCTCTTTTCACCTGTCCGCTCGCCGGTGTGGCGAGCCCTCCCGACCCAGGCGGTCGGCGGGTTGTTGGGACGCTCACCAGTCGTCGTCTTCGTCCTCATCGAGGTCGTGTTCTAACGGTGCCGGCGCATTCAGACCGGCTTTACCGCCGCCACTCGTCTTTCGGTGGCCCAGCGTTCCGAGCGGACCGCCTCCACCCACGCCATTGGCGCCGACGGGTGCGAGTCCAGCTGGCGAGGTGCCAGGCGCTGCGCCAGCGCTAACGCCAACCGGAGAAGCACTGGGCTGCAAGTTATTTCCGAGTAGGTGAGACATTAGGGGAGTGCGTGGCGCGGTCCCGCCTGCCCCAGGTAGTGATGCGGCGCGGACCATGCCCGACCCAACCGCCGCTCCGGTTCCTCCGAGTGCCGGGTGATTGGAGAACGGTGCTGCACCGAGCATCCCGACCTGCGCACCATTGTCATATCCGTCCAATCCACTGATTTGTCCGAACATCGACGACATCTGCTGGAGGGGCTGGGTGAGCTGTTGAAATGGCTGCGTCACCCCCTGCATCATCTGCTGGGGCAGCTGGCCCAGGGTTGACCCAAGCTGAGAAGCCATCTGTATGCCCTGCAACGGATCCTGCTGGAGTACATTCGCCGGGTTGGCATGCGATCGATTCTGGTTGGCGGCCTCGATGGTGAACTGTTCAGCGCGGCCGCCTTTGAGCGCAGCTTCGTCGACCTTTCCCTGGCCGCTGATATGGGTGAACACGGCATCGCGAACCGCAGCGCTTCCCGTCATCGGGGCCGCACTCGACATGCCCACCGCCAGAGCCGATTCCGCAGCTCCGGGCAGCACAATTGGCATCGGTGGAGCAATCGGTTCGAAGGTGGCGTTGAGGACCGTCTCGGCCTCGTACCCGGTCATCACGGTTGCGGCCTGTTCCCACATCCGCACGTAATCAGCCTCGTTCAGAGCTATCGGAACGGTGTTGACACCCAAGAAGTTGGTCGCGTTGAGGACTGCGTTGGTGAGGTGATTGAGCTCGATCTCGGGCAGCTGTGGAGTGCTCGCCAGCGCGGTCGAGTATGCACTGGCCTGGGCGGAGGCCTGGATGGCGCGCTTGTGGGCCTGCAGCGAAATCATTCTCAGCCAGCCGACCATCGGTGTCGACGCTCGGATTGCCTGCTCGCTGCCCATGCCCTGCCACATCTGAGCCAGCGACACCAGGCTCGCCGACAATTCGTCAGCCTGTGTCTCGAATGAGATCGCAAGTGCTTCCCACCCCGCCGCGGCCTGCATCATCGGCGCGGGGCCTGCCCCGGCCATCAGGCGCGAGGTGTTCACCTCGGGAGGAAAGGCCCCCCAGATGGGCGGAATGGGCAAACTTGGCACAGCCATGATGCACTCGACTCGTATCAGTATCCGGCTCAGCTCAGATCAACGTTGCGCCGTTTTCGCTGTCCACGGTTTGGTAAACGCCGGCGATCTCGATAACCGTGGCACCTGCGCGGGCGATCTCCTCCTGGGCCAATGCGTTGATCCCCAGGGTCTGCACACCTTCGGCGGCAAAGGCCGTCGTCGCCATCACCGACACCTCATCCGCCCCGGCGGGCGCGAGCGCGCTGACCGCTGCGGTCGCGGCGGTACCGCTGGCCAAACCACGCGCACCATTCGCGATGACCTGACCGCCTACGCCTACCGCCCCGGCACTGTGACTTAGTTGCTGCATTCGCAAAATTCCTCACTTCTATAGGACGCGCATCTTTTTGCGCCTTCATTCTACCGGCAGGAATACACCTGAAAGGGTGCTGTGAAGTCCCTTGCCGGATGGTGATCGCCGTTCACCAAATATTTGCTGTATGAGCGTTGAAGCAATATTAGCGCCGCTCCGAGAAGGTTGCGAACGCTTCTTCCTCGGGCGGATCCACATACGTCGCTTGGATCACTTCTTTCCCATCTGGCGTCACGTAGAACGCCTGGCCGGGCGGCCGCTTGGTGACCAGAATCTCGCGTGACGGGAAATCCTGCTTATCCCCGGACAGGAACATCGTCGGTGTGCCCGCGCCGTAGGCAGCGCCGATGAACTTGTCCATCGTGGATCGGTGCGCCTGGCTCATCTGGCAGGTCACGATGAGGTGCAAACCGATGTCCGCGGATGCTGGGATCAGCGGCGCGAGCGGGGCCATCGGCGACATCATCCCGCCAGCCGCCACGATCATGTGCCAGTCGTCGACCAGCAGCACGATATCCGGGCCCGTCCACCATGAACGTGCACGCAGTTGCGCCGGTGTCAGTTCTGCTGGTGGCAACCGCTTGGTGAGGATCAGCGCCAGCGCCTTGACCGAAGCCTCCAGCATCGTGTGGTTACGGTTAATCGCCCCCGCCGCCAGCAGATGCGTCTCCGGGACCGCCTCCAACAGGCCAGACCTATAGTCGGCGACCATAAAGCGAACCTGTTCGGGACTGTTACGGACGCAAATCGCCCGAGCTACGGCGTGCGCGATCGTGGTTTTCCCTGATTTGGATGCGCCGAAGATCAGATGGTGCGGACTGCTGTGCATATCGTTGTGCACGACGGTCAAATCCGACTCTCGTATGCCGACCGGGATGGTCCAGCGGGTCCGATAGTCCGATTCCGGGCCTGGCGGGTCGGCATCCAACTCGCGCAGGTAAACCTTCTCGGGCAGCACGCGCACACGGGGGGCCTCGTCGGTATGTCGGCCGGTGATCTCCTGAACGGCCGCTGAGATCGCGGGCACAAGCTTCTCGGCGCTGTGCACCCCGTCCAGTCGCGGCACCCCGATCATCAGGTGGTGTTTGTCGGTCGAGACGGCGCGGCCGGGCCGGTTCATTGGAATCTCGCGTGTGATGCGATCTACCTGGGTCTCGTTGACGTCGCCGAGCCGGAACTCCACCTTGGTGCCGAGGTAGTCACGCACACGCGCCTTGAGGTCCGTCCAGCGCGTCGTCGAGATCACTGTGTGTACCCCGTACGCGAGGCCCTGGCCCGCGATGTCTTGCACGACCGCCTCAAGATCTGTGAATTCGGCAGAGAATGACGACCAGCCGTCGATGACGAGAAAGACGTCACCAAAAGGATCCGCGGATGCCGGATGATCTGGATCCTCCCGCAGCTGCCGATAGTCGGCCATTGAACCGACACGATATTGCTTGAACGTCTGTTCGCGTTGTCGCAGAACAGTTTTAACCTCTGCTACCACCCTGTTGACCCGGTCGGGTTCGGCTCGTGTGGCGACCCCGCCGACATGCGGGAGGTTCTCGATGTACATCAGGCCGCCACCGCCCATGTCGACGCAATAGAATTGCAGTTGACGTGGCGTGTGTGACCCGGACGCCGACAGGATGAGCGTCTGTAGGAAGGTGGATTTGCCCGTTTGTGGAGCACCGCCGACGGCGATGTTGCCGGCCGCGGTCGCGACATCGATGCCCCACACCTCCTGGCGGTGTCGGCGCGGCTCGTCCATAACGCCCAGCCCGATTCGAAGTGGACGACGGTGGTAATCGCGGGAGATGATCTCATCGACGGGAGTGGGATCTGCCAAGGGTGGCAACCACATTCGATAGGCATGATTCCCGCTGGTGCTCAGTTGGGCAAGGACAACCTCGCGCAACACTTTCTGGTCTTGCTCGCTTGAGGTCATGGCGTAAACCTGGCATCGAGAACCGGGCCAGCGGTAAAACGGTGAATGTAGATGCTGTCAGGTGTATCCGCGGCCACTACCGGGTCGGTGGTGGTCAGTTCAGTGGGCACATAGGGGTTGCCCGTGTAGACGCTCTGGAACTTTACTGGATCCTCCATACCGACCCGTAGAAATCCCACTCCGCTCTCCGTGTTGGAAATGTATTGGGCTTCAGGAGTTCCGATGACGGCCTTGGACTCCGCGGAACTTGTAGTACGCAGCGCAATCCGATAGGTCAGATTGGGTTCGAGTTTGTCAATGCGGGTTCCCCCCGTGTTCAGCGACTGGGTGGCCAGCAGCAGATGCACCCGCAGCGACCGACCAACGCGGCAGATCCGGTCGAATAGGACGATGAAGTCCGGATGGTTCTGTAGCAGTTCGGCGAACTCGTCCACAACGACGAAAAGTGTAGGCAACGGCGGCAGGTCGGCGCCGCGCTCGCGGTACATCTCATACTCGGTTACGCCAGACAGTGCACCGGCCGCGCCGACCTCGATGCCCGCCTGCCGGAGGACGGACTGTCGGCGGTCCAGTTCACCGGTCAGCACCTCACCCATCCGGCTGACTAATTCGGCCTCTTCTTCCATGTTGGTGACGACGGCCGCGGTGTGCGGCAGCTTCTCCATGCCGAGAAACGTCGAACCACCCTTGAAATCAGTGAGCAGGAGGTTGATTTGGTCTGGATGGTGCGTGGCTGCCAGCGAGAGAATGAGGGTTCGAAGGAATTCCGATTTGCCCGAACCGGTGGTGCCGATGAGCATGCCATGCGGCCCGGCGCCGAACTCGGCCCCTTCTTTGATATCGAGGTGCATGACGTCGCCGGACCGGAACTCGTGTCCAAAGGGGATCCGCAGCCGGTCGCGGTCGTTGTCGGAGAATACCCGCCAGCGCGCGGGCGTGACGTCCTCGACTGTTGGTGCGCCGACGATCTCATGCCACTCCCTGGCAACTTTCTTCTGCACCCGTGTGTTGTTGTCGAGGATCGTCCCGGTGATCGACCAGCCGGCCAGCTTGCGCGCCACCTGCTCGGCCTGGCGCGGCGTCGTCCTGTCTACCTGCTTGGCCACCTGCCGGAAGGCCTGGTTCGGCAGTCGGTCATCCGCCATTCTGTTTCCGTCGACCCTGATGCGGTAGGCCGAGCCGCGATGGTTTCCCAAGGTGATGACGGTGACTCCGGAGCGGCCATCTACCGGGAAGCCCGCTCTGCCAGAGGTCAAGTCAATGACCACCACATGGGGGCCGGTCGGGGCGGCGTCCGCCATATGTGGCCCACGCGCGGTCAGGTCGGCGAGCCCGTCAGGGCGCGTGAAAATCATCCGGGTGGTGCCTGCGGCGTCTCTCAGGGACGGGTGCTGTACGTGCGGTAGCCATTTCATCCAGGACCAGTCGGGATCTTCGGGGCTATCGGTCAGTACGCGAATCTGTAGTAGGTCAGGCGGATGGAATACCGCCAGATGACAAATGATCGCGCGCAGGAGGCCTGATGCACCGTCTGTGTCCCCGCCGATAGCGATCGTCGGAAATGTTCGCAGCTGGACTAACTTCGGGCAGTCCTGGATCAGGCCATGGGTCCGGAGAAACTTCGTGACCCACATGTGGGTGACCGGTTCGAGGTGCGGCTGCGGGGCACCCGCAGGGCCGGCGAGCTCGCCTCCGGCGGCGGGTTTCAACAGTCGATCGACCGCTGGCTCCGAGCCGATCCCGATCCTGGTCGCCGCGTAGAAATCGGCGTTGCTCGCACGCGACCACTGACGGTGAGTGCCGACCAACGACAACAGGTCGTCGGGGTGCGGTGCGTGGTAGTTGAAGAAAGCCACCTGGGCTGCGGCCGAAGTGGTAACTCGGGTGCGCAATCCCGCGAGATAGCGCAGGTACTCCTTACGGTCGGCGTTGATCTCCGGCACCTTCTTGCCACCGCTTCCGCCGCTGGCCACCAATCCGACGGCTGCCATCACCATCATCAATGGCATCATCAGCATGTAGGGGGACAGTTGGCGCACGCCGCTGAAGATCATGATCGCGATCATGCCCAGCATGCATCCGCCCAGCACCCATGGCAGGGCCTTCTGCATGCCCGCCGGTGGGATGTCGATCCCGAGGTCCTCCGGAGGGGTCACGCTGATCTCCCCGGGCGTCAGGCGTGGCCCACGCTTGGCGATGGGGGTGAACTTGCGGGTCGTCATCCTCCACCCCCGCTGCTCGCTTCTCCCGGAACCGACTGGCCGACAGCGACTTTTCGTGGACTAGGGTCCGCAGGCAGCGTGTCGTGTTCGACCAATGCCGCATTCTCGGACAGCACCGGACCGTCGATGAGCAGGCTGAGAACCTGCCAGGGCGCGCTCTGCGGTGATGCCAAACCCAGCTTCACTGCCGTGTCCGGGCTGGGGAGGCCATAGCGCACACCCTGCGGGTCGATGTAGTAGAGGCTTTCGCCATAGCGGGGGTCCGGCGACTCCACCTGGATGTACTGTCCGCCGGTGATGTGCACCGTGGCGTCACGACTGACCTGCCTGATTCCGGTGTTGAGTGCCGAAGCGGGCAAGGGGAGGCGACGCCCCGCGATCACCGTTGTCTTCGGGCCGTGGTCCCCCGCTTCACGCTGCCAGGCCCAGCACAGCGCCGGGGCTTCGTCACGCAACAGAACATCCATCGCGGTGTCGGGTAAGGGCGAGTTGTACACCTGCTCAACGACCCTTGCTACCGCGCTCGGCTCGACGGAGGGTGGTGAGATCATTCCGTAGGAATTCGTCGCCCTCAGCGCGGCGGCGGTGGTGTTGTTGACCTTCGCCACCCCGTTGGGTAACACCACGAAATGCTGCTCGCGCCCCCGCTCGCCGGAGTCGGTCCTAAAGACCGCGCCAATCACGAGTTCCGGAGGTAAGCCCACCGAGTTCGGCGCACCGCCGTCGGGGATGTCGGGCAGTTGCCACGGACCTGCGTTGGGCAGCGCGTTGAAAAGACCCTCCGAAATAGGGGTGGACCGCGCTGTTACCGGGATTCCCACTGCCGAGGTGACGGCTCGGTCGGAGAGGTCGATGGCATGGCGTCCAGCATGGGTGACGAGCCAGTCCTGGTCGTTGTACGAGATCAGCATGCCTTGATTAGTGCGGATGGGTCCCACCGACGAGTCCAGCGCCAGCGGTGTTATCAGCACGGATGTCGCGACGCCCGGCGCAACGCTTTCGGGTTTGATGACTGTGTCGCACACGGCCCACAGTGACTCGGAGGAGCTGGTCACCGGTGTGGCATACGGTGCGCCCGGTATGCCGAGAGGCTGCCCCTTCGGCAACCGGTCCAGCTCTTCAGACTTGACCGCGACCGGCCGGTCGCTGTTGCCGAGGATCAATCGTGCCGACGTCAAGTTGTATACCGGCCGCAGTTGGCCCATGCCGGGGAGTACCACGTAGAGCTGATTGGTGGCGCGGTCGACCAGGAGGTTGTCTGAACCGCGCTTGCCGAGCGGCTTGAAGTAGGCGAGCAGCGCGGCTCCGAGGCATACGAGCACGGCAATCACGATGCCTACCGTCACTGCACGGCTATAGAACTGGAGGGGGTCGTCGAACATCCGGGTGTCGCGCCGCACAATCGCATGCTCGACGCGGCGCAGCAGGAACCGCCAGCCGCTGACCTGCACCTTGGTGGTGAGTCGAAATCCTGCCATCGTTTACCCGCTGAGGTTCAGACGATGGTGAACCGATGTGATCGCGGCGGCCATGTCCTCGCCGCTGATCTCGCTGAGTTGTTCGGTGGCAAGAGAATCGACATCTGACGAGCTGGCCAAGCGTATATCACGGGTCTGCTCGCCGGCTTCCACGAGATGTCGCGCGTAGCGGCCGTTTCCCGCGATGTCGAGTGCCGGCTTGTCGTTCGCGGTGCTTCGAAGCAGTAGCGTCGCCGCATCCAACACCTGTTTGGCGGCCTCGCCGGATAGATTCGAGTCATGTTCGGCAGCAATGGTTTCAGCGATGTCGACGATCTCGTCCGCGGAATACGAGTCAAACTCGATGCGGGTTGAAAATCTCGACCGTAAGCCGTCATTGGCTTCCAGTAGCCGGTCAATATCTTTGCTGTAGCCGGCGATGATCACTACCAGTCGGTCACGATCGTTTTCCATCCGGGCTAGCAGTGTGTCCAGGGCTTCAGTTCCGAAAGGATCGGCGCGCCCGTCACGCTCCTGGACCAGCGAATAAGCCTCGTCGATGAACAACACACCACCCATCGCCCGGTCAATGGTGCGTGCGGTCTTGACGGCTGACTGCCCTTCGTATTCGGCGACAAAGTCTTTCCGCGACACCTCAACGAGTTTCGGCTCGCCGATGACTCCCAGGCCTGCAAGAATGTTGGCGACTATTCGCGCGATGGTCGTCTTACCTGTCCCTGGTGGGCCGGTGAAGATCATGTGTTTGGACGCGTTCGCGACTCTCATCCCGCGGGCGGCCCGAACTTTGGCCATCTGCGTAGCGGCGCGATAACGCTCGATTTGTTCTTTGACCCGGGTCAGTCCGATTTGACGGTCCAGTTCTGATTGGGCTTCTGCCAGGAGCGTCTCCCTGCCATGGTTGTTCGTCTCAACACTGGATGGATCCCACGGATCGCGCCGGGCGGCAATCATCTCCGCCGTCGTAGTCTCCATTCGGCAAGATGGATTCTTGAGCGCTGCAGCGACTTTGGAGCTGGGGTATGTGGCCTGAAGCCATTCGAGCATCGCGATCGCCGCGTCCTCGTTGCCTTGGCCTCGGTGGGCCATCGCCAACGACCAGGCGATCGCAGGAGCGCAGGCTTCCCCGGCGGGTGACGAATTCGATGCCGTCAGGCGGCGTTCGGCCTCAGTGAACAACCCCAGATGGGCCGCAGCCACGCCATGAGCGACTCCGGCCGCGGCCGCCAGAAACTTATCCGGCCACGATCCGGCACTCCGGACCTCTTCGATCACGTCGGTCCACCGTTGTGCCGCACCGAAGAGGACAGCCTTGACCCAGGATGCGAGGTACTCGGTACCCGCCGCCGGTGCAGCGTCGAGTGCCTCCATCGCGTCGGAATAGTTGCCCTCGGCGGATTCGCTGACCGCGAACCCCACCGTCAGGGCGAGGGGGGAGGTCACAGGGTAGGTGATGTCGCCGTACTGGCCCCCGATCGGCACCCTGGCGGCAAGGCTGTTCATCGATACCCCAGCGGCCCCGGCCAGCTGACCGAAGTTCGTCCGCGAGTACCAAGCCCGAAACATCGTGACCCGGCCGGTGTCACCGCAGCGGATGCGTCCCACCCAAGCGTCGCAGGCAGTTTCGTCGATTTCGGTGATTTCAGTGAACATCTCCAGCGACCGCGCTGGCGAAGTCGGCAGTATGCCGGCCGCGGTGCCGAAAATGCTTGCCAGATGCTCGGTCATTCCCCACCTGCGTAGCGTGTCGAAAACAGTTCAGCGCGGTCAGCCTGGGCCTGTTCCGGGGTCGGCAGTTGTAGATCGCGGGTCAGGAAGTCACGGGTGCCCACGTTGTCGTGCCCGTGTTCCCGCATTCCATCCAGCAGGCATTCGTACTGGGCCGATCTGGCGTCTTGAGTGGCGAGGCCGGCAATGACAACGATCTCCTCGGCGAGGACTGTCTCGGCCAGGTCGGCCACCTTTGGCGATAGATCGATCTGATGCACGCGGCCGTCCATCAAGGTTGTGACGGCCACCGTTCCATGCGGGTTGGTAACCGTGAACGTGGGTGTCGCGGGATTGTCCTCGGCATCTGTGACCACTTCCAGTGGGTACTCACCAAGAATCGCTGCGAGTTCGGTTTCGCCGGAATTCTCGTCGCCGACGCCGAAGTCCAGCGCAGCTAGATCGTTGTGGCCCCCATCGTCAGGGGCGCCGAGCGGAAGATAAGCCACTGTGTAATGCCTCCCTCAGTACGCGGGCAACGCGCTGGGTTCGACGCGCTCAGCCGCGTTTTCTTGGTTGGGGTCGAACCACACGCCCGACGGTAGGAAGTCGATCAGACCGTTGAGTGCTCGCTGGAGGTTCTCTGGGGTCCCCGGCAGGAAGCTGCCGTAGAGCACACCGTTGACCCGCCGCGGTATCGACACGATTCGCCCATGGGCCGAATCAAGGACACCTGCTCCCACCCCTGCCTGGGAGAATGTCCCCCCGGGATGCCGCTCGTTGGCGGTGATCTCCACCCAGCTTTCCGGGTCACGTATCGCTTCCGCGTAGGTGCGAGCCGACGTCGGTGGCAGGCCGAACGTGCAGAGTTGTTCGGCCGTGCGCGCCGCGGCCACAGTATCTGCGATAGCAGTAAACGGCGGGACGTGCGCCGGGGTAGCGCTGCCGATGACCACGTCCACCATGCCGGCCAGGCCGATTTGCGGGGCGACCCGCTGCAGCACCAGCATCTCGCCGTCACGGGCCGCGACGACGTGGCGTTCCGCTTTGCGGCAGACAGCAAAGCGCACCATGCGGCCTCCGGCATCACGCCGCCACCAGCGGCAGTCGAGGGTGCGATCGGGCCGGCTGAGGGTGTCGACCATCGCCGCGACCTCAGGGTGTGGAGCGCCGAGAGCGGTAAGGATTCCCTGTGTAGTGAGGTCGCGGGTCACCTGATCCCAGACGAGCCTGCGCTGGTCTTCGTAGGGGATGTTGGGCCGGATCCCTAGGGACAGAGGGAAGTCCACGAGGTGGAGTCGATCGGCGATGACCAACATGCCGTCGATGGTCACTTCGAAACCCACGACGTCGTCGTAGTGGGTGGGCTTTCGGTCGGTGCAGAATGTGCCGGCAATCATCGTGGGGGCGTGGGCGGCTCGGGATGAAGCTGCTGGTCGAGGGCGACGCCCGATGTGTTGTCGGTGGCCTCATAGCGGTCGGCGGCGAAGGTCAGATTCTCGTTCAGCGAGTGCGATACGTCGGTCGCATTGCGTCCCGCGATGCGCCGAGCATGCTGGATCGCCTCGACGGCGCCCGCGGTGGACCAAGCGATCATCCCGTGCGACGTGCGGATGACACTGCGCACCCCTGACGCTGCTTCGGTGGCCGAGGTGATCTCGGCGGCCGCTTGACTCTGTTTGGCGGCAAGTTCGCGCAGGTGAGAGGTAGTCACCTGGAGTGATTCGTGGGACATTCGGTTCGCCTCCTGCTGGTTTAGCGCGGGGGTCTCGTCGGGGCCGGCGGCCCCGTTTGACGCGTCGGTTCGAG
>CAZCHU010000053.1:0-19595 GCA_964498215.1 uncultured Mycobacterium sp. | reverse complement strand
ACGCGCGGGCGCGGGCCGCTGCGGCCCGGCCGATGACCACGCGCATGATTTCGTTTGTGCCCTCCAGGATTCGGTGTACTCGCAGATCCCGGACGATCTTCTCGAGCCCGTATTCCTTCAGGTAACCGTAGCCGCCATGTAACTGAAGTGCCTGGTCGGCGACCTCGAAGCACGCATCGGTGACGTAGCGCTTGGCCATGGCGCACAGTTCCACCTTGTCGGGGGAGCCCGCATCGAGGGCGGACGCGGCGCGCCACAACAGGATCCGCGATGTCTCCAATGCAGTCGTCATATCGGCCAGGGTGAACCGGACGGTCGGCTCGTCGAGCAGTGGGCCGCCGAAAGCCTCCCGATCGCGCACGTACTCCGCTGCCTTGTCGTAGGCGGTCCGCGCGCCACCCAGTGAACAGGCGGCGATGTTGATGCGGCCGCCGTTGAGCCCGTTCATCGCGACGCCGAACCCGGCACCCTCGCCTTCCGGGCCGCCGAGCAGCGCGTCCGCCGGGACTCGAACCTTGTCGAAGATCACCTGGGCGGTCGGCTGCGCATTCCAGCCCATTTTGGCTTCGTTGATGCCGAAACTGAGTCCGGGGGTGTCCTTCTCCACGACGAAGGCGGATATTCCGCGGGGACCCGGCTGATTTTCCGGTGAGCCGGTACGGGCCATCACCAGGTAGAGATCGGACACTCCTGCGCCGGAGATGAACTGCTTGACGCCGTCAAGCAACCAGTCCGATCCGGCGGAGGATCCATCACGCACCGCGCGGGTCCGCAGAGCCGAGGCATCCGAGCCGGCGCCCGGCTCGGTCAGGCAGTAGCTGGCGATCGCCTCCATCGAGGCTAGCCGCGGTACCCAGGTTTTTCGCTGCTCAACGGTGCCGTAGCTATCGATCATCCAGGCGCACATATTGTGGATCGAGATGAACGACGCGATCGTCGGGTCCGCTGCGGCCAGCTCCTCGAAGATGCGCACCGCGTCGAGTCGCCGCAGTCCGCTTCCGCCCACCTCCTCGGCGCAGTAGATCGCGGCGATCCCGAGTTCCGCCGACTCCCGCAGCACATCGACCGGGAAGTGTTTGCTGGCGTCCCACTCCAAAGAGTATGGAGCCAAACGCTTCTCGGCGAATGCGGCGGCGGTGTCGACGATGATGCGCTCATCGTCATCCATCTCGAACAACTGGGCAGGCAACGTCGCTACTTCATGGTGGGGATGACGAACTCGGCGCCATCCTTGATGCCCGACGGCCAACGTTCGGTGACTGTCTTGACCTTGGTGTAGAACTGGATCGACGCGGGGCCGTGCTGGTTGAGGTCGCCGAAACCGGATCGCTTCCAACCGCCGAAGGTGTGATAGGCCACCGGAACCGGGATGGGCACATTCACGCCGACCATGCCGACCTGGACGCGCGATACGAAGTCGCGGGCGGCGTCGCCGTCACGGGTGAAGATCGCCACCCCGTTGCCGTACTCGTGTTGGGAGGGCAGCGCCAGCGCCTCTTCATAGTCGTCCGCCCTCACGATGCACAGCACCGGGCCGAAGATCTCATCGGTGTAGATGGACATCTCGGTGGTGACGTGGTCGAAGAGGGTGGGCCCGATGAAGTAGCCGCCCTCGAGGCTGGTGTCACCGAACGTCAGCTCGTCGGTGGTGCGTTCCCGACCGTCTACGACGAGTTCCGCGCCAGCCTCCACGCCCTGGCCGATGTAGTCCCGCACCCGGTGCAGTGCCGCCTCGGTGACCAGTGGCCCGTAGTCGGCCTTGGGGTCCAGGCTGTGGCCTACCCGGAGTTGGTTGACCCGCTCGACCAGACGATTTCGAAGCCGGTGCGCAGTTTCTTCGCCGACCGGTACCGCGACGCTGATCGCCATGCAGCGTTCGCCCGCGCTGCCGTAGCCGGCGCCGATGAGCGCGTCGACGGCCTGGTCGAGGTCGGCGTCGGGCATCACGATCATGTGGTTCTTGGCCCCGCCGAAGCACTGCGACCGTTTCCCGTTCGCCGCTGCCGTGGAGTAGATGTACTGCGCGATGTCGGAGGATCCAACGAAGCCCACCGCTTGGATGTCCGGGTGGACGAGGATAGCGTCCACCGCCTCCTTGTCGCCCTGCACGACTTGGAAGACCCCGGCGGGTAGTCCGGCCTGCAGGAACAGCTCGGCTAGGCGCAGCGGAACTGACGGGTCGCGCTCAGAAGGCTTCAAGATGAACGCATTCCCGCACGCCAGCGCCGGCCCGGCCTTCCACAGCGGGATCATCGCCGGGAAATTGAACGGGGTGATGCCGGCTACGACGCCCAGTGGCTGGCGGATCGAGTACACGTCGATGCCCGCACCCGCCCCTTCGGTGAACTCACCTTTGAGTAGATGTGGAATGCCGATGGCGAATTCGATGACCTCGATGCCGCGTTGGATGTCGCCCCGGGAGTCGGGAACGGTCTTCCCGTGTTCAAGGGAGAGCAGCTCGGCCAGCTCATCGGTGTGCTGTCCGACCAGTTCGATGAACTTCATCATCACCCGGGCTCGGCGCTGCGGGTTCCAGGCCGCCCACTCCTTCTGGGCCTCGACGGCCGTGGCTACCGCGGTATCGACGTCGGCCGCGCTGGCCAGCATGACCTGTGACTGGACCTCGCCGGTGCTGGGGTTGAGCACATCGGCCGTGCGGCTGGACTGCAGTTCGGTGCGCTTGCCGCCGATGAAGTGGGGAATCCGGGTGGTCGCCGTCGTTGACGTCATGGTGGGTCCTCTCGCACGCTAGATACTTGCATATCCTAGTAATGCGGCGTTGGCGTTGGCAAGACAGTCGACCCACGGCCTACTCGGCGGGCCTGCCCACGCGCGTCGGGTCCCAGCGAGGCAACAGTCCGGAGGCTTGAACTTGCTCCAGCGTGGGTGCTGCCGCGTCCCGTTCGGACTGCTGCAATTCCTCGACCGTCGGCCACCGGATGCCCAGGGCCGGATCGGTGGCGCAGATCGTGTGCTCCCGGGCGGGGTTGTACGGCGCCGTGCACATGTAGATCACCGTCGTGGCGTCCTCCAGCGCGAGAAACGCGTGCCCCAACCCTTCGGAGATGTACACCGAACCACGATCTTCTGCGTCAAGCAGTACCGCGTCCCAGTGCCCGAAAGTCGGCGAACCCACCCGGATATCGACGACAACGTCGAATGCCGAACCGCGCACGCAGGTGACATATTTCGCTTGACCTGGCGGGTTTTCGGCGAAATGCAGGCCCCGCAGTACCCCGGCCGCCGACACCGAGCAGTTCGCCTGCCGCAGGTCGAAATGGTGCCCGGCGAACGCGGTGAAATCTGAGTCGGTGAACCATTCGAAGAACAACCCTCGGGGATCGGCGTGCAGTTGCGGAGTTAGTGCCCAGGCCCCCGGCACGGACAGCTGGCGAACCTCCACGTCACCGACCGCGTTCTTGGTAGCGGGCCTCCGCAGCGTCCTTCAGGGGTCGCCACCACGCCTCGTTGTCGCGATACCAGTCGACCGTGTCCAGCAATCCTGCTTCGAAGTCGGTGTGCGCAGGCTCCCAGCCCAGCTCGCGGCGCAGCGGAGATGCATCGATCGCGTATCGCAGGTCGTGACCCGCCCGATCGGCGACGTGGTCGAAATCGTCAGCCGGTCGGCCCATCAAACGAAGGATCGTGCGCATCACCGACACATTGTCGCGCTCGCCGTTCGCCCCGATCAGATAGGTGCGGCCGATGTCGCCGTCGGTGAGGATCCGCCAGACCGCGCTGTTGTGGTCGTCGACGTGGATCCAGTCCCGCACGTTGGCGCCGCTGCCGTAGAGCTTTGGGCGCCGTCCGGTCAATACGTTGGTGACCTGTCGCGGGATGAACTTCTCCACATGCTGATAAGGACCGTAGTTGTTGGAGCAGTTCGAGATCGTCGCCGCCACGCGGTACGAGCGCACCCAGGCTCTCACCAGCATGTCGGCGGCGGCCTTGGTCGATGAGTACGGGCTGGACGGGTTATACGACGTCGACTCGGTGAATCGTTGCCTGCTATCCAGGGGCAGGTCGCCGTAGACCTCGTCGGTGGATACATGATGTAGCCGAACCCTGTGGTGGCGCACCGCCTCCAGCACGGAAAACGTTCCCAAGATGTTCGAGCGCACAAACGGTTCTGGGTCCGCCAGCGCATTGTCGACATGGGTTTCGGCGGCGAAATGCACGACGGCGTCAGACTCGGCCACTAGCTTGCCGACTAGTGCGGTATCGGTCACATCACCTTGCACCAACCGGATCTCGCTATCTACCGGGGCCAAGGACTCCCGGCTGCCCGCGTAGGTCATGGCATCGAGCACCGTCACAGTGACTTCGGGATGGTTGCGGACCGCGCCGTGCACGAAGTTCGCGCCGATGAAGCCGGCGCCACCGGTGACCAGCAGTCGCATGGTCAAACCCTAGCCCGCTGCCAGCTCCCGCTCAGTACCCTGCAGTGTGATCCCCCGCCGGGCAGGGCCTCTACACGTTTTAGGAACTTGGCTCCTGTCGAGCGACGATGACGGGGACTTTGCTGGCCTGCACCACCGTGCTGCTCACCGATCCCAGCAAGGTGCTCGCAACGGCCCCGTGACCATGGCTTCCGACGACCACAAGCTGCGCAGTCTCGGAATACTCGATCAGCCGGCGCGCGGGCTGATCGGGAACCACCACCGTGCGAACGTGCAGCTCCGGATAGGGTTTGCACCACGCGGCCACCTGCTCCTCGAGCTCCCTTTCAACCTCCAGTCGCACGGTTTCCCAGTCGAATCCGGGCATCTCGAATGCGCCGGGAGACCACCAGGAATGCATCAGCACAAGGTCCACGCCACGGCGGGCGGCTGCCTCGAAAGCCAGTGT
The DNA here is from genome assembly GCA_964498215.1 of uncultured Mycobacterium sp. Lineage (GTDB taxonomy): Bacteria > Actinomycetota > Actinomycetes > Mycobacteriales > Mycobacteriaceae > Mycobacterium. The sequence continues at coordinate 14,747 of CAZCHU010000053.1, read as the reverse complement.
GACTGCTGGACGCGAACCAGATGACCCGTCGAATCCGACAACGACTGGCGCCGCCGACGCGGGTGCGGGAACGTCCTCGGGGATCACTGCCACCGGGCCGTGTGCGCGGTGTACCAAACCGGTGCTAACACTGCCGAGGACGGCCCGGGAAAAGGCACCGCGCCCACGTGACCCCACGACGACCAGCGCCGCTGTCTTGGATGCCTCGACCAGTGCTGCGGTCGGGCTTACGGTGGCGAATTCAGTGGTCACCGGCACGGAACCGTGCGTAAGTTTTTCCGCGATACCGCCGGCATCTCGCAGGATGTCCCGACCGATCTCCGACTGCCATTCCGGCAGCCCGGTGGGGAAGGCGCTGATTCCCCACATTCCGAGGGGGAGGGCCGCGGCATACAGGATGGCTAGAGGCACCTCTCGGAGCAGCGCCTCGCTGGCCGCCCATTCGAGTGCTGCCTGCGACGACGGCGAGTCATCCACTCCGACAACGATCTGGGTACCTTCTGCTGGAGCGGGCATCGAGCATCCTTCCGACATACGTCCGGCAATCACCGGACTCTATGACTCATTGGACGTCGACTGTAGAGGCCTTTGGCCCTGTAGCGACTCGTGGCAGAGTTCTTTGGCCATTCTTTGGTTGAGGTGCTGTTTTGCGCAGATTTTGGGTGCGGCCGGTCTGGGAGTACCATGGACCAACGGTGCGGTTTACGCGCCGACTTCTGCGTGCCCCGTCAGGACGTTCTCGAGTCGGGCGAAGGCTGCGCCGGACAAGGCCGACAAGCCGAACAGGCCAACCGGCCGATACGAAACGAAAGCAAGGATCGCTACACAGTATGGCCAAGAAAGACGGCGCCATCGAGGTCGAGGGTCGCGTGGTCGAGCCCCTGCCCAATGCGATGTTCCGCATTGAGCTGGAGAACGGACACAAGGTGCTCGCCCACATCAGCGGCAAGATGCGGCAGCACTACATCCGCATCCTTCCCGAGGATCGCGTCGTGGTGGAACTTTCGCCCTACGACCTGACTCGAGGCCGCATTGTGTACCGCTACAAGTGACGAGCGCTTGCGCTAGTCATTGACAGGCACGAAGAGCACCCATCCCAGAAGCACAGAAGGATCGAACGAGCCGTGAAGGTGAACCCGAGCGTCAAGCCCATCTGCGACAAATGCAGGGTGATCCGTCGGCATGGGCGGGTCATGGTGATCTGCTCCGATCCGCGTCACAAGCAGCGACAGGGATGAGTGCTTGCGCGAAGACCAGCCAGCAGCGCTGAGGCTTTCGCTGGCATTGCACAACTGAATGAAGACCTCCCAGTACCACTGAGGGCACACGGCCCTCGCACACGTCCGGCACGGAGGCCGAACCCCACCAGCGAGTGGGAACGGACTGGGATCAGACCTCCGCAGAACACGAGGAATGGCACACATGGCTCGACTTATGGGCGTCGATCTCCCGCGCGACAAGCGCATGGAGGTCGCGCTGACTTATATCTACGGCGTCGGCCGTACCCGCTCCCAGGAAATCCTGGATGCCACCGGAATCAGCCGGGAGTTGCGCACCAAAGACCTGACCGACGATCAGGTGGTCCAGTTGCGCGACTACATCGAGGGGAACCTCAAGGTGGAAGGCGATCTGCGCCGAGAAGTGCAGGCCGACATTCGCCGCAAGATCGAAATTGGCTGCTACCAGGGTCTGCGGCATCGCCGTGGACTGCCGGTGCGCGGCCAGCGGACCAAGACCAATGCGCGTACCCGCAAGGGTCCCAAGCGCACCATCGCCGGCAAGAAGAAGGCCAGGTAAATCCCGATGGCAACAGCGAAGAAATCGACAGCTGGCCCCAAGAAGGGGCAGAAGGCCCGTCGCCGGGAAAAGAAGAATGTCCCGCACGGTGCTGCGCACATCAAGAGCACCTTCAACAACACGATCGTGACGATCACCGATCCGCTGGGCAACGTCATCGCCTGGGCTTCCTCCGGGCACGTCGGCTTCAAGGGTTCGCGTAAGTCGACCCCGTTCGCCGCGCAGTTGGCCGCCGAGAACGCCGCGCGCAAGGCGCAGGAGCACGGTGTCAAGAAGGTCGACGTTTTCGTCAAGGGCCCCGGCTCGGGCCGCGAGACCGCGATTCGTTCGTTGCAGGCCGCCGGACTCGAGGTCGGCGCGATTTCCGATGTCACCCCCCAGCCGCATAACGGTTGCCGTCCGCCCAAGCGGCGCCGGGTCTAGCAGAGTCAGGAAAGGAACAGACAATGGCTCGTTACACCGGACCCGTCACCCGCAAGTCGCGGCGCCTCGGCGTCGACCTGGTCGGCGGAGATCAGTCCTTTGAGAAGCGCCCCTATCCGCCCGGTCAGCACGGCCGTGCGCGGATCAAGGAGAGCGAGTACCGCCAGCAGCTGCAGGAGAAGCAGAAGGCACGCTTCTCCTACGGCGTGATGGAGAAGCAGTTCCGCCGCTACTACGAGGAAGCCAACCGTCAACCAGGCAAGACCGGCGACAACCTGCTGCGCATCCTGGAGAGCCGACTGGACAACGTCGTGTACCGCGCTGGCCTTGCCCGGACCCGCCGAATGGCGCGTCAGCTGGTGAGCCATGGACACTTCCTCGTCAACGGCGTGAAGGTCGACATCCCGAGTTACCGGGTGTCGCAGTACGACATCATCGATATCAAGGAGAAGTCGATCAACACGCCGCCGTTCGAGCTTGCTCGGGCCAGCGCGGGCGAGCGACCGGTCCCGGCATGGCTGCAGGTGGTCGGCGAGCGTCAGCGCATTCTCGTGCATCAGCTGCCCGAACGCGCGCAGATCGATATCCCGCTCACCGAGCAGCTGATCGTCGAGCTCTACTCCAAGTAACACACGTCCGAAGTTTCGCTACCCGGCGAGGCAGGACAACCTAACGGCATCAAATAGCGGTTGCCGAGAAGGAGAAAGAAAACACCATGCTGATTTCGCAGCGCCCCACCCTCAGCGAAGAGGTCATCGCCGAGAACCGGTCACAGTTCGTCATCGAACCGCTGGAGCCCGGATTCGGTTACACCCTTGGCAATTCGCTGCGTCGCACCCTGCTGTCGTCGATTCCCGGCGCAGCGGTCACCAGCATCCGCATCGACGGCGTGCTGCACGAGTTCACCACCGTCCCCGGGGTGAAGGAAGATGTCACCGACATCATCCTGAACCTCAAGGGCCTGGTCGTCTCTTCCGAGGAGGATGAGCCGGTGACGATGTACCTGCGCAAGCAGGGGCCGGGCGAGGTGACGGCGGGCGACATCGTCCCACCGGCCGGGGTCACCGTGCACAACCCGGAGATGCGCATCGCCACCCTGAACGACAAGGGCAAGCTCGAGGTCGAGCTAGTTGTCGAGCGTGGCCGCGGCTACGTTCCAGCCGTCCAGAACAAGGCCTCGGGCGCCGAGATCGGCCGTATCCCAGTCGATTCCATCTACTCGCCGGTACTCAAGGTCACCTACAAGGTGGAGGCCACCCGTGTCGAACAGCGCACCGACTTCGACAAGCTGATCCTCGACGTCGAGACCAAGAGCTCGATCGGTGCCCGCGACGCGCTGGCATCGGCCGGCAAGACGCTGGTCGAGTTGTTCGGTCTGGCGCGGGAACTCAACGTCGAGGCCGAGGGCATCGAGATCGGCCCGTCGCCTCAGGAGGCGGACCACATCGCGTCGTTCGCACTCCCCATCGATGACCTCGATCTGACGGTCCGTTCCTACAACTGCCTCAAGCGTGAGGGTGTGCACACGGTGGGTGAGCTCGTCGGCCGTACGGAGTCTGACCTGCTGGACATCCGTAACTTCGGTCAGAAGTCCATCGACGAGGTGAAGATCAAGCTGCATCAGCTGGGTCTATCGCTCAAGGACAGTCCGGCCAGCTTCGATCCGTCCGAGGTCGCGGGCTACGACGTCGCCACTGGCACCTGGACCAGTGACGCCAGCTACGACGTGGACGCGGACCAGGACTTCGCCGAGACCGAACAGCTCTAGCAGGGGCCATCCCCACCACGCTTCACCCGCTCGAAATCCGTCCCGGCCCTACCTGATACGGGGGTCGGCCCCGAAAAGGAGTAGTCACAATGGCTGGTGTTTCCTATGCCTAAGCCCACCAAGGGCCCTCGCCTCGGCGGGTCGTCCTCGCACCAGAAGGCACTGTTGGCCAACCTGGCCACGTCGCTCTTCGAGCATGGCCGTATCAAGACGACCGAGCCGAAGGCTCGGGCGTTGCGTCCGTACGCGGAGAAGCTCATCACCCACGCCAGGAAGGGCACGCTGCACAACCGGCGTGAGGTGATGAAGAAGATCCGCGACAAGGATGTCGTGCACATCCTGTTCGCCGAGATCGGCCCGTTCTTCGCTGACCGCAACGGCGGCTATACCCGCATCATCAAGGTCGAGAACCGCAAGGGCGACAACGCGCCGATGGCCGTTATCGAACTGGTGCGGGAGAAGACCGTGACATCGGAAGCCGACCGGGCACGTCGGGTTGCCTCGACGAAGGCGGAACAGCCCCAGCCGGCGGCCGAGGCGGCCCCCGAAGCAGCTGACGCCGAGGATGCTGACAAGTCCTAGATGATATGAACGAGACAGTGCCCGCCATCGACTCTGATGGCGGGCATGTTCGTCTCCGGCTCGACATCGCCTACGACGGAACCGAATTCGCCGGGTGGGCGGCCCAGACCGGCCAGCGCACGGTGGCAGGCGTTGTCGAGAAGGCATTGTCGACGATATTTCGGGTGCCGGTTCGGTTGTGCGCGGCTGGCCGGACCGACTCCGGGGTGCACGCCAGCGGACAAGTCGCCCATGTGGACATCCCCGTCGACGCCTTGCCTCACGGTTATCCGCGGACCCGGCGCGCGGGGGAAAGCGAGTTTGGTCCGCTGGTGCGCCGACTCGGCAAGATGTTGACCGAAGATGTTCGGGTCCTCGCGGTCACCCGTGCGGCACCCGGCTTCGATGCGCGGTTCTCCGCACTGCGCCGCCATTACGTCTATCGGTTGTCGACGGCTCCATATGGCGTGGAGCCGTGCGAGGCGCGCTTCGTGGCGGCCTGGCCGCGTCCTTTGGACGTCGAGGCCATGGCCGCCGCGGCCCACCGGCTGGTGGGCTTACACGATTTCGCCGCGTTCTGTCGGCATCGGGACGGCGCCACGACGATCCGGGAGCTGCAGCGGCTGGACTGTAGCCGCGACGGGCATCGGATCGCGGTGGATGTCAGCGCCGACGCATTCTGCTGGAACATGGTGCGGTCCCTGGTCGGGGCTTTGCTCGCGGTGGGCGAACACCGCCGGGACGCAACCTGGTGTGCGGCACTGCTTACCGCGACGCGCCGGTCCAGTGACTTCGCTGCGGCCCCGGCGCGGGGCCTGACCTTGGTTGGGGTGGACTATCCGCCCGACGGCGACCTCGCCGCGCGCAACCTCATGACTCGGGACGTGCGAACCTCCGATGAGGTCGAGCGGTGACGACCTAGAGCCGCTGGGCCACGAAATCGGCGGCCTGGTTGACCATCCCGCCGTTGATGTAGGCCGACGCCAGGTGGTCGGACCAGTAGTCTTGCCAGTTCTCCGGGTCGGTCGGGTTGCAGATCGGGTCGTCGCCGTGGCACAACTCGATGATGCGATCGCGCAGTGCCGGGTTGGTGAAGTTGGCGATCGGGCCGACCCACTGACTGCCGTTTCCGAACAGCGCCACCGCCGCGATGTGCTGGTCGGCGCCGGCCGGCAGTGGATTATCGAAGCCGAATGCGGCGATCGGCACCGCTACCACGATATCGGTGACCGCAGCGCCCAGTGAGTAGCCGCCCAGCACCAGTCGGGTGTCGGGGCAGTTGGCGGCCATGTACTGCACGCGTTGGCTCATGTCGTTGGCGCCTTCATCGACCTCGGTGTCGGCCGGATAATTCACGGCGTACAGGTTGATGTTCTTGCCTGTCTTATTGCGCAACTGGCTGATCAGCGCGTTGCCGATCTGCCCGGCGCCGGGCGCCTCAATGCGGCCCCGGGCGAAGATCAGTTCCGCCTGAGGACAGGCGGCGGAGGCGACAGGGAGAATCGCCGGACCACCCGGAACCGCCGCGGGTGTGACCAGTGCTGCTGCGGCGAGAACCACCGCGACCGTCAATTTACGAATCACTCAGCCGATAATAGCGACACCAGGTGATATGCGCTCTCGAAGTCAGATCCGCCCGGCCGCGAAGCCAGCAGCCTGGGCTATGGAGGGTGAGGATTCGTAGTTCGTGTGTGCGAACGGGTTTCGGCCACTCGAGCAGATCGGGTCGCCGTCGGCACATAGATCGATCGCCTTACCGGCGAATGAGCCGGTCGCGGAAACGGGATTGCCGAACTTCGTGGCCGGATTTCCAAAGACCGCGACCGCAGCGACGTTGCTGTTGAGGCTACCGGGCAGGGGAGGGGCAGATCCGATGTTGCCCACCTTGTTCCCCAGGGGCGGCACCCCTGCGAGCATGTCGACGACCGCCGCACCCTGCGAGTAGCCACCGAGCACGATTCGGGTACCCGGGCATTGCTGGGCCATCGCGGCGATGCGGTCGGTGGCGTCGGTCGCGCCGGTGGCGGTGTGGAGGAAGTCGTAGCTGGCCGGATAGTTAACGCCGTATGTCCCTACCGTCAGCCCCGCGAGCTGCGCCGACAGCGAGTTCGCGAACGCCTGACCCACCCGGCCGACGCCCGGGGCTTCGCTCGTCCCGCGGGCAAACACGACCTCGACGTCGGGGCAGGGCTGGGCGGCGGCGGTCGGCACGGCCGACACGAGCGTGGCAGCGATGGGCACCGCGATTGCGGCGCAGACCGCGCCCAGCATCGCGCTTCTCAGACGGTCAGAAAGCACAAGACACCGTAGCGCACGCCCGGTCACACCAGTCGCGCGACAAACGCGGCCGCCTGAGCGGTCAAAGCCCCCGCGTACGTGCTGTGTGCGGGGATGCTGTCCCCGTCCGAGCAGATCGGGTCGCCGGCGGCGCACAGGTCGATGGCCCGGGAGCCCCAGATGGGGCTCGCTGTCAGGGGCAGGCCGACCTTGGCGGTGGGATTGCCGAAGACGGCGATCGCGGCGACGAAATCGGGGGCGTTGGGGGGTAGCGGGTTGTTGAATCCGACGGCCGGGAACGGTACCGCCGCGATGATGTCGATCACCGCTGCGCCCTGTGAGTAGCCGCCGAGCACCAGCCTGGTGCCGGGGCAGTTTGCCATCATGAACTGGATGTGTGCGCTGGCGTCGTTAGCGCCGCCAGCGGCTGCGAGGAAGTCGAAGGTGGCCGGGTAGTTGACGGAGTAGGCGCCAACGGAGCGGCCCCCGACCTGTCCACGCAGCGAGTCGACGAACGCCTGGCCCACCCGGCCGAGGCCGGGTGGTTCGTCGGTGCCGCGGGCGAACACGACCTCGATGTCTGGACAGCCCTGCGCGTGAGCGGTGGGTGCGGTTGCCGGGCTGGTGATCACCGGCGCGACGAGCAAGACTGCTGCGGCGAGCACGGCCGCCACCAGCGAGGGGAGTCGGGCAATCCGGCATGCGTCAGGATCGGTCTTCACCCGAGTCATGCTAGAGGGCTGCTTCTCTGATGCCTAGTCGCGGCGCGGTCAGCTCGATGACCGGTGCGTCCGGCCATGTCGCGGTAGCCTCCGGGCCGATTTGCTCGCTGCGGTCACCCTGGCGGGCCAGCGCGAGGCCGAGCAGCACGACCCCGCCGCCGAGGGCCTGGGTCAGGGTCATCACCTCTCCGAGCAACACCCAGGCAGCCAGCACCGCAAACATCACTTCGGACAGGCCGACCAGCGATGCGAAGCGCGGCCGAAGCCGGGCGATGCCGACGATACCCAGGGTGTACGCGATCGCCGTAGGGATCAGTGCCAGCGCGATGACAGGAACGAGCCACGACGTGGTGATGCCGGCTACCACGGTGTCCGTGGCGGTGAACCTCAGGGTCATCAGCCCGGAGATGCCCAGTAGCCCAACTGCGGCAGCGCCCACGATGAGTCCCGCGGCGGCCAGCGTGATGGGGTGGAGGGCGGACCTGCCGTCGGGTCGGTCCCCGCCGACCTCGTCGGACATCAGGAAGTAGCACGCCGCGCACACTGCGGCAGCCAGGCCCCAGCCGACCCCGACCAGGTCGATGTCGGCACCGTCCAGCCCGCCCGGGCCGAGGATCCCGAGAACCAGCATGATTCCGGCCACCGCGAGCGCTACGCCGCCCAGCGTCAGGTTGGTGGGTCGGTTTCGGGTGGTCGCCCACAGCCAGCCCACGACGAGGATCGGGGCGGTGTACTCGAGCAGCAGAGCGATGCCGACCGACAGGTGAGCGACGGCGTTGTAGTAGAAGAGTTGGGCGCCCGCGATCGGTACGAGGCCGTAGAGCACCACGGTGCGGGTGTGCGTCCGCACCTCCCGGATCCAGCCGGGGTGCACGACTGAGGCGAAGACGGCCATCGCCAGGGCCCCTCCGGCTAACCGGGCTGTGACTGCCGCGGTAGGGCTCCAGCCGGCCTCCATGAGCGATTTCGCGAACGGGCCCGAGCAGCCGAAAGCGAACGCTGAGCCGACCGCGAAGAGTAGGCCCCGTCGAAAATGCTGGGAGTCATTCGCGGCCATGGATTCACCTCAAGAAATGTCGACAAGGTATGTAATGAGTAAAATGATCTTTGGGCATGACGCTAGTGTGGAGGCAGGTCAGGAGTCAAATGCTTTTCAATCATGACACCGACCTCACGTTGCGGGCCGTGTGTGTGCTGATCAACAGCGACCGGGTGGATGGTGAGCGCCTTGCGGACCTCGCCGCGCTCGACGAATATTTGGACAGGTTCGGCTGGACCGGCCGGCGGGACCACGACGCGGCCGAGCTGGCTGCGGTACATCAGTTGCGCGAACGGTTGGCCCGGGTATGGGAGGCCTCCGAGGACGAGGTCCGCGCGGTCGGTCAGGTCAATGCGTTGCTCAGCGACACTCACGCGTCACCCTGGCTGACCAGGCATACCGAGATGCCGGAGTGGCACCTGCACCTCGCCTCGATCCACGACCCGTTGTGGCAGCGGATGGGTGCGGAGATGGCGATGGCCCTGGCCGACCTGATCCGGTCGGGTGAGTTGCGGCGGCTCAAGCTCTGTGCCGCGCCGGACTGTGAAGCGGTTCTGGTCGACCTGTCGCGCAACCGGTCCGGAAAATTCTGTGACACCGGCAATTGCGGGAATCGGCAGCATGTTGCCGCCTATCGAGAGCGCCGCTCCAGCAAGTGAACGAAGCCCCGCTGCGGCGCCGTTACCCTGGTGGAGGGGGAGTGAGCCGTTGCAACCGACTACGCGCCTGCATGTCAGTGGATACCGATTTCTGGTCCGCCGGATGGAACATGCGCTGGTACGCGGGGACACGCGGATGCTCGATGATCCGCTGCGTGCGCAATCGATTTCGCTGGCAGCGGGCGCTGTGCTGACGGCCGTTGTTACAGCGGTCTGCGTAATCCTCGCGTTGGTGAAACCCGGTGGCGACATCGGGGATGCCCCGATTCTGGTGGTAGGCGACACCGGTGCCGTGTACGTCAGCGTGGGTGACGTCGTTCATCCGGTCTTCAACCTGGCTTCGGCTCGATTGATCGCCGGGACGCCGGCTGATCCTCGGATCATCGCGCAACGGGCCGTCGATAGCGCTCAGCGTGGGCCGCGCATGGGCATTCCCGGTGCGCCGGAGCGTATCTCGACCCCGCTCTCGGCTGAGGAATCAGGCTGGACGGTCTGTGACGACGCACGAGGTGAAACCCTCGTCATCGCCGGTGAGATCGATGCCGGCACCCTAGATCCCACGTCCGGGGTGCTGGTGAGGCCGCGCGAAGGCGGTGCCGGCGCGACGTTCCTGCTCTACGACGGCCGACGTGCCCGGGTTGATCTGCGGCACCCCGCGGTAGCGCGTGCGTTGCGCATCGACGGAGCTGCGCCGCAGTGGATTTCGACAACGGTCCTGTCGGCGATCCCGGAAGCCCCGCAGATCGCGCCACCGCACATTCCGGAAGCCGGCTCACCCGGGCCCGGGCCGCTGCGAGACTACCCGGTGGGCAGCGTGCTGAAGGTTGCTCACGCAAACGGTGGCCCAGACGATGCAGAAGGCCTATTCGTCGTTCTCTCCGGCGGTGTGCAGCGCATCGGAGAGGTTGCCGCCGACTTGATCCGTTACACCGATTCCCGGGTCGGCGAGCAGATCCCGACCGTTCCGCCCGGCATCATCGGATCTCTGCCGGTCCTCGAAACGTTGCCCGTCAAGACGTTTCCCGAACAACATAGCCTGGAACACGTTGCCGCCGTCTGTGCGCGCTGGCGGGCAGACCCGGCCGGAGGCGACTCGGTCACCACAATCCTCGTCGGCGACAGCCCGCCGGTGATCAGTCGACCGGTGTCGCTGGCGCAGGCAGACGGGCACGGCCCTGCCGTCGATGCCGTGTCGGTTCCCGCGGGACGCAGCGTGTTCGCTCGTTCGGTCGGGCTCACTGCTGGCGGCCAGAGCGCGGGATCGATGTTCCTGGTGACCGATGCCGGCGTGCGGTACGGAATCCGGGACAGCGAAGCGGCTGGCAGTCTCGGCCTGACCAACCCCGCCGAGCCCGCGCCTTGGCCGGTGCTCTCGGCGCTGCCGCAGGGACCCGAACTTAGCCGTGCGGGTGCCTCAGTCGCTCGGGACGGCTTCGTGGCGTTGCCGTAAACGTCGCACCGACGCTGACACCAACACGGTCCCGGCGGTCAGGGCGAAGCAGATCGCCGCCCCCCGCAGCGCGGACCCGTCGGGCCGCTGCTCGGTCCCCTCCTTAGCGAGCTTCTCCTCGGCCGGGGGAGCGGCAGGCCGAGGCAGTTCGGTGGAGTCCGGAGCGCTCACCGCGGCGAGTGCGTCGACCACGCCGCGGCCCACTGCGGCGTCCCACCCACCGGCCGGATGGCGCGCCGTGTCCTCAACACGCTTCATGACCTGACGAGCCGTCAACTGAGGGGAGCGGGCACGGACCAGGGCGGCGATCGCACTCACCGCCGCCGCGGCGTAACTGGTCCCCGAAATGGCTGCTCCGCCCGGCCTGGTGCTCACCAGACCTTCGCCGGCCGGTGCGAGCGAGATGATGCCTTCGCCCGGGGCCGCCACGTCGACCCAGGGGCCGGCGAGGCTGAACGCCGAACCGGTTCCGTCGGGTCCGACGGAGCCGACGGTGAGTACGTAGTCGTCGTACCACGCCGGACTTACCACCACAGTGACCTCGCCCCAACCGGTGCTGTCGGGCGGGTTGTTGCCCGGACACTGGCCGAGGCCACCGACATTGCCGGCCGCCGTCACCACGACCACGTTCTTGACATCCACGGCGTAGGCAAGGGCTGCCCCCAGCGCGCGGTCGTCGAGTTCGGCGCCGGCGGGAACACATGCCACCGACGAGATGTTGATGACTGTCGCGCCAAGGTCGGCTGCCGTCCGCACCGCGCTCGCCAGCGTCTCGACGTCGCCAAAACCAGAGCCTGCGGGTTCGTCGACAGCGCGGAACTTATTGCTGGACTGTCGGATTGCAAGAATGGTCACTTCAGGTGCGATCCCGGTGAATACCTGCCTATCGGCAGTCTGGTAGACCTCAGCGGAATCGCTTGCGGCGCCGATGATCCCGGCGAGAATGGTGCCGTGGCCATCGCAGTCGGCCGTACCGTCGTGGTGAGAGACGTAATCGCCTCCGGGGACCAGATGCGGCAGCAGCCGATGACGTGCTACGCCGGTGTCGATCACGGCGACCGTCTGGCCAGCTCCCCGGGTCAATGCCCACACGGTGGAAAGGTCCATGCCCGTCAGCTGGCCAGGGTCGGCAGCAGCGGGTGGCGCTGACGCCGCGGCGACGCAGTCGTCATATTGCTCGGTGGCTCGCGAAGGTGTGGGCGGACTCGCTAAGGGCAGCCATGAGTCGTCCGGCGACGGCGGCGTCACTGCGGCTGCAGAGGGCGCTGCCCAACTAGGCGCCACGGCCAGCACCGTCACGAACAGCAGCCGGCTTGCCCGGACGGCAAGCCTCACCACAGGCTCAGGTCTCGGACCAGGCCGTACACGCCGGCCACCCACGCAGCCAACGGAACCACCCCGGCCAAGGCCAGGTACTCGAGTGCCTGTAACCCCTGGCGGACCACAGGGCTCGGCGGTTCCGGGCGCACTCCCCAGCGCAGTACAGCCACACTGGCCATGGCCACGACTACGCAGAGCCAGGATGCATGCCCCGGTGCAGCACCAACCACCACGATGTAGGCCGCTGTCGACGCGCAGAGTCCCGCGGTGGCCAACGTGGCCCGGCGACACCGGACGATGTGGCTTCGTTGGCGCAGCATCAACAACAACCCGACATCGGCGGCGAACAGGGCCGCGACCTCAGGCCGGGCGCCACCGGGCGCTGCGGCAACCGCCGAGACGCCGAGCATCGCCGAGCACGACCAGCCCACCACCAAACCAGTCAGCATTCGGTGGCCGACGACAGCGCGCCGGTCCTCGATCTCGGGGTTAGCCGGGCCCAGGGCTGCTGCCACGACCGTCAGCTTGGGCGCAGCGGACAGCGCGGTCAAAGACAGCACGGCCAGGACGACGCCGGCCGATCCGAACGACAGGTCCAAGGCAGTGCCGATCATGCCCGTTGTGGCGAGAGCGCCCATCCCCGCGGCCAGTGCATTGAGCATTGTCGTGTGACCGCCTGCCGTGTGCAGCAATAGGATCGAGACGGCGAATCCGGGCGAGGCGGCCAGGAGCAGGGCCGGCGCCCAGGAGGTATCCGGGCCCGCGAGAAAGCCGGCGACCGAAGCAAAGGTGACGGCGGCCACACTCAAGCTCAGCGACACCCGCCGATCCGATCGCCCGAGCACGGCCACGCTCGCGACGGCAGCCGACGACAGTGCCGCCGCAGCCCATAGATGTGTCCCGGTCCCCGCTGTGCGGCCGGACCAAGCCAGCGCCGCCGCGTTGGCAACCGTGACGGCAATGACCGCCGCGGTCACCGCGCCGTGCGGTAACGCTGACGGATTCTGGAATGCCGCCTCGGCCACGACGCGGCTCGAGTCGCCGGATCGCCTTCGCGGTTCGGGCAGCGGTTGGGCCGCGAGCAGAATCAGATCCCCATCGTGAACAGAATTCTCCCGCAGCGTCATTGCCGTATCGAGCGGCTTGCCGCCGGTATGTGCCAGCGTCCAACACTGGGGTTCGGGAGTGGGGGTCGATCCTTTCAGGACCACCTGGACAATCGGCGGAATCAGCGCAGCCACCGGGCAATCAGCGGGCAGCATCAGGTCAACGGTGGCCGGGCCCTCCGTGTCGGCTGTTTCCGTCGCGTGGATGGCCAACCTGCACAACGTATCCGGCACATCATCAACGTAACTCGCCGCGAACTGGTCCCTGTGCAGAATCTTTTTCGGCGGCGGATGGAACCGCGCCAGTGGCTGCTGCGTCTATTCAGCAATGGAGCGGCACACCCGATCGATTGCCCGGACCCCGGTGATGCCGGGCGGCCAGATCGCTGTCGACCCACCTCCGGAACTGCCGAAACCGACGCCAGTGAACCCGCTGGCCCGCATCATGCCCATCGCCATGATCGTCGCTACGGTCGGTATGGGCGCGTTGTACCTGAACTCGGGGAGTGCTGCGGCGCGCAACCCGATGTTTCTGTTTTTCCCCGTCATGATGCTGGTATCGGTACTCGGTACCCTCGCCTACGGCGCCCGGGGCAACGGCCGTGCCACCGAGATCAACGAACTGCGCTCCGAGTATCTGCGCTATCTCGAGGCCATCGATGACGTGCTCGCCAACCGCGCCGACGAGCAACATGTTGCAGCGCACTGGATGCATCCCCATCCGGCATCCCTATGGAGCCTGGCCGGAAGTGAGCGGATGTGGGAACGTAGCGCCGAACATCCGCATTTCGGCGCGATCCGTGTTGGGGTTGGAGAACAGCCGTCGGCTACGGCGGTGGCTGGACCTGAGTTGGCGGCCGACGACGGCGCCGACCCCGTCACCATCGAGGCCGCCCGCAGGCTGCTGGACCGCCGAACGTCTGTCGGTGGCCTGCCGGTCGTCGTGTCCGTCCGGAAGGCAGCGGCGATCACTGTCGCCGGTAGAGCAGAGTCGGCCCGTGCGGTGGTGCGCGCGCTGGTATGCCAGCTCGCGACGTTGCACCACCCGGCATCGATCGGCATCGATGCCCGCACCGGGGGTACCGCCAGGGACGCCTGGGACTGGTTGAAATGGCTTCCGCACCACGATAACTACCACCGTGCCGCGCATCGCGTGATGATCATCGACGGATATGACCTGCCTCCACCTGTCGACGGAATGACCACTGTCGAGATCCGTGCCGAGGACAAACAAACACCGGTCACCGTGCACGACGGATCGGCCACGCTGGCCGTCGACTGCGATGAGTTGACCGCTCCAGAAGCATTGGCCTGTGCCCGGAGAATGGCGCGGTACCGGCCCACGAGCGGAACGAAGCAGCATCAGGCTGCGGCCGCAGATTGGCCGTCGCTGATGGGGATCGGGGACCCCGGACTGATCGATGCGAATCGGCTATGGGCTGCTGGGAGCGGTCGCGAACCGCTGCGGGTGCCAATCGGCGTCGCGGAGGATGGCAGCGTCGTCGACCTGGACATCAGAGAGTCCGCCGCCGGGGGGATGGGGCCACACGGGTTGTGCGTGGGCGCGACAGGGTCCGGCAAGTCGGAGTTCCTTCGCACACTCGCCCTCGGCATGATCGCCGCAC
>CAZCHU010000052.1:18992-20345 GCA_964498215.1 uncultured Mycobacterium sp. | reverse complement strand
GGTCGAACAGGAACTTGGGTACGAAGAACAGCGACAGACCCTTGGTGCCCGGGCCTGCGCCCTCCGGGCGGGCCAGCACCAGATGCATGATGTTCTCGAACAGATCGTCGGAATCGGCTGAGGTGATGAAACGCTTCACCCCGTCGATGTGCCAGGTACCGTCCGGCTGCTGCACGGCCTTGGTCCGGCCGGCGCCGACGTCGGAGCCGGCATCCGGCTCGGTGAGCACCATGGTGGAGCCCCAGCAGCGCTCGGCAGCCAGCACGGCCCACTTCTTCTGCTCCTCGGTTCCGAGATGGTAGAAGATGTTGGCGAATCCAGCGCCCATGGCGTACATGTACACGGCCGGGTTGGCGCCGAGAATGTGCTCCTGCAAAGCCCAGGCCAGGGCGCTGGGCATCGGGGTGCCACCGAGTTCCTCGTCGATGCCCAGTTTGTGCCAGCCGCCGTCGATAACGGCCTGAACGGACTTCTTGAAGGCGTCGGGCAGCTTGACGGAGTGCGTCTGGGGATCGAACACCGGCGGGTTACGGTCTCCCTCGGCGAATGACGCGGCCACCGGGCCCTCGGCCAGTTTGGCCATCTCGGAAAGCATCTCCGTCGCGGTCTCGACGTCGAAGTCGGCATAGTCGCCCGTGCCGAGAACCTTGTCGACGCCGAACACCTCGAACAGGTTGAACACCTGGTCACGGACATTGCTCTGATAATGGCTCACGTTTCCTCCTCATTGAGAACGCCACATGCGGTTGGGTACTCACGGTCAAGTTACCCACCAGTAACTGACGGTAACTATACCGGCTAGTAACTTAAACGCAAGCCAACTGTGAGGAATCTCCTTAAACTGGCCAACCGGATGGTTGGGACCAGTTCTGGCCCCGCCTGCCGGGTAGTCGATAACGGTCAGTTGTTCAGTTGCCAGACCGCGAAGTTCAGGATTAGGGCGAACGTCGTCCACGCCAGGTAAGGCGTTAGCAAGAGGCCAGCCACTCTGCTGCGCTGCCAGAACAGTGCCACGGTGGCGGCAAGCAGGATCCAGAGCCCGCAGATCTCGACCAGTGCGACCCCCCGCCAGCCGAGACCGAAGAACAGCGGGGTCCAACCAGCGTTGAGCACGAGCTGGATCGCGTAGACAGTCAGTGCCCGGCGCGACGCGGGAGAGGGGCCTGTTCGCCAGACCAGCCAGGCCGCGATGGCCATCAGCGCGTAAAGCAGAGTCCAGGCCGGTCCAAACAGCCATGCGGGTGGAGCCCACGACGGTTGTTGGAGTCGGGCGTAGTCTTCTGCGGCACTGCTCGCCGCGAAACCACCGAGCCCGGCGGCGATGCTCACGGCGAGCACCGAAACCGCCAATAC
>CAZCHU010000052.1:0-18892 GCA_964498215.1 uncultured Mycobacterium sp. | reverse complement strand
CGGTTCGGCATCCGGCAGCTGCCCCACCAGATACTCGGCCAACCCGCCGATCGTCGGATAATCGAACACCGCGGTCGCGTTGATCGTGAAGGCACCACCGAACTGGCTGTGCAATCGGTTGCGGAGTTCGATGGCCATCAACGAATCGGTACCGAGGTCCAGGAACCGGCTGGTTGCAGCAGGCGGCGAAGCGAGCCGCAGGAAGTTCTGCACCTCCTGCTGGAGGAATTCGGTGACGAACCCGGCGCGCTGGGGCACCGGTATCTCCTGAAGCTGCTTGAGCAACTCGCTGTCGCCGGTCATCTCTCCGGCAGCGCGCGGCAGCACCAGATCCAGGATCGGTGGGCGCGAACTGCCCAATACCTTCGCTGCGCGTTGCCAATTGGCCTTGATGATGGCCGCCTGCCCGGTGCCGTTGGCCACTAGCTCGGCCAGGGCGCTCAACGCTGCCGCGGGTTCCAGTGGAATCAGACCCTGTGCACTGATATTGGCGGTGGCAGCCTCCGAGGAGGCCATACCGCCCTGAGCCCAGGGGCCGAAGTTGACGCCCGTGGCCGGCAGACCCCGCGATCTTCTCTGCGCGACAAGGCCGTCGAGCAGCGCATTGGCTGTGGCGTAGTTGGACTGGCCGGGGGAACCGAACAAGCTCGACACCGACGAGGACACGATGAAGAAGTCGAGATGGTCGTCCTTCGTCAAGCGGTCCAGGTGACAGGCGCCGTAGGCCTTGGGCACCAGGGTAGTGCGGAACCGCTCCAGGCTCTGCTGCGAGAGCAGCGCGTCGTCCAGGACTCCGGCCAGATGTATTACCCCGGCGAGCGGCGGCAACTCCGCGCGAATCCGGTCCAGCAGCTTGGCAACCTCGGGCTCCTCGCCGACGTCGGCTGCGAAGGTGTGAATCCGGCACTTGTAGCGCTCGGTGATCTCCTCGATCACCCGTTGTGCCTCCGCGTCGGGAGCGCGCCGGCTGGTCAACACGAGGTCACCGGCTCCGCGTTGGGCCAGATACGCCGCCGTATGCAAGCCGATCGCGCCGAGTCCGCCGGTGATCAGATAGCTTCGATCAGCCCGCGGCTGCAGCGGGTTCGGTATCTGAACCACGATCTTGCCGATGTGCCTTGCCTGCTGCATGCGGCGGAACGCGGCCCTGGCCTCGGTGATCGGATAAATTTCGGCAGGCAGCGGCATCCACTCGCCCTTGGCCAATCCCTGGGACAACTCGGTCAACAAGCCCCGAATACGCTCAGGTTCAGCCATGGTCACCGAGTCCAAGGCCACGATCTCGTACTTAATATCGGGGCGGGCCTCGGCCATCTGCTCGGGCGTCCAGATGTCGCGTTTGGCGATCTCAGCGAAGCGGCCGTTCTGGGCGGTCGCCCGCACGGTCGCGTCCAGGAACCCCTCATTGGTCAGGCTGTTGAGCACTACGTCAACGCCCGCGCCGTCGGTATCGGCCAGGATTTGGTCAGCGAAATCGGTAGTGCGTGAGTCGTAGACGTACTCGACACCCATCTTGCGCAGGGTGGCGCGTTTGTAGGTACTGGCCGTGGCGAAGACCGTGGCACCGTACTGATGGGCCATCTGGATCGCCGCCAAGCCGACACCACCGCTGGCGGCGTGGATCAGGACCCGGTCGCCCGGTTTCAGCTGTGCCCAGTCGAATGCGAGCCGGACAGTCAGCGCGGCGGCCGGGATGGTGGCTGCCTCGACCGCGCTCACCCCGTCGGGAATCGGCGCCAGCAACTGGACCGGCACGTTGAACCGACTGGAGAACGCGCCCTGCATGAAGCCGTAGACGCGCTGGCCGACCTCGAGTCCGGTGACACCCTCGCCCAGCTGTGTGACGACGCCGGCGAAGTCGCCGCCGATGGGGCCGGGATCGCCTGGATAGAGGCCCAGAACGTTGAGTACGTCGCGGAAGTTGATGCCAGCGGCCTCAACTCGGACCTGCACGTAGTCCTCGTCCGGCGGCGGCACCTCCTCCTCGGTCAGGCGCAGGTTGTCGATCGCGCCGCGTTCGGTGGGAGCCAACACGTAGTCGCCACTGCGTGGGACCGTGAGGTGACCGCTGCGCGCCCACGGCAACAACCGCGAAGCCAGCAGCTTGCCTTGGCGCAAGGCCAGCTCAGGTTCCTCGATCGGGGTGGTCAACAGGCTGGCGAGGAGCTGCACAGCTTCCGGAGAACCGTCGATGTCGATCAGTTTGCACCGCAGTGCGGGTTCTTCGTTGATTGTGGTGCGCCCGAAGCCCCACAACGCTGTCTGGACGGGGTCGACCGGCTCGGCGGATTCGCTTGCCACGGCGTGCTCGGTGACAATCCATAGGCCATTCGGCAGTTTCACGCCGTTCTGCGAGCCGGCTTGCACCACGTGCACCGCGCTGAGCAGGTTGGCAATCTCGTTCTCGACCCTCGCGGAGACATCCTCCGATTCGCCGGAGGCACGCCACACGACGCCGGAGAACGGCACACCGCGCTCCTGAGCCTGCACCAGCAGTTCTCCCAGGAGCTCGGGATCGGTGGTCCGGTCGAAGGGGATGCAGCCGGGCACCTTTGCCGCCAGCTCGTCGAATCCGGCGATCAGCCAGGTTCCGCTCGCGTTCTCATCGCTCGGCGGCGGGGCCGGCACCTCATGCCAGCCGAGGGTGTAGAGCAATCGCGTGGCGTCGCCACCGAGGCCGCGCATCAACGCCTCGCGCGGTGCGCGCTTGACGGTGAACTCACGGATTCCCCCGAGCACCCGGCCATCGAGATCGACGAAATCGAGGTCGAAGGACTGGGTTTCGCTGGTCAGTTCGCTGGTGTGCCACTTCGCCCGGCAATAGAAACGGCGGGGCATCCGCTCGCTGACCGTGACCTGCCCGTACCGCAGGGGCAGGAACAGGTCGTTGACGCCTTGTTCGGCGGCCAGCAGCGCTGGGAACGCGGGGAAAGCGACGCCGGTGCACAGGTCCATCACCACCGGGTGCATAGGCTCGCTGCCGAGATTCTCGGCGAGTTCTTCGCCGACCACAATGTCGCCAACGGCTTCGCCGTCGCCGAGCCACAGCGACTTCAGCGAGCCAGACCAGGTCGGCCCCCAGGCCAGCTCCATATCGGCGAAGACCTCAAACAACTCCTGCGGACGCATCCGCTTGCACCGCTCGATCGTTTCGTCGACCGGATCCGTATTCTCCGATGTCGGCTCGCCGACGCCATTGATGACGGTGCCGTCAGCGTTCAGCGACCATTCGGCGGTTCGATCGCCGTACGGGCGGCTGTGCACCTGGAAACGCCACCCGCCATCGTTTTCTGCGGAGTCTTCGAGCGGATGCAAAGTCAGCTGAACCTCCCGAGAATGCTTCTCGGGCAGGATGATCGGTTCGTAGAAAAAGACGTCCTTCACGTGCGCCGGAGGACCGACCGCGGCGAGCGCCATCGCGGCATAGGTAGCACCGGGAACCACGACGGTGCCGTAGATGACGTGGTCGGACAGCCAGGGCTGTGATTTGACCGAGAGTCGGCTGGTGTAGACGGTCTCGCCGGATGCGAGATCCTTGGCACTGCCGAGAAGTCCGGAGACGCCGGTGCTGTTGACCTCGGAGCCGACGACGCTGGATGTCTTGGGCCAGTAGCGGCGGTGCTGGAACGGATAGGTGGGCAATTCGAGTCTGCGTCCCGGCCGATGCTGCATCGCAGCAAAATCGGGTAGGTGGCCGCTGACGTAGGCCGCCGCGAGCGCCTCGGCGATCTGACGCCGGTCCTCAACACCCTTGCGAAGCGAAACGATGGCTCGCGGCGGGGCCAGGTGCTCGGGCCATACCTGTACCGCCGCCCCGGTGAGCACCGGTTGCGGACCGATCTCCATCAGGACTGAGCACCCCAGCGCGGCGACGGTGCGGACACTTTCGGCGAACTGCACCGGTTGGCGGGAATGCCGCCGCCAGTACTGGGCGTCCAGCGGGGTCTGAGCGCCGAGCACACCTCCGGTGCGGTTGCACACCAGCGGCAGTGTCGGGACGTCGAACTGCAACTGGGCTGCGTACGACTCGAATTCGTCGAGAACGGGCTCCAGTAATTCCGAGTGGAAGGCGTGGCTGGTCTCCAGCCACGTGCAGCGAATACCTTCGTCGGCGAACTTGGCGGCGATCTGCTCCACGGCCTCAGCGGGACCGGAGACCACGGTGTTGGGTCCGTTGTACGCCGCGACCGACACGGTAGAGAATTCGCTGACGACCTCGTCGACGTGTTTGGCATCGGTGAACACCGCAACCATTCGACCGCCTTCGGGCAGGCTGCCGAACAGTCGGCCGCGTTCGGCTATCAGCCGTGCGCCGTCTTCCAGGCTGAACACTCCGGCCACACAGGCCGCTGCGTACTGGCCCACGCTATGCCCCAGCACCACATCCGGCTCAATGCCCCAGGACTGCCACAACCGCGCCAGGCCCATCTCGACAGCGAACAGCGCTGGTTGCGCAAACGACGTGTGCTTCAGGGTCTCGCCAGCCTGGCGGCCGCTTTGACGGTCGTTGGCGAAGAGCACGTCCAGCAACGGTTGCGGCAGAATGCCATCGACCGCGGCCGCGCAGCGTTTCACAGTGTCGGCGAAGACCGGTTCACTGTTGAACAGCTCGCGAGCCATACCGGCGTACTGGCTCCCCTGGCCGGTGAACAACCACGCCGTCGTGGGGTGGTGGGTATGTTCGCCGCGCACGACACCGGGCCGAAGCTGATTCTCGGCCAGACCGGTCAGACCATCGCGCACATGCTGGACCGAGTCCGCGACCAGAGCTGCACGGTGTTCGAAATGCGAACGGCCCGTTCCAGCGGTGAGGCATACCTCGGCGAGGTCGGCATCCGGATGGGCCCCCAGCCAGGCGTCGTAGCGTTGCGCCAACGCGGCCAACGCCTCTGGTGTCCGGGCAGACAGGGCAAGCACATTAAGGGGTTGCTCGTGGCTGTCGTCCCCCGAGGCCCCTGAAGCCGCCTCGTCGGTGTCGTCAACGGAACTCTCGGCGCCCGTCGGTTGTGGGGGTGCCTCCTCGATCAGCACGTGCGCGTTGGTGCCGGTGAACCCGAACGAGCTCACCCCGGCGCGTCGGGGCCTGTCGTAGGACTGCCATGGAACGGTCTTGTCCACGACCTGCACCGGAAGCGTGTCCCACGGGATGTGCGGCGACGGGTTGTCGAAGTGCAGACTTTGCGGCAGCTGCTCGTTCTGTAGCGACAATACGACTTTGATCAAACCGGCTGCCCCGGAGGCTGATTCGAGGTGACCGATGTTGGTCTTCACCGATCCCATCAACAATGGCCGGTCCGCGTCACGAGACTCGCCGTAGGCGGCCGCAGCCGCC
Source organism: uncultured Mycobacterium sp. (assembly GCA_964498215.1). Classification (GTDB taxonomy): domain Bacteria; phylum Actinomycetota; class Actinomycetes; order Mycobacteriales; family Mycobacteriaceae; genus Mycobacterium. The sequence goes on along the minus strand of CAZCHU010000052.1, from coordinate 13,560 downwards.
TGAACCTCGATCGGGTCACCCAGTGGCGTGCCGGTTCCGTGTGCCTCCAGGTAGTCGACCTCTCCGCCCGTCAATCCGGCACGAGACAGCACGTCTGCGATAAGCCGTTGTTGTGCACCGCCGTTGGGGACGGTCAAACCGCTGGACGCGCCGTCTTGGTTGACCGCACTACCCGAAATGACTGCCGTGACCCGGTCACCATCGCGGACCGCGTCGCTGAGCCGTTTGAGTACCAGGACTCCGCAGCCTTCACTGCGCACGTAACCATCCGCGGAGGCGTCGAAGGTCTTGCACCGCCCGACGGGCGAGAGCATCCTGGCCCGTGATGCGGCTACCACCGTTACCGGGCTCAGCAGGACGTTCACCCCGCCAGCCAACGCCAAGTCGCAATCGCCGGAGTGCAGCGCCTGGCAGGCCTGATGGACCGCCACCAGTGCCGAGCTGCATGCGGTGTCTACCGCCACGGCCGGCCCTTCAAGCCCGAGCGCGAAGGCGACCCGACCGGACACGGCGTTGAGCGCGTTGCCGGTGATGAAGTACGGCTCGATCTTGTCTATCGACTCGGACGACAGGAGATGCGCGTATTCGTTGGCGGCAACGCCGACAAAGACGCCGGTCTTGCTTCCGCGCAACGCCTTCGGCGAGTACCCGGCGCGCTCCAACCCTTCCCAGACCGTTTCCAGCATCAGTCGCTGCTGCGGGTCGATCCAGATCGCCTCGCGCGGGGAGATTCCGAAGAATTCGGGATCGAATCCGTCGATACCCTCGAGGAATCCGCCGAAGCGCGTGTAAGTCTTCCCTGGAGTCTCCGGATCGGGGTCGTAGAACTCGTCGATATCGAAGCGGTCCTCGGGGACTTCCTGAATCGCATCGACGCCTTCGGACAACACCTCCCAGAAAGCTTCCGGGTTGGGGGCGCCGGGGAAGCGGCATGACACCGCGACGATCGCGATGGGTTCGTCCGCACTTATGGCGGTCGCCGGTTGTGCAGTTGACTTTGACGGCGCCTGCTCGGCCAGGCCGAGCACCTCGCCCAGCAGGTAGTCGGCGGCATCGGACACCCTGGGGTGATCCATCGCCAGGGTGACCGGAATCTCGGTGCCAACGCCCTGTTCGAGGTGGCGGCGCAATTCAACGGCCATTAAGGAGTCCATGCCGAGGTCGAAGAAACCTGCGTCCTCACGGATCTCCGCAACATCGACGCGTGTCACTTCTGCGACGGTGTTGCGCAGGTAATCCGTCAGCAGCTTCCTGCGCTGCTGCACTGGAGCGTTGGTGAGCCGTTCGACCAGAGGGGTCTTCCCGGACGCTGTGAGAGTGGGGGCGGCCGTCGTCAGCTGGGACGGTACCTCGCTTTCCAACTCTGCCAGGAAGGCCCGACGCCCCGCCTGCTGGTAGAGCGGCAAGAACCGGGCCCAGTCGATTCGCGCGATGACACCCTGCGTACCCGATGACGTAGCGACATCGGCGAGGCCAGCCAAAGCGTCTGCGGGCGATAACGTCTGGACGCCGCGCTGCTCCAGCCGCGCGCGTGACTCCGCGTCGGCCATGCCAGCCGACCAGGGGCCGAAATTCACGCTCGTCCCGGCGATGCCCTGGGCATGCTGCCGCCAGGCCAGCCCGTCGAGGAAGGCGTTGGCCGCGCCATAAGCGGTCTGGCCGAATCCGCCCCACACCGAGGCAATCGAGGAGATGCTGAGGAAGAAATCCAGCTTCAGGTCGGCGGTCGCTTCGCTCAGATGCCAAGCACCCCAAACCTTGCCGGCAAACACCCGGTCCACTTCGGCTTCGTCGAGGTTGCTCAGCGGAGTGGTACCAATCTCGCCCGCTGCGTGCACGATGCCGGCCAGCGGCGGCATGTCGGCTGCCACGGCAGCTAGCAGGCGTGCGACGTCGTGCGGATCGGCGACATCCGCGGTGCAGATACGGATTTCACAGCCGTGCTGTTCAACGAGCGCATCGACGCGCTGCTGTGCAGCCTCACTGGGCGCACGTCGGCTGGTCAAGACCACATGCCCGGCGCCGTTCGCGACCAGGTATCCGGTCACCTCGAGCCCAATCGAGCCCAACCCCCCGGTCACCAAGTACGTGGCGTCGGAGCGCAAGGGTAGCGGCGTACCGCTGGGCAGCTCGGAACGCCGGACAAGCCGGGGAACGTAGATCGTTCCATCGCGCAATGCGAATTGATCTTCCCGGGAAGCCGAGGTGCTCGGTGCCGTGATCCGGCTGACGAACCGAGACCATTCGTCGGCAGTGCCGTCGCCCAGATCCGCCAGCCCGCCCCAGATTTGGGGGAGTTCCAGCGCCGCCGCGCGACCGAATCCCCAGAGGCAACTCTGGTCAGGTGAAACGATGTCCCCATCGGTGACGCGCTGCGCGCCCCGCGTCACGATCCAGATCGGGGTGCGAAGATCGGCGGTGACCGCGGCGCGCAGGAGTCGCTGCGTTCCCTGCAAGACTCGATGTTGCATGCGCAGCAGCGACCGCATCGACAGCCCGGATTGGGCGTCGAGCGCAGCCACGTTGACGATACGTAGCTGCGGATCTTGTTCGGCGGCAGCGCGTAGCGCGTTGGCGAGCTCTTCCTCGTCCGCATCGGATGCCGGCAGTCCGAGGAACTGATGCCGGTGGCCACCGGCTGTCAGCACATCGATCAGCGGCTGGGCCGCATCGGGGTCGTCGCCGACGATGAGCCAGCCAAAGCTGTCGCCGGGCTCGGAGCCCGAGACCGGTGCGCTGGACTGTTCCCAACGGAACTCGTAGCGATCATCGACGATCGACTGCGTCGTCCGCTGCCGATTGTGTTGGGTCGCGAGCCTGCTGAGCACCTCCAGGGTGCGGTCGTCGCCGTCTGCGCCGTCGAGAAGGGCGGCGAGTTCTTCGAATTGACCGTCTTCGAGCAGACGGACGGTCTCGGTGCGGGGTCCGCGGTCGTGTTGTGGCTCGCTGGGCTGGCCCCGGTCATCGGACAGACCGGCACCGCGGTTGTCCGAGAACCAGTACTGGCGATGTTCGAACGGATAGGTGGGAAGGTCCAGCTTCTGCGCCTGCGCCTGCCTGAGTGCGGCGAAATCCGGTAGGTGTCCCGACACATAGGCGTCAGCAACAGCTTCGGTGAGTTGGCGTTGATCTGCGGTCTTACGCCGAAGAGACGCGATTGCCCGCGGTGTCACGGCCGAATCGGGCCATGCCCGCAGTGCGGCGGCAGTAAGGACCGGTTGCGGTCCGATCTCCAGCAGCACCTTGCAGTTCAAGTTCGCGAGGGTGCGCACGCTCTTGGCGAAATCGACGGGCTGGCGCGCGTGCCTACGCCAATAGTTACCGTCTATTTTCACGCTCCGGCCTAGCGCTTCGCCGGTCCGGTTGTCGATCAGGATCCGTTGCGGCTGAGAGAATGTGAACCGCTGGGCGTACGACTCGAACTCGTCGAGGATTGGGTCCAGCAACGCTGAGTGGAACGCGTGACTGGTCTCCAGCCACTCACACCGGACACCGTCGGCCGTCAACGACCCCACCGCTTGGTCGAGGTCCTGACCCGGACCCGACAGCACGGTGTTCGCGCCGTTGTAGGCAGCGACCGACAATGTGGGGAAGTCGTCGGTCAGACTCTCGACCCGCTCGGCCGGCGCGAATACCGCAACCATCCGGCCACCAGCAGGCAAGCTGCCGAACAGCCGCCCGCGTTCGGCCATCAGCAACGCGCCGTCCTCGAGGCTGAACACTCCGGCGACGCACGCGGCCGAATACTGGCCGACGCTGTGGCCCATCACCACGTCGGGCTCGAAGCCCCACGACTGCCAGAGGCGAGCCAAGCCCATCTCCACCGCAAACAAGGCCGGCTGGGCATAGGAGGTTTGCCGCAACGTCGCTTCACTGTCGGCGCTATCGGCGTCGAAAATGACTTCCAGTAAAGGCTTTTCGAGTAGGTCGGCAACTGCATCCGCGCAGCGGGTCACCGTCTCGGCGAATACCGGCTCGCTGTCGAACAGCTCCCTGGCCATGCCGGGATACTGGCTACCCTGGCCAGTGAACAACCAGGCGGTCTTCGGTACTTCATGGGTTTCGCCACGAACCAGGCCAGGCGCCGGGCGATCGTCTGCGAGCGCGCCGAGAAGATCGACGGCGGATTCTCTCGAATTGACCACCAACGCCGCGCGGTGTTCCAGATGGGCCCTGCCCGCGCCGGCGGTGAAAGCGAGGTCGGCCAGCGTAGCCTCCGGATGCCCGGCCAGCCACGTCCGGTACTGATCCGCCAGGTGCACCAATGCGGTGGGCGTGCGCGCCGAGAGCGGCACGACGCTGAACCGTGCATCGACGGAGTGCTCGATCGGGGTCTGGGTGGCAGCGGGCTGCGCGGCTTCTTCGGGTGCTTCCTCGAGGAGGACGTGAGCGTTGGTGCCGGCGAAGCCGAATGAGCTGACCCCCGCGATACGAGGCCGTTCACTGCGCTCCCAGGGGCGGGTCTCGGTGACAACTTCCACCGGAAGCCGGTCCCAGGGAATGTGCGGCGACGGGTTCTCGAAATTCAGGTGTTTCGGCAGGGCCTGGTGTTCCAGGGCCAGAATGACCTTGATGACACCCGCGATGCCCGCGGCCGCTTCCAGGTGCCCGATGTTGGTCTTCGCCGAGCCGATCAAGAGCGGCCGGCTGGGCTCGCGTCCGGCCCCGTACACCGCACCCGCGGCCTGGGCCTCGATCGGGTCGCCCAGCGATGTTCCGGTGCCGTGTGCTTCCAGGTATCCGACGTCGCCGGGATCGAGAACGGCGCGGCTCAACGCATTGGCGATTACTCGTTGTTGTGCCACACCGTTGGGCACCGTCAGGCCACCAGAAGCACCGTCCTGATTGATCGCGCTGCCGCGAATCACGGCCCGGATCCGGTCGCCGTCGTTGATGGCGTCTTCGAGCCGTTTGATGACGATGACACCGCAGCCCTCGCCACGCACGTAGCCGTCCGCGGCGGCGTCGAACGTCTTGCACCGGCCGTCGGGCGCAAGCATCTGCGCGTTGGAGAACGTGATCATGGTTGCCGGTGTCAGCAGGACGTTCGCACCGCCGGCCAGTGCGAGATCGCATTCGCCCAACTGCAGCGCCTGGCACGCCTGATGAATTGCCACCAACGACGAGCTGCACGCCGTGTCCACGGCGACTGCGGGCCCTTGAAGCCCCAGCCGGTAACTGATCCGTCCCGCCGCTGCGGCGTTCGACGTCCCGATGGCCATGTAGGCCTCGATCTCGGGGTAAGTCAGCCCGGCGGACGCCATCCCCAGGTAGTCGTGGGTAGCCAAACCCACGAACACGCCGGTGTTGGTGCCGGCCAAAGTCGACGGCGCGGTGCCGGAATGCTCTATCGCGCGCCAGGCCGTCTCCAGCAGGAGTCGGTGCTGCGGGTCCAGCATCCTGACCTCGCGCGTCGACATCCCGAAGAACGGCGCGTCGAACCCGGTCACGTCATCGACGAAACCGGCCCGACGGGTCACGACCTTGCCGGGTGCGCCGGGCTCGGGGTCGAAGAACGCATCGACATCCCAGCGGCCGCTGGGCACGTCCGATATCGCTTCGCGGCCCTCGCGCAGCAGCTCCCAGAACGACTCCGCATCCGGAGCCCCGGGAAAACGTGCGGCGTAGCCGACGACTGCGAATCGTTGTGGCTCGTTCGGAACCTCGAATGAATCCATGTTTGCTTTGCTCTCCCCGCGCTACGATCAAGCGTCGACGGCCACTATCGCACGGACGACATCGTGCAAGCGCGGGCCGTTGCCCGTCAGGGCCTACTATAATGGCTCGTTTGACCTGGCTAATGGGCGGCGTCACTTGTCCACGGTTGAGTGTGCGCCGGGGAGGCCGCGGTTGTTCCGAGGGTATGTTGTTGCCTATCGGGGGTGATGCCGGAAACAGAGCCGGCGTGTTAGCCAGGATTGGGAGGGCCAAGCATTGCGCATTGGGGCGATAACAGTTGGTGCGCTTGAGGAGTGGTCGCTGAGTCCAGGCTCGGTGATCTCTTGGCATCCGACGGCCGCGGCTCAGGAAAAGGCGCATCAAGCGCCGGTCAGTACGGTTCCGGTCAGTTACATGCAGGGCCAGCACCTTCGTAACTACAGTGAGCGGACGGCAGCGGGAGCAACCTTTTCCCGGCAGATCATCGCCAGCTGCGAAGTGCCCGGCCGGTGTGATGTCACGGCGATGGATCACGCGGTCAACACCTACCTCCGCCGGCACGACACCTTTCGCAGCTGGTTCGAACAAGCCGATGACGGCAGCTTCATCCGGCATGCCCTCGCCGACCCCGCGGATATCGAATTCGTGCCGATCGATCACGGCCATTTGACGGTCGATGAAATACGGGCGCACGTTGTGGCAATACCGAGTCCGCTGGAATGGGGATGTTTCACGTTCGGAATCATTCAGAACGAAGAACACTTCACTTTCTTTGCGGCCATGGATCATGTCCACGGCGATGCGACGTTGATCGGCACGACCATGATGGAAGCCAACGGCATGTATTCGGCGTTGAGTGGAGGTGGTGACGCCCTCGTACTGCCCGACCCGGGCAGCTTCGACGATTTCTGCGTGCGAGAGCGCGAGAGTACCGCCGAGCTCACCTTGGATTCGCCGGGAGTGCAGGCGTGGATCGACTTCGCCGAGGAGAACAGCGGAGGCTTTCCCGAGTTCCCGCTTCCGCTGGGCAATCCTATGGAGTCCACCAAGAGCACCATGACCTCTGAGGTCTTGATGGATGTCGCGCAGACCGAGCGCTTCGAGTCGGCATGCGCGGCGGTGGGAGCGCGCTTCGTCGGTGGTTTGTTCGCCAGCCTCGCCCAGGTCGAGCATGAATTGACCGGTGCTCTGACCTATTACGGTCTCACGCCCCGAGATTCACGCTCGGGCATGGACAATTTCATGACGCAGGGCTGGTTTACCGGATTGATTCCGATCACCGTTCCAATAGGCGCGGCTTCATTCGGAGAAGCGGCCGGGGCAGCGCAAACCTCGTTCGACTCGGGTCTGAATATGGCGAAAGTCCCGTATTACCGCGTGCTGGAGTTAGCGCCGTGGTTGAAATGGCCGCAGCCGAACTTTCCCGTCACGAATTTCCTGCATGGCGGAGCCGCCCCTCTCAACGCCATCCTGGCTGCAGGAGAAATGGGCCTGGCGAACAACATCGGCATCTACCCCGACGGCAGGTTCTCCTACCAGCTGACCATCTACATATTTCGATATGGCGAGGGCACGGTGATGGCGATCATGCACCCCGATAATCCGATCGCCAAGAAATCAGTCTCGCGATATATGCAGACGATGAAGGCGGTGTGCGTGCCGGTCGCCGACAGCGGGCACTGGGGACGCGTCGCGTAGCGTGGAGCACACCGCACGCTATTACTACCCCGCGGCAGCGCCGCGATCGCGCAGCTTGCCGGTACACGTGGGGGCGACATGCGACGGCTAGCCGATCTGGTGGTTCGGTGGCCGCTGGCGGTGATCGGGTTGTGGATCGCGATGGCGATCGCCCTGCCCTTGACGCTTCCCTCCCTGGGAGAGATGGCCGAGAAGCATCCGCTGGTCATCTTGCCCAGCGATGCACCCTCGAGTGTCACCGCCACCAAAATGGCCGAGGCATTCGAAGAAACCGGGTCGGACAATCTTCTGATCGTCGCGCTCATCAACGAAGCCGGACTCACCCCCGGCGACGAGGCCGCCTACCGCAAGCTTGTGGATGCGCTGCGTGACGATGTCATCAATGTCGTATCGGTTCAGGATTTCGTCAGTACACCTCAGCTGAGACAATTCCTGACCAGCGAGGACAAAACGACCTGGGTGTTGCCGGTCAGCCTTGAGGGTGAGCTGGGCACACCACGGGCCTACGAGTCCTTCAATCGAGTTGCCGACATCGTCAAACACAATGTCCCCACCTACGGCGACGGCTCCCACGGCGGCCCCGCTGACGACGGGCTGACTGTCTACCTCACCGGTCCCGCGGCCACCGTCGCGGACCTCACCGTTGCCGGTCAATCGGATCGCCTTCCGATCGAGATCGCGATCGCGGTGCTGGTCCTGCTGGTCTTGTTGGTGGTGTACCGCAGCGTCGTGACGATGCTGCTGCCACTGGTGACTATCGGATCGTCGCTGTTCATCGCGCAGGCTGCGGCGGCCGGCTACTCCCAACTGACCGGTGCGGGCGTCTCGAATCAGTCCGTGGTGTTCCTCAGCGCGATCATGGCCGGTGCCGGGACGGACTACGCCGTCTTTTTCATCAGCCGCTATCACGACTATCTGCGATCAGGCGCCGAGTTCGATGAGGCGGTCCGCAGGGCGCTGATCTCGATCGGGAAGGTCATCACCGCATCTGCCGCGACGGTCGGCCTCACCTTCGTCGTCATGAGCTTCGCCCAGATGGGAGTGTTCACGACGGTCGGAGTGACCTGTGCCATCGGAATCGGCTTCGCATACCTGGCTGGAGTGACTCTGCTGCCGGCGATTCTCGCGCTCGTCGGACCGCGTGGCTGGGTCAAACCGCGGCGTGAACTGACCGCGCGGTTCTGGAGACGATCGGGCATCCGCATCGTGCGTCGGCCGGTGCCCCATCTGGTCGCCAGTGTGCTGGTGTTGGCGCTCCTGGGCGCCTGTGCGGGGTTTGCGCGCTTCAATTACGACGACCGCAAGGCGGTGGCCGCCTCGGCGCCGAGTTCGGTGGGGTACGCAGCACTGGAACGCCACTTCCCCATCAGCCAGTCCATTCCTCAATACATCCTCGTGCAGTCGCCGCAGGATCTGCGCTCACCGCGGGCCCTCGCAGACTTGGAGCAGATGGCTTCACGCATTGCCCAGTTGCCGGACGTTTCCCTGGTCAGCGGTATCACCAGACCACTGGGGGAGGTGCCGCGGGAGTTTCGGGCCACCTTCCAGGCGGGCATCGTCGGTGCCCGGCTGGCTGACGGCGCCGCTCAGATCGGTGAGCGCACCGATGACTTGAATCAACTGTCAGCCGGGGCTAACGAGCTGGCCGACGGCCTCGGCGACGTGCGCGCACAGGTCAATGAAGTGACGCCGACGCTCAGGAGCCTGATCGACACGCTGTCGTCGGTCCGAGCCGAGTACGGCGGCGAGAAACTCGTGCGGGACGTCGAAACCACGGCCAAACTCGTCGACAGCGTCAACAAGCTCGGCCTGTCCATGGGCATCAATTTCCGCGCAGCGAAGGACCTGTTCGCCTGGATAGGCCCCGTGCTGACGGCGCTGGAGGGCAACCGGGTCTGCGATTCGAATCCGTCGTGTGTCGACACCCGGCTCCAGTTCGAAAAGTTGGTGCTCGCCCAACAAGACGGACGGGTAGACGAGATCAATCAGCTGGCCGGTCAGCTCCAGGGTGTCGACGACCGGCAGAGCCTCACCGCGATGGTGAACAAACTGAAGGCGGCTCTGGCCAAGCTGACGGCGACGGCGTCAGCCATGGGGCTGGATACACCCGGCGGTGCGCGGGCGGGCCTGAACAAGCTGCAAAATGAAGCCGACCGCGCCGCCGACGGAAGCCGACAAGTGGCCGACGGAGTCGACGAGTTGATCGAACAGGTCCAAGTGATCGCCGACGGGCTCAATGAGGCATCGGTGTTCCTGTTGATGATGCGTCACGACGCGGCCAGTTCGACGATGGCAGGGTTCAACCTTCCGGACGAAGTGCTGAACGCCCCGGAATTCCAACAGGCCTCCGAGGCCTACATTTCGCCGGACGGCCACTCGGTGCGATACCTGGTGCAAACGGACCTCAACCCGTTCAGCCCCGAGGCGATGGATCAGGTCAATGAGATCAGTGACATCGCCCGAGGCGCCCAACCCAACACCGCGCTCGCCGATGCCTCAATTTCGATGGGCGGGTTCCCCGCCGCGCTGCGGGACACTCGTGACTATTACGAGCACGACATCCGATTCATCATCATCGCCACACTCATCGTCGTCCTGTTGACGCTGGTCGTGCTACTGCGATCTCTCATCGCGCCGCTGTACCTCGTCGGTTCGGTCGTGCTGTCGTACTTCGCGGCAATCGGCATCGGAGTGCTGGTGTTCCAATTCATCCTCGGCCAGGAATTGCATTGGAGCGTGCCCCCGTTGGCCTTCGTGGTCCTGGTTGCGGTGGGTGCCGACTACAACATGCTGTTCGTGTCGCGTATGCGTGACGAGTCTCCGCACAGCATCCGCTACGGCATCATTCGCACCCTGGGATCGACGGGTGGGGTGATCACCGCGGCCGGTCTGATCTTCACCGCCTCGATGAGCGGCCTCCTGTTCTCCAGCATCGGCATCGTGGTCCAGGGCGGGTTCGTGATCGGTGTGGGGATCCTGCTGGACACGTTCGTCGTGCGCACCATCACGGTGCCCGCCATTGCGGCGCTGATCGGTCAGGCGAACTGGTGGCCGTCACGGGCGGTTAGCCGGCGGGCTTCGTCGTCGAAGGCTCCCTCTCCAGTGGAAACTGGCTAGCAAACAGATCGATTTAGCGTGAACGTGCGATTTGTGTGAAGATGTGACCTGAAAACGGAGCGTTCAGAGTTGCCGATGAAGAAGCTCCTCTCATATCTGCTAGATATCTGCTACGGAGCCGACTTACTACGGACGTGATGTGACGCCTTCGCCCCAGTCATCCATTCTCTCGATGCTGCATGGACGTGCCAGCATGCGTCCTGACGATGTGGCATTCCGATTCACCGATTACACCGACGATCCGGACGGTGTCGCTGAGAGTCTCACCTGGTCGCAGCTATCGCGGCGAACGATGAACGTGGCGCACGAGCTGCGCCTTCACGGGGCGGTCGGTGACCGGGCAGTGATCCTGGCCCCGCAGGGCCTGGACTACATTCTGGCGTTCCTGGGATCAATGCAGGCTGGGCTGATCGCCGTTCCGCTCCCGTTGCCGAATCCGGGTTCGAGCCACGATCTGCTGGGCGCGGTGTTTGCCGACACCTCGCCTTCGGTCGTGCTGACCACCTCTGCTGCCGCCGGGGATGTCGGCGATCACGTGGATCAATCGCGCATGGACACCGCACCCAAGATTGTCACCATCGATTCGCTGAATCTGGACGTGAGTGGCCTGCCAAGCCTCGAGACGGCGGACCTGCCCACCACCGCGTACTTGCAGTACAGCTCGGGTTCGACCCGCCGGCCGACCGGCGTCATGGTTTCGCATCGCAATCTTCAGGTGAATTTCGAGCAGCTGATGCGCAGCTACTTCGCAGAATCCGGAATCAACGTTCCCGCCGATAGCACGCTGGTGTCCTGGCTGCCGTTCTACCACGACATGGGCATGGTGCTGGGTGTCTGCGCGCCGATCCTGGGCGGATTTCGCGCCGAGTTGTCCAGTCCGCTGGCGTTCCTGGAGAGGCCGGCCAGGTGGATGCGAGCCTTGGCCGAAAACCCCCACCCCTTTTCCTCGGCGCCGAACTTCGCGTTCGACATGGCGGCCCGTAAAACCAAGGACAGCGACCTGGCCGGGCTCGACCTGTCCGGGGTGCTGGGCATCATCAGCGGTGCCGAGCGGGTTGAGCCGGCTACTCTGCGGCGATTCGTCGATCGTTTCGCGCATTTCAATTTCCGGGACAGCATGATGCGTCCGTCCTATGGGTTGGCAGAGGCGACCGTCTTTGTGGCGGCGGGCACCTGGAGTGAAACCTCGCCGGAGGCTCGCTTCGATACCGCGGAGTTGGGGGCTGGCCGTGTCCGGCGGTGTGCCGATGGAGCCGGATCGGCTCTGGTGCCCTATAAGGTGCCGCAATCACCCGTCGTGCGGATCGTCGACGTCGACACGAACCGGGAATGCCCGCCGGACGTCGTCGGCGAAATTTGGGTACACGGCGAGAATGTGTCCAGCGGCTATTGGACCAGACCGGCGCAGGAGCAGCAGTGCTTCGGCGCAACCCTCGTCGACCCCTCACCGGGCACACCGGGCGGGCCGTGGCTGCGAAGCGGGGACCTCGGTTTCATCTCCGATGGGCAACTCTTCATCGTGGGCCGCATTAAGGATCTGCTGATCATTCGCGGGCGCAATCACTACCCCGAAGACGTTGAGGCGACGGTTCAACAGATCACCCGGGGCCGGGTCGCGGCGATCTCGGTTGCGGAGGACAGTACCGAGAAGCTCGTCACCGTCATCGAGATCAAGAAGCGAGCTGACAGCGACGGGGACGCAACGGGCTGGCTTCGGGAGGTCAAGTCCGAGGTCACCTCCGCGGTCTCCAACGCTCACGGTCTGAAGGTCGAGGACATGGTCCTGGTATCTCCCGGGTCGCTGCCCACAACGACGAGTGGCAAGATCCGGCGTTCCGCCTGTGCCGAGCTCTACCGGAACGGTGAATTCCAACGGCTGGACGCCTGAGCCCGCCGTGAGGTCCGGTGTCGTCGGCCGGGCGGCGTACAGTTTCCGGTAGGGATCACGGATCGTTGAGCAGGGGATAGGTGTGAGAAAGCGATGAGGCGACTAGTCGCATTCGGGACTGCGCTCATTACCGTCGGCGCTACCGGGTGGTTCGGTCTTGGAACCGCCGCAGCCGACGATGCGTCGCAGGTCGCGCCGCACGGCCCGCTGCCGGCCGACGAAGCGCCACCGTTGGGAACCCCGGGTCAGTCATACGCGCTCGGCGGGGCCCACGTATCGAATGTTCCGTACGAGGCGTTCATCATGGCTACGGGCGCCAAATGGTTTCCCGAACGGGACCGGGAGATCGTCGACTATCCCGCCGGACAGGTTCAGGGACACACCCTGGAGCGGCTGTTCCCGGGGATAGGGCGGCTGGATGACTCGTTCCCCGGCCTCGGTCTGGACGGCCCCAGCATCGGTGAATCGGTCGATGTTGGAGCGCCGGACACCATTGCCGCGATCCGTGCGGGCGGCCCCGGCACGGTGCACGGCCTGTCCGAAGGTGCGATGGTGCTCGACCAAGTGCAGCGCGACCTGGCCTATGACCCGGCCGGTCCGTCGCCCGATGAGTTGAGCTTCGCAATGTACGGCCCCCCGGTGGGGCGGCACGGGTTCGGCGAGGGCTTCCTGACCCAAATGTTCCCCGTCGGCAGTGTCGTTCCGTCACTGGACTACCGCATACCGCCGCCGGTGGAGAGCCAGTACGACACCTACAACTTCGTTTCCGCCTACGACCTTGCCGCTGACTGGCCGGACAGGCCGGACAATTGGATATCTGTGGCCAATGCCATCGTGGGCCTGCCGACTGTGCACAGTGCGGTCGCGTTCACCGATCCGAGCATGGTGCCGCCGCAGAACGTCCGAACCACCGTGAACTCCAGGGGCGCCAAGACGACGACGTACATGGTGCCCGCGGAGCACCTCCCGCTGGTCCTGCCGCTGAAGTACCTCGGGGTGCCGAAAGAGACCCTGCTCGAGATCGATGCGGTGCTGCAGCCCTACGTCGATGCGGGCTACTCACGAAACGACGACCCGGCGACCGCGCCGATCACGGTGGACCCGTGGAACGGCTATGACCCCGCCGAGGTCACCGCACCGATCACCCAGTCGGCCTTCGGCGGCGAAGCAGATCCCATATCGCAGGTGTTCTCCTTCCT
>CAZCHU010000051.1:0-20403 GCA_964498215.1 uncultured Mycobacterium sp. | reverse complement strand
CTGAGGCGGCGTGTCGGTGTGCCGACACGCGCGCTCGCGGAGCAGGGAGGGGCGGCGCAGGGAGGGGCGGAGTGGCGAAGGGAGCGGTCGTGGCAGTTGAAGCGGACCTGGAGGGCCGGGTCGCCTACATCACCGGTGCGGCGCGCGGGCAGGGGCGCGCACACGCGGTCAGGCTGGCCCGCGAGGGCGCCGACATCATCGCGATTGACGTGTGCGGACCGGTGTCCGACGACGTCACCTATCCGATGCCGACATCCGAGGATCTGGCGGAGACGGCGCGTCTGGTGGAGGCTACCGGACGGAAAGTGATCGCACGCGAGGTCGACATCCGTGATCTGGCCGCCCAACAGCAGGTGGTAGCCGAGGGCGTCGAACAATTCGGGCGTCTCGATATCGTCGTCGCGAACGCGGGGATCCTCAGTTGGGGTCGGATCTTCGAGATGTCCGAGCAGCAGTGGGATGACGTCATCGATGTCAACCTCAATGGCACGTGGCGCACCATCCGCGCCGCGGTGCCCGCGATGATCGAGGCCGGCAATGGCGGGTCGATCATCATCGTGAGTTCATCAGCGGGCACCAAGGCCACTCCGGGCAACGCCCACTACGCGGCCTCCAAGCACGGCCTGGTCGCGATCACCAATGCGTTGGCGATCGAGGTGGGGGAGTTCGGAATTCGAGTGAACTCGATCCATCCGTACTCGATCGACACACCGATGGTCGAGCCCGAAGTGATGATGGAGATCTTCAAGAAGTACCCGGCCTTCCTGCATAGCTTCTCGCCGATGCCGTACCACCCGCTCAACCACCAGGGCAAGAAGGGCTTACAGGAATTCATGACGCCGGAAGAGGTTTCCGACGTGGTGTCCTGGCTGGCCGGTGACGGGTCGAAGACGATATCGGGTTCCCAGATCGCCGTCGATCGAGGGACCGCCAAGTACTGAACACCGGCCGAGGCCGGTCAGGCAGGTAGCACCAACACTGGGACCGGGCTGTGCCGGATGATCTTTGCGCCATGCGACCCGAGGAAGACCCCGGTCAGGCTGCGGCGCGATGTCGTGCCCAGAGCGAGTAGATCGCCGTCCTCCCACTCGGTGCCGTCCAGCGCCCGATCCCAGCCGTTGCCGGTAATGACTTGCAGCTCAACATCTTCACCCACGACTCCGTCGGATTTGAGCTTTGCCGTGATCTCCCGTAGCTGGGCTGCCCAGGCATCGAGCAGTGAGTCCTCGGCGTGCAGCCCCACCTGCGGTGGGAACATGGTGCGTCCCCGAATGGCGTAGCTGACGACCCGCAGCGGCACCCCCAGCGTGGTGGTGAGTGCGGATACCCGCTCGACCACCCGGACCGACTCAGGGGTTCCGGAGTATGCGCAGGTGATCCGCCGAATCACGCCGGCACGTGATCCGCGGTAGCCCCGCGGGCTCAGAGCGACCGGTACCGGAGACGCATGCAACAACCAGTCGGTGGTCGAACCCAGTACCACCTGCCCCAGAGCACCGTTGGCCGACGAGCCGACGACCAGAACGTCGGTGTCGATGCGATCGGCGGCCTCCAGTAGTCCGTCGCCCGCGGTGCGGCTGGCAATCTGTATAAAGCTGACCTCGATGTCGGCTGAGACCGAATCGAGGTAGTCTCGCGCTTCCCGCTGCGAGTCGGACCCCAGTTGGTCTGCATAGGCGGCGAATTCGGCGTCGACCCGCGCGGGAGACGGGGTCACCCACGGCCGGGGAACCACCGTCGCGACCGTCAGCGAGGTGTTGAGCGCACGGGCTGCCTCGATGGCCAGATTCAGTGGCGCGTATCCGCACTTGCCGGCGAGATACCCGGTGAGGACCGTCACTTCGAACCCTCGACAACGTGTTCTGTCGCGCCTCCGTCGGTCAGTGCGCTGCGGTGCCGGCTCCAGAACACCCAGAACAGCAGAGCCACGCCGACCCAGGCGCCGAACGCGATCCAGGTGTACCAATGCAGGCCCCACAGCACCAGCAGGCATGCGGCCACCGAGAGGATAGGCGTGATCGGGTAGAAGGGCACCTTGAAACCGCGTTCCAGATCGGGTTCTCGGACCCGAAGGACGATGACGCCGATGGATACCGTGATGAACGCGACCAGCGTGCCGATGGACACCATGTCGAGCAGATAGTCCAGCGGTATGAAGCCCGCCAGCAGCCCGCACACGACGGCCACGATGATGGTGTTGTTGACCGGGGTCATGGTGCGGGGATTGACCTTGGCGAACATCGACGGGAGCAGCCCGTCGCGGCCCATCGCGAACAGGATGCGGGTCTGGCCGTACATGACCACCAGGGCGACGGAGAAGATGGAAATCACTGCGCCGGCAGCCAGGACCGTGCTGGCCCAGGTGCCGCCGGTGATGTTCTCCAGGATCACCGACAGGCCCGCGCTGGCCTGCTCCTTTGAACCGAAATCTGCGGTGGGCTGCGATCCGAGTGCGGCAAACGCCACCAGCACATAAAAGCTGGTGACGATGAACAGTGCCGCCAGGATGGCCCGGGGCATGGTCTTCTGCGGATTCTTGACCTCGTCACCCGCGGTGGAGATGGCGTCAAGGCCGATGTAGGAGAAGAAGATTCCACTCGCGGCCAGGGTGATCCCGGAGAAGCCGGCGTCCCAGAACCCGGCGAAATGGTCGGAGTTGTATGCCGTCAGGGCGATGACGACGAACATCAGCAGCACACCCAGCTTGATCGTGACCATGATGGCGTTGACCACTGCGGACTCGCTGGCGCCACGGATCAGGAGCACTGCACACATGGTGATCAGCAGTACTGCCGGCAGATTGACCAAGCCACCCGGGTCGTCCCAGGGTGCCGCCGATAGCACCTCGGGTATCCGCACCCCGAGCACGTTTTCCAACAACTTGTTCACGTAGCCGCTCCACCCGACCGCTACCGCGGAGATGGACACGCCGTATTCGAGTAGCAGGCAGGCGCCGATACCCATCGCGACGAACTCGCCGAGCGTCGTATATGCGTAGGAGTAGCTCGATCCCGACACTGGCACCGCCGACGCCATCTCCGCGTAGCAGATTGCCGACAGGCCGGCGGCGATACCGGCGATGATGAACGAGATGATCACCGCCGGTCCGGCTTCGGGCACGGCTGTGGACAGCACGAAGAAGATGCCGGTGCCCACGGTGGCACCTACGCCGAACATGGTCAGCTGAAAGGTGCCGATGCTGCGTTCGAGGTGGTCGGAGGCGCCATGGGCGACCGGAGCGTCGATTGACGGGCGCCTCCTGAGCATCTGCTCGGTAAGGCCTAGCGATGGGGCGGGCATGAAGCCTCCTGATCGTGGGCGACGGTACCGAACTAGTGTGTACCTGTTTCGGTCAGAACGCCTGCTAACTGATCAACCGCCCAGTCGATCTCGGCGGCGGTGATGACCAATGGCGGCGCGAACCGCAACGTTGATCCGTGGGTGTCCTTCACTAAGACACCCCGTTCGGCGAGCTTCAGGCTGATCTGCTTGCCGGTGCCGTGCACGGGGTCGATGTCGACGCCGGCCCACAGCCCCTTTCCGCGCACTGCGAGCACACCGTGGCCGATCAGGCTCTGTAGTCGTGTGTGCAGATGAAAGCCGAGTTCGGTTGAGCGGGTTTGGAATTCGCCACTCCTGAGGATCTCGATGACGGTGGACCCGATGGCGGCCGCCAACGGGTTACCGCCGAACGTCGAGCCGTGTTGACCGGGTCGCAGCACACCCAGAACCTCTCGGTCGGCGACGACTGCAGACAGTGGGAGGACGCCGCCGCCGAGTGCCTTACCCAGCAGGTAGACATCGGGCACCACGTCCCAGTGATCGCAGGCGAAGGTGCGACCGGTGCGAGCGAGTCCGGACTGGATCTCATCGGCGATCAGCAGAACGTTGCGTTCGGTGCACAGAGCGCGAACCCGGGCCAGATAGCCGTCGGGCGGCACGATGATCCCCGCCTCACCCTGGATGGGCTCGATCAGTACGGCGACGGTGTTGTCGTCGATGGCCTCGGCCATCGCGTCGGCACGTGGGTCGTCGGGGCCGAAGGGCACCGAACGGAAGCCGGGGGTGTACGGGCCGAAGCCGTGTCGTGCCGCCTCGTCATCGGAGAAACTGATGATCGTGGTGGTGCGGCCGTGAAAATTGTTGCGTGCCACAACAATGTTACTTTGCTCGGCCGGAACGCCCTTGACGTCGAGCCCCCACTTACGGGCGACCTTGATGCCGCTTTCGACCGCCTCGGCCCCGCTGTTCATCGGCAGCACCATGTCTTTGCCGCACAGCGCGGCCAGGGCGGCGCAGAACGGGCCGAGGGGTTCGGCGTGAAAGGCGCGACTGACCAGCGTCACGCAGTCCAGCTGCGCGTGCGCGGTCGCGACAACCTCCGGATTGCGGTGACCGAAGTTGACCGCCGAGTACGCGGCGAGGCAGTCGAGATAGCGCCGGCCCTCGATATCGGTGATCCATACCCCTTCGGCACTGGCCGCGACGATGGGAAGCGGCGCGTAGTTGTGTGCCACATGGCGGTGGTCGAGTTCGATCGCGGCGTCGGTCGCGGTTTCGGTCATGGTGTCCAGCATCGTCACGGATATACCTCCAGGGTGCAGCATTTGACGGATCCGCCACCTTTGAGCAGTTCGGATAGGTCCACTGGGACTGGCCGGAAGCCGCTCCGTCGGAGTTGTTCGGCGAAGCCGGTCGCCGCAGCGGGCAGCACGACGTTGAGGCCGTCGGAGACCGCGTTGAGGCCCAGAACATAGGCGTCGGCGCTGGCCACCTCGATGGCGTCGGGAAAAAGTTCGGCCAGCGTCAGTTGGGAACGTTCGGTGAACGCGGGTGGGTAGTAGGCGATCGTACGGTCATCGAGCACGGCCATCGCGGTATCGAGATGATAGAAGCGAGGATCGACGAGTTCCAGGCTGACAACCGGCATCCCGATATGTCCCGACACTTCGGCGTGGGCTCGATGGTCGGTGCGGAAGCCGAAGCCGGCCAGGATGGTCGAGCCCACGACCAGTAGGTCGCCCTGCCCTTCGTTGACGTGCCGGGTCTCGGCGGTGAGGAATCCGTTGCGTGACATCCAGTCGGCGTGAGCAATGGACTCGCCAGCGCGCTCGGCATGGGCGAACCGGGCCACCACAGCTTTGCCGTTGACGATCAGGCCCCCGTTGGCGGCATAGACCATGTCTGGCAGATCTGGCACCGGCTCGACGAGCTCGACCGTATGCCCGAGGTCCGCGTAGGTCTGCCGTAGTGCTTCCCACTGGTCCAGGGCGCGAGCGGTGTCGACGGGCGTCGAGGTGTCCATCCACGGGTTGATGACGTATTCGACGGTGAAGTACCGCGGAGCGCTCATCACATACCGGCGCGTGTGGGCTGATCGTCCCGTGTCGAGGGCGGTGGTGGGGGCCGCGACAACTCCGGCGATATTGGAAAGTGTCATGGAAATTACGATATGGAGGGTCCGTTGCACAATCAATCGCCATATGTTGCGCGCTATGGCAGCATCTGTTGCGTGATATCAGTCGAACCGTAACTATTTTGCGCAGGAGGCCCTGTGGATCGTCTTGATGAGACCGACGAACGCATTCTGGTCGAGTTGACCGAGCACGCGCGGGCCACGTTCGCCGAGATCGGGCAGCGGGTGAATCTGTCGGCACCAGCGGTCAAACGGCGGGTCGACCGAATGCTCGACAGCGGTGTCATCCGGGGATTCACCACCGTCATCGACCGCAACGCCCTCGGCTGGACCACCGAGGCCTATGTCCAGGTGTTCTGTCACGGCACGATCGCCCCAGCCGACCTGCGTACTGCGTGGCAGGGCATTCCCGAGGTGGTGAGTGCGGCCACCGTCACAGGTACCTCAGACGCGGTATTGCGCGTGTTGGCCCGCGACATGCGCCATCTCGAAGAGGCCTTGGAGCGAATCCGCTCCAGTGCCGACATCGAACGCAGCGAGAGCATTGTCGTGCTGTCGAACCTGATCGAGCGGGGTGACGCGTATCGGTCCGACGCGATCGTGTAGAACACCCAGGTGACCACATCAACGGGTGTCGTGATCGTCGGCGGCGGACTGGCCGCCACCCGCACAGCCGAGCAACTGCGTCGTTCCGAGTACGCCGGACCCATCACGATTGTCAGCGCTGAGGATCGGCTGCCCTACGATCGGCCGCCGTTGTCCAAGGACGTGCTGCGTGCTGAGACTGATGACGTCACGCTCAAACCGGCTGAGTTCTACACCGAGAAAGACATCACGGTGCAGCTCGGTAACGCTGTGTGTTCGGTGGACACCGATACCAAGACCCTCACGTTGTCTGACGGTACTCAGTTGGGCTACGAAGAATTGGTCATAGCGACAGGACTTGTGCCCAAACGGATCTCGTCGTTTCCCGACCTACCGGGTATCCACGTGCTGCGTTCGTTCGAGCAGAGCATTGCGTTGCGCAGAGAGGCGGGCGCGGCCCGCCGGGCGGTGGTGGTCGGTGCCGGCTTCATCGGATGCGAGGTAGCGGCGAGCCTGCGTAGCCTTGGTGTCGACGTGGTGCTGGTGGAGCCCCAGCCCGCACCGCTGGCTTCTGTGCTCGGCGAACAGATCGGCGAATTGGTGGCCCGACTGCACCGGGCCGAGGGAGTGGACGTTCGGTGCGGCGTCGGCGTCGCCCAGGTCGAGGGTGATGATCGGGTGCGCAGCGTCACCCTCGATGACGGCACCGAGCTGGCAGCCGACCTTGTGGTAGTCGGTATCGGCTCCCATCCGGCCACCGGGTGGCTGGACGGCAGCGGTATCGAGGTCGACAACGGCGTGGTCTGCGACCGCGTGGGCCGGACGAGCGTTCCGCATGTTTGGGCCGTTGGCGACGTCGCTTCTTGGCGTGACGCGGCTGGAGAGCAAGTGCGCGTAGAGCATTGGAGCAACGTCGCCGACCAGGCGCGGGCCATGGTGCCGTCGATGCTGGGCCAGGATCCACCAGCCGCAGCTGCGGTCCCGTACTTCTGGAGTGACCAGTACGACATCAAGATCCAGTGTCTGGGGGAGCCCCAGGCCACCGACACTGTGCACCTCGTCGAGGATGACGGCCGCAAGTTCCTGGCATATTACGAACGCGACGGCATAGTGGCCGGCGTCGTCGGCGCGTCGATGCCGGCCAAGGTGATGAAGACCCGTTCGAAGATTGCCGCCGGTGCGCCGATCGCCGACGTGTTGGACTAGTCCGTTCTTCACCGCGGGCGCGCTCTATCGCCGCGGGCGCGCGTGTCTGCACGCCGACACGCCGCGACTGGCGGCATTTTGCGCACCCTCGCGGTAGAAAAAAGGGGTCACCGCTGGTCGAGGTGGGCCAGGCCGGGAGCGAGCATGTCGAACGCTTCGCCCAACGTGGCTGCCAGCGGGACCGAGCCGTCGGCCAGCCACTGTTCGTAGGCCGACAATGCCACCGCGAGCAAGGTCCACGCCACCGTCTGCGGCACCAGATCGGCGGCACTTCCACCCAGCCGACTCGCCACGAAGGTGGCCACGACACCGCGCCATCCGGCGTACATGGTCATCGAATAGGCTTGCAGCGCCTCGGTTTCCAGGATTACCCTCATGCGTTGGCGGTGACGATCGGTGTCGTCGAAATCGTTGAAAGCCAGCAGGGCGGTGCGTAAGGCGTCCCGGATCGGCACCCCGGAATCGGCCTCGGCCAGCAATGTGCGCATGCGATGCAGGTGCGCGTCGAAGTCGCCCCAGGGCAACGCGCTCTTGGAGGGGTAGTAGCGAAACAACGTCCGGCGCGCGATCCCGGCCGCCCTCGCCACATCGTCGACGCTGACGTTGTCGAAGCCCTGCGCCATGAACAGGTCGATCGCGACGTCGCTGATGTGGTCCCAGCTGGTCGATCGGCGCCGCCCCACTCGCGACTGGCCAACGCGTGCCTTCGCAGCGTGCACTGGCACCCACCCTTTCATTTCGGCACCCGATGCCATATTCTGGCGATCTGGATTGCAAATGTCGAGACCCTGCCGGGCCCGCGAGGAGAAAGTTGAGATCGATGACGCCGTCTGAGCACGTGGAGCACGCAGCGCCTGTTGAGGCCGAAGAGTTGGTCACCGAGAGCTTGGTCGAGGAAGTCTCGATCGACGGGATGTGCGGGGTCTACTGACCGTGGCTGCGCCGACGGGACAATCCCGGCAGGGCAGGACGTTCGACCCCGGCCTGGGGTGGAGGCTGCACCCGCAGGTGGCCGTTCGGCCCGAGCCGTTCGGCGCGCTGCTCTACCACTTCGGAACGCGCAAGTTGTCGTTCCTGAAGAACCGGACGATCGTCGGGGTGGTCAACTCGCTGGCCGATCACCCCGACGCCCGAGCTGCGTGCCGAGCTGCCGGAATCGACGACGCCAACCAAGAGCCCTACCTACAGGCGCTGGGTGTGCTCGCGCAGTCCACAATGCTGGTTCACCAGGAGGCGTCATGACCGTCGTGCGCACCGCGCCCGTACCCCGGCTTGTCGATCAGTTCGAACGCGGTCTGGACGCCCCGATTTGTCTGACCTGGGAACTGACCTACGCATGCAACCTGTCCTGTGTGCACTGTTTGTCGTCGTCGGGAAAGCGGGATCCGAGGGAGCTGTCCACTCAGCAGTGCAAGGACATCATTGACGAGCTGCAACGTATGCAGGTGTTCTACGTCAACATCGGTGGCGGGGAACCTACTGTGCGGCAGGACTTCTGGGAACTCGTTGACTACGCAACCGCCCATCAGGTGGGTGTCAAATTCTCGACCAACGGTGTCCGGATCACCCGCGAGGTTGCGGCGAAGTTGGCCGCCAGCGACTACGTCGACGTGCAGATTTCCCTGGACGGTGCGACCGCAGAGGTCAACGACGCGGTCCGCGGTCCCGGCTCATTTGCGATGGCCATTCGCGCGCTGGAGAACCTCAGGGACGCCGGCTTCGCAGACGCCAAGATTTCGGTCGTCGCGACTCGCCACAACGTGGACCAACTCGACGACTTCAAGGCGCTGGCCGATCGGTACGGTGCGACCCTGCGCATCACCCGGCTACGGCCGTCTGGCCGCGGCGCTGACATCTGGGACGAACTGCACCCAACGCCCGCGCAGCAGATTCAGCTATACGACTGGCTGGTGGTCAACGGGGAGGGGGTGCTCACCGGAGACTCGTTTTTCCACCTGTCCGGGCTGGGCGAACCCGGTGCGCTGGCCGGTCTCAACCTGTGCGGTGCCGGCCGGGTGGTCTGCTTGATCGACCCTGTGGGCGACGTCTACGCATGCCCGTTTGCGATCCATGACACTTTTCTTGCTGGAAATATCCTGTCGGACAGCGGATTCCAAAACGTTTGGCAGAATTCCGAACTATTTGCCGAACTGCGTGCACCGCAATCAGCCGGGGCATGCGGCAGCTGCGGCCACTACGACAGCTGCCGTGGCGGGTGTATGGCGGCGAAGTTCTTTACCGGCTTGCCATTGGACGGTCCGGACCCGGAGTGTGTGCAGGGCTACAGCGAGCCGGCACTGGCGCGTGAGCGCGACAAGCCCAAGTCCAGCGTTGACCATTCCCGCGCCGCCAACCGTAGGACACCGTCAGGTCCAGTTCCACTCACACTGCTGAGCGCTCCCCCCAAGAAGTTCTGCCACGAAAGCCCGGTGTGAAGCGGAGATGACCTGATGGCACGCGATACCTGGTTCGAAACCGTCGCCATCGCCCAGCAGCGGGCGAAGAAACGACTGCCCAAGTCCGTCTACGCTGCGCTGATCTCAGCCAGTGAAAAGGGTGTGACAGTCTCCGACAACGTCGAGTCGTTTGCTCAACTCGGCTTCGCTCCGCATGTGGTCGGTGCTCCCGAGAAGCGGGACATGGCGACAACTGTTATGGGCCAAGATATTTCGCTACCCGTGATCATCTCGCCAACCGGTGTGCAGGCTGTCGATCCGGACGGCGAAGTGGCCGTCGCTCGGGCTGCCGCAGCTCGGGGCACCGCAATGGGACTCTCATCGTTCGCCAGTAAGCCGATGGAAGATGTGGTGGCCGTCAACGACAAGATTTTCTTTCAGATTTACTGGTTGGGCAGCCGCGACCAGATCCTCGACCGGGTACAGCGCGCCAGGGAAGCTGGAGTCGCCGGGTTGATCGTCACCACTGACTGGAGCTTCTCCCATGGCCGCGATTGGGGCAGCCCCAAGATTCCCGAAGAAATGAACCTTGCGGCAATGCTTCGGATGTTCCCTGAGGTGATGACCAAACCGCGTTGGCTGTGGGGCTTCGGCAAGGGTCTACGGCCCCCTGATCTGCGGGTTCCAAACCAGGGCAGACGCGGTGAGGCCGGTCCCACGTTCTTTCAGGCGTACGGGGAGTGGATGGGTACCCCGCCCCCGACCTGGGAAGACATCGCCTGGCTGCGCGAGCAATGGGGCGGACCCTTCCTGCTTAAGGGGATCGTGCGGGTCGATGACGCGAAACGCGCAGTAGACGCTGGTGTTTCGGCGATTTCAGTGTCCAACCACGGCGGAAACAACCTGGACGGAACCCCGGCGGCAATCCGCTGCTTACCGGCCGTTGCTGACGCGGTGGGCGATCAGGTCGAGGTTTTGCTGGATGGCGGGATCCGCCGCGGCAGCGATGTGGTCAAGGCGGTCGCGCTAGGCGCCCGGGCAGTCATGATCGGCCGGGCCTATCTATGGGGTCTGGCCGCCAACGGCCAGGCCGGCGTCGAGAACGTACTTGACATTCTGCGTGGCGGTGTCGACTCCGCGATGATGGGCCTTGGCAAACCCTCGATTCACGAGCTGACGTGCGCAGACATCCTGATTCCCGACGGATTTACCCGGACCCTCGGGGTGTGAACCAGCCGGAGATCGGACCTGTGAAGCCAAACGGGCTCCTGATACAGGGGTGACACGGGGGGCTGGGGTGAACTCAAGATCCACGCCCGGGGGCCGATGCGGGCAATCAATTGTCACGCATGCGCCAACAATTGGTACATAGCAGGTGAATTGGGCCTACCATCGTCGCGTGGCTTTTCCCAGCGAGCTCGGGAACTCAACGTCGAGCCAGGTGCGCAATATGTCGCCCGCGCTGGTCGTCCCGGTAGGTTCCACCGAGCAGCACGGGCCGCACCTGCCGCTGGATACCGACACACGCATCGCGACGGCGGTAGCAAACGCGCTTTCCGTGCGCCTTCGTGCCGGAAATGAATCCGACTGGATGCTCGCCCCTGCTATCGGATACGGTGCCAGTGGAGAGCATGAAGGCTTCGCTGGCACCGTGTCGATCGGTACCTCGGTACTGGCCGACCTGCTCGTGGAGTTCGCCCGATCTGCCTGTCAGTGGGCGAATCGCCTGGTTTTCGTCAACGGCCACGGCGGGAATGTCGAGGCTCTGCGCCGGGCTGCGGCGCTTGTGCGGTCCGAGGGGCGGGATGTGGGGTGGTCTGCGTGCAGCGTCAGCAACGCAGATCCACATGCAGGCCACACCGAAACATCGATATTGCTGCATATTTCGCCGGACGTGGTCAGGGACGAGCAGCGAGTCCCGGGTAACCGGGCCCCATTGTCGGAGTTGATGCCGCACATGCTTCGGGGGGGAGTTGCGGCTGTGAGTTCGCTGGGAGTGCTCGGAGATCCGACCACAGCGTCCGCGGGCGAGGGGGGGAGAATTTTCGCCGAAATGGTTGACGCGTGTCTAGAGCGGGTGATCCGGTGGGCGCCCGATCCCGACGGGATGTTGCGATGAGCGGATCGCGGCTGCCCGACGGGTTCGCCGTCCAAGTGGACCGGCGCGTGCGTGTTCTCGGGGAGGGGGCCGCGCTGCTCGGGGGCTCACCGACCCGTTTGCTTCGGCTGGCGCCCACTGCGCAGACCATGCTCAACGGCGGAAGGCTCGAGGTGCGTGACGCCACCAGTGCACAGTTGGCTCGCACCTTACTGGACGCCACGATCGCCCACCCGCGCCCGTTGAGCGGACCGTCACACCGGGATGTCACCGTCGTTATTCCGGTGCGGGACAACCTGTCCGGACTCGAGCGGCTGGTCCTGGCGCTGCGCGGGCTGCGGGTGATCATCGTGGACGACGGCTCGGTGGAGCCGGTACCCGCATCTCAGTTCGAGGGTATGCACTGCGATGTCCGTGTTCTGCGGCATGACCGCAGCAAGGGTCCGTCCGCGGCCCGTAACACCGGGCTCCGAGCTTGCGAGACGGAAATCGTTGCCTTCCTGGACTCCGATGTGGTGCCCCGCCGTGGATGGCTGGAGGCCTTACTCGGGCATTTCTGCGACCCCGCGGTGGCCCTGGTGGCCCCCCGGATCGTGGCGTTGAGACCGTCTGACAATGCGGTAGCGCGATACGAGGCCGTGCGTTCGTCGCTCGACCTGGGTTTACGTGAGGCGCCGGTGGTCCCGTTGGGGGCGGTGTCCTATGTGCCCAGCGCAGCGATCATCTGTCGCCGTCGTGCGCTTATCGAGATCGGCGGTTTCGACGAATCGCTCGCGTCCGGCGAGGATGTGGACCTCTGTTGGCGTTTGAGTGAAGCGGGTGCTCGGCTACGGTACGAGCCGATTGCCATGGTTGCTCACGATCACCGAACTGAGCTGCGAAAGTGGTTTGCTCGCAAGACGTTCTATGGCAGAGCTGCCGCGCCGCTGGAGATTCGCCACCCCGGCAAAACCGCCCCGCTGGTGGTTTCGGGTTGGACGCTCGTGGTCTGGATTCTTGTGGCCATCGGCTCGAGCGTGGGTTACCTGGCGTCGGCGGCCGTCGCAGCGATCACCGGCCGCCGGATCGCCAGGTCGTTGTCCAGCGTGCAGACCGAGCCGATGGAAGTCGCGGTGGTCGCCGCCCAGGGGCTATGGTCGGCGGTCATTCCGCTGGCCTCGGCAATCTGCCGGCACTATTGGCCGATCGCCCTGATCGCGGCGGTGCTGTCGCAACGCTGTCGTCGTGTGGTGCTGGTGGCCGCTGTTCTGGACGGGGTCTACGACTGGATCACCCGGAGCGGCAACGGCAACGGCAGCGGCAGCGGCGACGTCGACGATGACTTCAAGCGAGTCGGCTTGATTACATATTTCCTTCTCAAACGCCTCGACGACATTGCCTATGGCTTGGGCCTGTGGGGTGGAGTCCTGCGGGAGCGTCACATCGGTGCGCTCAAGCCGCAGATCCGGACCTGAGCCCCGTTGGCGTGCACAGCGACGTTCTGATCGTCGGTGCGGGAAGCGCGGGATCAGTGCTTGCAGCACAGCTTTCCGCCGACGAACGGTGCCAGGTCACGGTCGTCGAATCGGGTCCCGGACCGGTCGCTCCGTGGGTGCGCGACCAGATCGCTGACGGCCTGCGGCTTCCGATCGGACCAGCCAGCTCCGTGGTACGGCGCTATCGGACCACCTTGACCGACGCGCCGAAGCGCTATGCGCATATCATGCGCGGCGCGGTGGTGGGGGGGTCCGGTGCGATCAATGGCGGGTATTTCTGCCGCGCACTGCCCTCGGACATCGACGGTTGGGGGCTCGATGGCTGGTCATGGGCCGATGTGCTGCCGCATTTCAAGGCAATCGAGTCCGATGTTGACTTCGGTGGCGCGCTGCACGGGGCCGGCGGGCCGATCACGGTGCGTCGCGTCGTCGAATTCAGTAGCTGCACAGAGGCATTCGTCGACTCAGTCCTGGCGGCAGGGTTTGGATGGATCGCTGATCTGAACGGTTCCACGCCAGCGTCGCCACCGACTTCGGGTGTCGGCGCGGTTCCATTGAACATCAACGGCGGCAACCGGATTGGACCGGGCGAGGCCTTTCTGCAGCCGGCACTATCTCGTCGAAACTTGACGGTGCTGACCGAAACCCGGGCGCAGCGCATCAGGGTGGCACGTGGCCGGGTAGCCGGACTCGTGTGTCGCGCGCCATCAGGAAGGATCGAACTGACAGCCGATCAGATCGTCCTGTGCGCAGGGGCTATCGGGTCCGCGCACTTGTTGATGGTCTCGGGAGTGGGGCCCGAGCAGGTGCTAGAGGCCGCAGATGTGCGCGTTGAGGTCGATCTTCCCGTCGGCACCGGCACCGTCGACCATCCGGAATGGCTGCTGCCGGTCAGTTGGCCAGCTACCCGCGGTGCGCCCCCGCTGGAGGCGGTCCTGACCACGCGGGACGGGTTGGAGATCCGGCCGTACACGGCAGGCTTCGAGGCCATGATGAGCGGCCGCGGTGGCGACCCTGTCGACCGGCCTCATATCGGGGTGGCGTTGATGCGCCCGCGGTCCCGGGGCCGCCTCACCCTGGCGTCGGCGGACCCTGATGTTGCTCCGGTGATCGAACACCGGTATGACAGCGCGGCCACTGATGTCGAACTGCTACGTACGGGAACCGAGATGGCGGCAGAAATAACCTGCTCGACAGTGCAATCCGAGCCATCGTGGGCGACGTCGCAACATCTGTGCGGTAGCGCCCGTATGGGTGCCGACGGCGACTCCGCAGCTGTGGTCGACAGCCGCTGCCGGGTCTTCGGGGTAAGCGGGCTGTCGGTGATCGACGGATCAATACTGCCGGCGATCACCAGTCGCGGTCCGCACGCGACCATCGTCATGGTGGCCCACCGCGCGGCTGAGTTCATCACCTCAGCGAGTAGCGAATCGGCAGGTGTTTGAGGCCGCCGACGAATGTGGTGGCAGACAGCTGCGGTTCGCCGGCCAACTCGATCGAGTCCAGCCGGGGCAGTAGCTCGGTGAACAGGCTGTTCATCTCCATTCGTGCCAGGGAAGCGCCGAGACAGAAATGCACGCCATAACCGAAGGACAGATGCTTGTTCGGGTCGCGACCCACGTCGAATCGAAACGGTTCGTCGAAGATCTCTTCGTCCCGGTTGGCCGAGACATAGGCCAGATACACCGACTCACCCTCAGCGATCGGCACTCCCCGGACCTCAGTGTCGGCGGTAGCGGTCCGCATGAATTCTTTCACCGGCGTTGTCCAGCGGATCATCTCCTCGACAGCGGTACCCATCAGGCCTAGATCGCCGCGGAGACGGGCGAGCTGACCAGGGTTGTCGATGAGCGCTCGCAACCCACCGGAGATAGCGTCTTTGGTGGTGTCGTGACCCGCGCTCGCAACGATGACGTAGTACGACACGGTATCCATGTCCGACAGGGGCTCGCCGTTGATCGTTCCGTTGGCGATCGCGGAAGCCAGATCACCGGTGGGATGCTCACGGCGTGACGCGGTCAGTGCTGAAAAATAGGCGAAGAAGTCCATTAACACCGCGAGCAGGTCGTCGGTGGTGCCCTCGCCGCGCTTGTGTTCGGTGTCGTCGCCGCCGAACATCTCCTGGGTGAGTTGGAGCATCCGCCCGAAGTCTTCTTCAGGCAGGCCTAGCAGCGAAAGTATTACGTAGAGAGGGTAATTGACCGCGATATCGGTGACGAAGTCGCATTCGGGACCGATGTCGCGCATCCGGTCGACGTACCGTTTCGCCAATTCGTCCACTCGCACCTTGAGGTCGCGCATCGCCTTCGGGCGGAACCAGTCGGCGCCGATCTTGCGCACGTCGCGGTGGTGGGGGTCGTCCATGTGAATCAGAGTTCGTAGACCGATCCCCGCTTGTTGTTGTTGTTTCATCACGTCGTCACCGTCGGCTGGCATCAACAGTGGCCGCGGGCCGCTGATGAACAACTCGTTGTCGCGTTCGATCGCCATGATGTCGGCATGTTTGGTGATCGCCCAAAACGGGCGGTACGGCGGATTGTCCACCCATGCGACGGGTTCGTTGGCGCGCAGAAAGGTGAGCGCGGTGTGCAGACGGGCGTCGTCGGCGTAGGCCGTCGGATCGGCGAGCACATTTGCGGCGTCGTCCTTGCTCAAGCCCATCGTTGATGCACTCATGCGGCCTCCTCGCCGGGGGTCGAAAAGACACTTGACAAGCGTCAATTATGTCGAGTTTAGGTGATGGATGCCGGCGGGGAAAGGCGCGCGTGACCTCATCAGATTAAGCTCGGACCTCGTGGCGTCCGCATCGGTTCTCGGCCGCGTCGTGTGTGTCGCCCTCGCCGTGGCGATGACGGCCGGGTGCACCCGGGGGCAGCAGGAGACG
Organism: uncultured Mycobacterium sp.; assembly: GCA_964498215.1. GTDB lineage: Bacteria > Actinomycetota > Actinomycetes > Mycobacteriales > Mycobacteriaceae > Mycobacterium. The sequence goes on along the minus strand of CAZCHU010000051.1, from coordinate 4,343 downwards.
GAACCGGCGGAGTCGGATCCGGCGCTGGTTCAGACTGCGGCGGGCGCGGTGCGTGGTGTCATCGCCGAGGACCACCGATTCTTCGCCGGAATTCCCTACGCCGCACCGCCCATCGGGGAATTGCGTTGGAAACCGCCGGAGGAGGCGCTGAAGTGGGATGGCATCCGGGAGGCGCGCCACCTCGGACCGCGGTGCATTCAGGATCTCGCCGGCGACATCGAACTAGGGCGCCAGACCGACGAGGACTGCCTAACCCTGAACGTCTGGACCCCGGTCGATCCGGATTCCGGGCCGGTCCGGCCGCGTCCGGTGATGGTGTGGATCCACGGTGGCGCTTTCGTCAACGGTAGTGGCGGTGTCTACGATGCCCGGCGCATGGTCGCACGCGGCGACATCGTCGTCGTCACGATCAACTACCGACTCGGAGTGCTGGGCTTCCTGGCTCACCCGGCACTCGGTCCCGCGGGGGATGTGGGCAACTACGGCCTCGCCGATCAGCAGGCGGCCCTGCGCTGGGTGCGTGACAACATCGCACAGTTCGGCGGGGACCCTGCCAGGGTGACGGTGGCAGGGGAGTCGGCGGGTGGAATGTCGGTGTGCGACCATCTCGTCGCCCCCGGGTCGCGCGGATTGTTCGACGCCGCCATCATCCAGAGCGCCCCCTGTGAGGCCCAAGCCGCCCTTCCGGTCGCACAGGCCCGAAGCGTCGATTATGCCGCCGAAGTCGGGTGCGCCGAACCGGAGTCAGCAGCGGAATGCCTGCGCGCGCTGCCGGTGGGTAAGTTGCGAAAACCGCTGTGGTTCTATGCTATCGGAGATGACGAGCTCATTGGTCCGGTGACCGGTACTGCAGTGTTGCCGGTCAATCCCGTTGCTGGTTTCAACGAAGGTAGGGCTGCGCGAGTTCCGATCATGATCGGAACGACTCGCGACGAGTTCACGCTATTCGTTGCTCTGGAGTATCTGCGTGAAGGCAAGCGCTACACGGCGTCGGACTACCCGGATCTGTTGGCGGCCACGTTCGGGGAAGACTCGGCGGCGGTGGCCGAACAGTATCCGCTGGCTGAGTTCGACAGTGTCCCACTGGCCTATTCAGCGGCGGTCACCGACGGCGTATTCGCCTGCGTGGGCGACAGTATGGCCGACGCGCTGGCCCGCGACGACCACGATGCCGTCTACTTCTACGAGTTCAACGACCGCGGTGCGCCGGCGCCCGATCCGTTGCGCACCTTGCCATTTCCGGTGGGGGCCAGTCACTCGCTCGAGCTGCGTTACCTGTTCGACGTTGGCGGGGCACCCCCGTTCGATTCTGCACAGCAGAGACTGTCCGACCAGATGATCGACTACTGGGCGCAGTTCGTGACAAACGGCACGCCGCAGGCCGAGGGTCAACCCGACTGGCCGGTGGTGGGAGGTACCGAGTCGGTGATGTCACTGCAGCCCGATGGCAGCCGGATGATCGCCGATTTCGAGCAGACGCATCACTGCCCGTTCTGGGCTGGGCTGCGTTAGATGGACGGTTAGATGGACGTAGTTGGGAATCAGCTATCCACGAGTCCCTCCGCGCGCACCCATTCGGCGACCTGGGTCATGCCTTCGTCAATCGAGACCAGCGGCTGGAATCCGAGCATCTTCTGCGCCTTGTTGATCGAATAGGTGCCCGGCCGGTTGAGCAGCCACATCGTCCCGGAGCACAGGTCGGTCCGCTGCCCGAAACGGCGCAGCATCGAGCCCACCGCATCGGCGAGCGGCGCAGCCACCTGTATCGGCAGGGTGCGGATGGTGCCGTCACTCATCTTCGCCAAGTGGCCGAAGAAGTCCGCACAGCGGACCCCCTTCCCGTCGGTGAGGGTGATGACCTGGCCGATGGCTTCCCGGGTGTCGACCACCAGCACCATGCCGTCGACGAAGTTATCGATATACACCGGTGAGAAAATGCCGTTGCCGCCGTTTGGCAATGGGAAGCCGAACTTCTTGCGCATTTCGATGATGGGGGAGCGCACCCACACCGAGCCGGGCCCCCACACGTCGCCGGGCCTGATCACCGTCACCTCAATCTCCTTGGCGGCGTGGGCAGCGAGCACGATGGCTTCGGAGTTGACCTTGGTGTCGGTGTAGGCGTCGCCGTTGACCTGAGTCGGATAGCTCTCATCGACGCCGTCGGGAAAGTCAAAGCCGTACGCGGCGATTGAGGAGAGGTGCACGAAGCGGTGCACCCCCGCCTCAACCGATGCTCTCAACACCCGGCTGGTGCCGAGCACGTTGACCTTCCAGGCCTGCTGCAGCGGGTACGCCCCGCCGAGCAGCGCCGCGGTGTGGATCACGGTGTCGGCCCCGTCCAGCGCCGACGCCCACTGCTCCGGCTTGGTGATGTCGCCGACGACCACGTCGCGCTCGGGATCGCCGACTAGATCGACACCGCCCACCTGGCCGCCGAGGGCGCGTAATCGCTCCGCTACGGCGTGTCCGATGAAGCCGTTGGCCCCGGTAATGAAGAACCTTCGATTCGCCAGCGACGGCGCCGGCCGGTGGAGTTCGGTGCTTCGGGTCATTATGAGTCCTGGTTTGTATAGCGGCGCCGCCGGTGAAGGCAGTTGATGGTGCCCAGGTTGATCAGCCCACCGGGGTGACCCAGGTGGTGATGTCGGCGTGGACGACTTCGAGCCCCGAACGGTCCCTAATGCTCACGGGCACCACGATCTCGGTGCCCTCGGTGATGATCGAAAAATCCGGCGGGTCGATGCTGGCGGTGGCACGTAGTGACGTCGTGGCCTTCTGCAGGTATTGCACGCTCATCGCCTTGGGGATCCAGCGGTGGCTCGTCGGCACGGTGGCCTCCATCAGCATGCCCATCGCCATCTCGGCCGCATTGCAGGAGGCAATTGCGTGCACGGTCTTCAAGTGGTTGTGGACGAATGCCCAGTTCGGGATGGTGACCTCGGCCAAGCCGGGTTCCATCTGCGTTACGTGGGGAAGTACCGATGCAAAGTAGGGCACCCGGGCCATTGCGGCTGCCGAGAACATACGGGTACCGCCCGGGAGCGCGGCCAGCTGTCTCCACAGCCGGTAGGTGGAGCTGGGGTTCATCTGTGCCGGCTTCCGTATCGCCGGGAACATCGCCGGGAACCCAGAGGTCCGCGCATCACTATTCTGTCTGGCGGAAATACGGTTCAACCGTGCCGCTGAGCTTGATGATCATCGGATTTCCGCGACGATCCTTGGCGGTCGGAACCTCAACACGTACCCAGCCCTGGGCCACGTCGTATTCGTGAACATTGGTTTTCTCGACGCCATTGAAGCGAATACCCACGTCGCGGCTGAGCACCTCTTCGCTATAGAAAGGGCTACTTGGATCAATGGAGAGGTGATTTGGTGGAACGTCGGCGATCTGGTCCTCGGACATAGTGGCTTTCGTTAAATGCTGCGCTAGGTCTTGGGCTAATGCTCCATGAAGCTACGTGACCCTACCTGGTCGCGGCCCCACGCGGTATGCGGTGGTCGCAGGACCCATGCGGCCTACCTGCCCGGGCGGTAAGACGGACCGCCGGTGGCCTGCTCCAAGGATTTGGAGGAGGCTCGATTCTCAGGCATACTGTTCGGGTTGCCTTGAGCCGGGTTCGCCTGGCCGGGCATGCGACCAGCGCCCCCACGGGCGCGTCCGGTCCCAACCTCGATTGTGGCAAGCATTATGCCGCGAAAGAGCGTGCGTGCGGGCGACACACCCGACCGCGGGGGTCGGTGGACCACAGACAGGTAAACAGCGGCGGCACAGCCAGGCCCGAATTCGGGCCCGTTAGTAGTGAGGTAGGAGAAGCGTGGCGGGACAAAAGATCCGCATCAGGCTCAAGGCCTACGACCACGAGGCGATCGACGCCTCAGCGCGCAAGATCGTGGAGACGGTCACCCGAACGGGCGCCAGCGTGGTCGGCCCTGTACCGCTGCCGACCGAGAAGAACGTGTATTGCGTCATCCGGTCCCCGCACAAGTACAAGGACTCGCGGGAGCACTTCGAAATGCGTACGCACAAGCGACTGATCGACATCGTCGACCCGACGCCGAAGACCGTTGACGCCCTCATGCGCATCGATCTGCCGGCCAGCGTCGACGTCAATATCCAATAGGCATCCCAGTAGGAGATATCCAGAACATGGCACGCAAAGGCATTCTGGGCACCAAGCTGGGTATGACGCAGGTGTTCGACGAGAACAACAAGGTCGTCCCAGTCACGGTCGTCAAGGCCGGCCCCAACGTGGTGACCCGTATCCGCACCCCGGAGCGCGACGGCTATAGCGCCGTGCAGCTCGCCTACGGCGAGATCAGCCCGCGCAAGGTGAACAAACCGG